>CALXGE010000013.1 GCA_944387775.1 uncultured Oscillospiraceae bacterium | reverse complement strand
AGGAGGTCCACCCGCCCGGTCCGGAGGTCCGAGAGGATCTGCCGGGCCTGGCCGGGGGTCTGGAACCGGGAGAGGACCCGGATCTCCACCGGGAAGCTGCGGAAGCGGTTGACGGCGGTATTGAAGTGCTGCTGGGCCAGGACGGTGGTGGGCACCAGAATGGCGGCCTGCTTGCCATCCAGCACGCACTTCATCACCGCCCGGAGGGCCACCTCCGTCTTGCCGTAGCCCACGTCGCCGCAGAGGAGCCGGTCCATGGGCACCGGCCGCTCCATGTCCCGCTTGATCTCCTCGATGCACCGCAGCTGGTCGTCGGTCTCTGCGTAGTCGAAGGCCTCCTCAAACTCCCGCTGCCAGGGGGAGTCCGGGGAGAAGGCAAAGCCCGGGCGGCGCTGGCGCTCGGCATAAAGGGCGATGAGGCCCTTGGCCAGATCCTTGGCGGCGGCTTTGGCCTTGGCCTTCTGCTTGGTCCAGTCGGTGCCACCCAGCTTGTTGAGCTTCATGGGGCGGCTCTCGTCCTGACCGCCGCCGCCGATGTACTTGGACACCAGATCCAGCTGGGTGGCGGGGACGTAGAGGCTATCGCCGCCGGCATAGGCGATCTTGATGTAGTCCTTCTCCACCCCGTCCACCGGCATTTTCCGCATACCCTCGAAGCGGCCGATACCGTGGTGGGCATGGACCACCAGGTCCCCGGGGGTGAGGTCAGTGTAGCTGAGGAGCTTCTGCCGGTTGTCCTTTTTCACAGACCGCTTGGCAGGGGCCTTGCCGGAGGAAGCAGCGGTAAGCTGGCCCTCGGTGAGGATGGCCAGATTCAGCTGGGGGTACTCCGCACCGGCGGAGAGGGCCCCCACCGTAAGGCGGATCTCACCGGGGGCAGGCAGTGCCTCCCCCTCGAAGTCCAGGGCGGCGGGAAGATCCCGCTCCTGGAGCATCCGCTGGAGGTTCCGGGCCCGAGGGGCGTTGCCGCACAGCAGCAGCGCACCAAAGCCCACGGAGCGGTAGTGCTCCAGGTCCCCGGCGGCGGCGTCCATGCTGCCGCCGTAGGCACTCAGCTGCTTGGCGTTGATGGTGAGAAGGGTCCGGGGACTCAAGGGGTAGCGGGAGGTGGGCAGAGCCTCCATCATGCACACCGGGAACCGCTCCAGCTCAGAAAGCCACTCGCTCTGGCTGAGAAGCAGGCTCACAAGGTCCCCATTGGGCTCCCCGGCGGCCAACAGGGACTCGGTATCCTCCTTGGCCTGGAACAGCACACCCTTCACCCGCTCGGTGATGCGGCCTGTCTCACACAGGCAGATGAGGGCATCGGCAGGGAGGCAGCCGAAGGCGGAGACCATCTCCGTATCCGGCAGCTGCTCCGCCGCCGGCAGCAGCAGGGCAGAGGGCAGATTGGCCGTACGGCGCTGGGTGGTGGTGTCGAAGGAGCCCAGAGAGTCGATCTCATCGTCAAAGAACTCGCAGCGCACCGGCTCCTCCATGAGAGGAGAGAACACGTCCAGGATGCCGCCGCGAAGGGCAAACTGGCCCACGCCCTCCACCTGGTCGCAGCGGCTGTAGCCCGCCGACGCCAGACGAAGGGTCAGATCACTGAGATCCCAGCGTCCCCCCACCTCCAGGGTGATGGCGCTGTCCCGGAGCCGCTGGGCGGGGGCAGTCTTCTGGAGAAGGCCCTCAGCGGTACACACCAGGAGCCGTCCCTGTCCCTGGGCCATCTCGTAGAGTGCGCCGATCCGGGCCATCTCCCACTGGCGGGAGGCCACAGCCCCGGTGCGGACAAACAGCTCCCGGGCATAGAGCCGCAGCGCCGGGACCCCCAGCAGAGTCTCCAGGTCCCCGGCCAGGCGTCCTGCCTCCGCCTCGTCGGCGCAGACCATTACCAGGGAACGGTTAGTCCCATGGGCCAAAGCGGCGGCGATCTGGGCCTTATGCACCGAGGAGAGACCTGTCACCGCGGCGGGACAGCCGCCCTTTTCCACGGCCTCCGCCAGGGACGCCGCTTCGGGGATCTCCAGCAGTTTTTTCAGCAGCAGCTCCATAGCCGCCTCCTTTCTGAGCAAAAAACAAAAGAACGCAGGAAAAGGCCCACACCATCACTCCGGGGGGAGGGGTGTGTGCCGCTGTTCTTCTTTCGTATCCATAACTCCACACGGAAAACTCCGTGCTCTGTGATGGTATCGGTTTTTTCTCTGGTTGTCAAGGGGAAGATAGGAACTTTTTCTACCAAACGGCAGCAAAGGAGGGACTTTTCCGGCGAAAAGTCCCTCCTTTGCTCACAACAGGAATGTGATGACTGCCCACACCGCCACGGCGGCCAGAGCCGCGGCGGCGAAGTAGCACCAGCGGGGGATCCGCCGCCACAGCGGCGGGCGGATGGTGTGGCTGGCCGCATAGCCCCGGGCAATGCGGCAGGCCTCACCCAGGACCTGCTGCGGCGTCACGCCCTCCTTGGTGAGGGCGTCGTTTCGGATGATGAAAATGGCCTGTTCGAAGAGCTTGGGATCGGGAGAGTCCACGACGATCACGCGGCGGGAGATACCTTTCACCAAGGGGCACCGCTCCTTTCTGTGCTGCACGCTGTTGATTTCCTCTCCCATTGTTTCCCGGGGCGGGGCAGATTATACGGCCCTGGCCTGGCGTTTTCCCCGATTTTGAGGAGGAAGGCACAGGCAAAGCGCACTGCAGTCATCATCTCCATGGCGGCGCTGGCGGCACTCCCGCAGCACCAGGGACACCAGCACATTGGGATCGTCCCCCTGCCACCCCGCCAGCAGATCCTGAAGCCATTTGTCGTCACTACTGTCGGCCACGCCGTCACTGACCATGAGAACGAAGGTGTTTTCCTCCAGGGGAAAGCGGGTCTCCGGGGTAGGGGAGGCGGCGTCCTGGAGTCCCGCAGGCAGAGCGCTGCCAGTGACACGGCGGACGGTGCCCTGGTGCTTGATGTAAGTGGGAGCGGCGCCGTACTTGTAGAGAGCCGCCTGGTAGTCGGTGAGGTCCACGGTGAGAAGGTCGATAGTGGTGAAGCTGCCCTGCTCGTCACTGCGGATGTTCAGCGCGGCGTTGATGGTCCTGAGAGCTGCTCCCGCCTCGATGCCGGAGCGGAGGAACTGCTCTGTGAGCCGCAATGTCAGCTGGCTCTCCCGCCGGGCCTCCCGGCCGCTGCCCATGCCGTCGGAAAGGAGGAGGCAGAGGGTATTGCCGCCGGACTTGAAGTAGGTGACGCTGTCGCCGCACACCCGCTGGCCCTCCTTGGGGGTGGAGCCCATGGCCACGTCCCAGGCCAGGGTATTCCCCTCCTCCACCTGCTGGTCCGGAGTGGCCATGGCCTGGGCCACCAGCTCTGAGAGCTGGGCGTACTGGCCCCGGGTCCGGCTGCGCTCCGCCTCCAGCTGGCGGCGGTACTGCCGCCGCAGCAACAGGGCCGTCACCTCCGTGTTGATGGCGGAAATCAGCTGGGGAAAATGGATACAGCGGCTGGCAAAGTGGGCGGCAAAGTCCCCGCTCTCCGCCCTTCCCCGCTCCAGAATGGCAGGGGTGGCGTCGTTGAAGGCGTTGAAGGTGGAGATGTACTCCTTGTTCCAGCAGAGGTCCCGCAGAGCACAGCCCCGGCACACCACCTCCGCCGCCCGGTCAAAGACCACGGCGGGATTTTCCTCCTTCTTGGGGGCGCTGCCCCCGCTGAAGGTCTCGCAGAGGGAGCGCAGGGCATCGGCGGAGAGCTTCAGCCGCTCCCGCAGGCCCTCCGGCTCCCGTGGGGCCTGCCGCCGTGGGATCACGGTCTGCCGCAGAAGGAGGGAGCAGTAGTGGGCCAAGAGCCCCGCCAGGGCAGTACAGGCCAGGAGCCGTGTCAGAGAAGCGGCGGTAAGGCCCATCTGCAGGGCATAGGCCAGCTCCACTGCCAAGGTGGCGCCGGCGGCGGTGAGGGGCCGGAAGAGGGGGCTCTGAAACCACACCGTATCCCGGAAGGCGGAGAGCACCGCGCTCTCCAGCACCAAAATACCGCAGCAGCGCAGAGCGGAGCCAAAGCCCAGGAACGTAAAGCTCCCCAGGATGCCGCCGCACAGTGCGGCCAGGGCGTTTTGTCCCGGCCGGCAGGCCGCGAGAAAGCCCGCTACCAGGGGCGCTCGCCCCTCCAGCGCGCAGGCCGCGGAGAGGAACCCCGCTGTGAGATATCCGCCCAGGCGCAGGAGTTTTCCTCCCTTGGGCCGTTCCCATATCATACCGCCGATCTTCATAGCTTGTCCCCTTCCACGGATGGTCTGGACACCATTGTAGCAGGAGCGGCAGAAAAAGCCTGTCGGGAAATAGCCGGGGAAACCCGGCCTCCTTCTTGCGCAGCAGGCGGCTTTCCGCTACAATATAGAAAAACAAGCCGGCGGCTCAGACCGCTTGGAAAGGAGCAAAGCAATGGCCATGATCTGTACCCTCTGTCCCCGGCGCTGCGGCGCGGTGCGGACGGAGGAGCGGGGGGAGGGCTTCTGCGGCATGCCGGCCCTGCCGGTGGTGGCCCGGGCCGCCCTCCACTACTGGGAGGAGCCTGCTATCAGCGGAACAAAGGGCAGCGGCACCGTGTTTTTCTCCGGGTGCGTCCTGCGGTGCGTATTCTGTCAGAACGGCAGTATCAGCCGGGAGAACTTCGGGAAAACCGTCACCGTGGAGCGGCTGCGGGAGATCTTTGAGGACCTCATTGCCCAGGGAGCCCACAACATCAACCTGGTGAGCCCCACCCCCTATGTTCCCGCCATCCGGGAGGCGCTGAAAGATCCCCTGCCGGTACCGGTGGTGTGGAACACCGGTGGCTATGAGCGGGTGGAGACGCTGCGGAGCCTGGAGGGGAAAGTCCAGATCTGGCTTCCGGACCTCAAGTACGCGGACAGCGGCCTCGCCCAGCGGTACAGCGGCGCGGCAGACTACTTTCCCGTGGCCACCGCCGCCATTGAGGAGATGTACCGCCAGGTGGGGGACTACGTGCTGGAGGACGGCCTCCTCCGCCGGGGAGTGGTGATCCGCCACCTGCTGCTGCCCGGAGCCCTGGACAACGCCAAGGCGGTGATGGACTGGGTGGCAGAACATTTTAAGCCCGGACAGGTGCTGTTCTCCCTCATGTCCCAGTACACCCCTCAGCCGGGAGCGGAGGGGCTGCTGCGCCGCCGGGTCACCGGAGCGGAGTACCGGGCCTCCCTGCAGTACATGGAGAACCTGGGCATTGTGGACGGCTACTGCCAGGACTCCTCCTCCGCCAAGGAGGAGTACACCCCGCCCTTCGACCTCACAGGGGTATGAGGACAAAGCCTCCACCCATTGCATACAATAATGAAGCATAGGAGTGTACTGTCATGGAAGGCCTTCTCTTTATCAACGCCTGCGTACGGGGCCCGCGGTCCCGCACCTTACCGCTGGCACGCCGTTTTCTGGAGATGTGGCAGCAGAAGCATCCGGAAGCGGTGATCACAGAGCGGGACCTCTGCCGGGACCGGCTCCTTCCCCAGTACCCGGAGGTGCTGGAGGAGCGGGATACCCTGTGGAGCGCCGGGAAGCTGGATGACCCCATCTTCGCCCCTGCCATACAGTTCGCCGCCGCCGGGCGGATCGTCATTGCCGCTCCCTTCTGGGATCTGTCCTTCCCCGCTATCCTGAAGATCTATCTGGAGCGGATCTCGGTGACCAATATCACCTTCGGCTATGACGACCTGGGCCGCAGCGTGGGACTGTGCCGGGCGGAGAAACTCCTTTTCATCACCACCCGGGGCGGAGATTTCTCTATTCCGGAGATCTCCTGGATGGAGATGGGGGCCCGTCAGCTGGAGGCCTTGTGCGTCATGTACGGCATTCCCTCCTTCCAGTGTCTCACCGCCCAGGGGCTGGACGACATCCGCAACGACAAAACGACCATCATGGCCCAGGCTATCGAGCAGGCAGAGAAAATGGCTGAGACCTTCTGATTATAGGTCCACTTAATTTTGCGAAAAAGCCGCCCCGGCGTGCAGTGCACGTCGGGGCGGCTCTTTCATTTATTCTGTCAATTCAGCTTTATATCATCAGGGCATGGTGGCCAGGATCTTACAGACGGCGGCCCGGGTCAGGGCACCGTTGGGATCCAGCTTTCCATCGCTGCCGCCGATGACCCCCAGGGTCACCATGGTCTGGAAGTATTCCAGCGCGTAGGGCGGCACAGAGGCGGCATCGGAGAACACAGACAGATCCGCGGGAACCACGCCCTCATAGTCCTGCATCCGTCCCAGCATGGTCACCGCCTCCGCCCGGGTAAGGGTGGTATTGGGGCTGAACACCAGCTGTCCGTCTACCGTAGAACCGCCCACGATGCCCAGGGCGTACATGGCCCGCACCGCGTCAGCAGCCCAGGAGTCCACCTGATCCATGTCGGCAAAGGGCACCTCAACGGTGGAGTAATCGGCGGTGTTGATGCCCATATACCGGCAGAGGAGCACTGCAAATTCCATACGGGTCACAGCCTGGTCCGGGTAGGCGTAGAGCTTATCCTCCACCGTCACGCCGGTGAAGATACCCTGGTGGTAGAGGGCCGCCATATAGGCGCTGCCCCAGTGGCCCTCGGTATCCACGAAGGGAGAGTCGGCATCAATGGTCAGCGGGATAGTAACTGTGGATGTGCCCTTGGTCACAGTGATAACGCCCTGGCCCTCGGCATAGTTGGTGTGCAGCACGCCGTTTTCATCAATGGTACCCAAAGCAGGATCCACGCTCCAGATGAAGTCCGCGGGAGTGGTCTCCAGCTCCAGATGGTTATAGATCACGGACACGGACAGCTCCGCCGTCTCACCGGGCACCATGGTCAGGGAGGTGACGGCGGTGTTGCCCCGCTTCACGGTCATGCTGTCGGGGCTGTCAATGACCTGGATCTCAAGGTAGGTTACCAGATCCTCCCACTCGGCGGCAATGATGACGGTGCCGCCCTCCGCCGGAGCAATAAAGGTGTTGTCCACAATCTCGCCGGCACTGGCGGAGAGGGTCACCTCCTCATCCTCCATGGGGAAGTAGGCGCTGTCCACCAAGTTGGCGGTGAGCTCTACGGTATGGCCCGCCAGGACCACAGGGGCACTGGCAGAGAGATATACGTGATCCGGATCCTCTGTGGGCTCGCCGTCGGCCAGGAGCAGCAGGTGGTTGCTCACCTTCCGCTGGGAACCATCACTGGGGGAGTTGAGCAGCTGGGCGTAGTCACTGTCCGGGGTAGAGGCTGCCATGGTGGTGGAACCGCCGCCATCCATGCACACGGCGGTAACACAGCCCAGTTCCACCATTCGCTGGGCCAGCACGCTCATGGAGGATCCCAGGCTGTAGCCGCTCTGGCGGCCGTCCACGGTGTAGAGCACCACATCGCCGTCAGCGGTAAGACCCACCGCGGTGCGGGGCGCGTTGCCCTTGGCAAAGCCGCTCTGGACCACGCCGTTGTCCACCAGCAGGTACAGCGCACCGACGGCCTCGGTGACATCCATCCAGTCCTCATTGGCAGTGAAGCTGACGGTGAAGGTCTCGCCGGGCATCATGCTCCGCAGCAGCGTCAGGCCCTGGGTATAGCCGGTGAGAGCGGTGGTGAGAACCACCTGGTCCTCGCCGATGGCCAGAGCGGAGGTGTCCTCCACCACCTGGTCCACCTGCAGCAGCATCTCGCCGCCGATCTCCGCATAGCCGTCAATGATGGTGGCAATGACGCTGACGCCGGCGGTGGTGGTGCCGGTGGTGTGGTCATTGCGGAAGTCGTAGGTCAGCATGGTCACACCGCCGTTTTCCACACGGGGCTTATTGATGGCAGCGAGAGACAGGTTCTGTCCCCGGCTGGTAAGAGTGATCTGGAGGTTGGGACTTCCCATGACAGCGGAGCCGTCGGAGCGGAAGCCCACAGCATAGTAGTTGGAGGAACCGGAGAGGATCTCCCCTTCGGATACCAGCAGTCCCAGGGGGTAGCCGGTGGCGGTATCATAGAAATCGCCGTTGATGGCTCCTACTACCCGGTAACCCTCCGCCTCGTAGGTCTGTGCGGCAGTGGCGGCGGTAATACGGTCGCATACGGAGGCGCCGTAGGCCGCCGCTGCGGTCACCGTATCCCCGGGGGAGTAGGTGAGATAGTACTCGTGGCGAAGGTCGGAGTAATAGTTGCTCCAATAGATATTGTCACTGAGGGTGACACCATCATGGATCTGGGTGTCCTGAAGCCATACCTCCTCGCCGTAGGCGTCGGAGTATGCCCAGGCGGCGGGGGCCAGCGTCAGTACAAGGGCCACCGCCAGGATCAGGGAAAGTGCTTTCTTCATGGGGATCTCCTTTTCTGCTTGTCCATAGGGTACTTGACATAATAACAACGAATCTACTATAGCACAGCTTTCCGGAAATGTCCACCTCCGCCCCGGGGAAAACTTACCGTCCG
This sequence comes from uncultured Oscillospiraceae bacterium, assembly GCA_944387775.1. Taxonomy (GTDB): domain Bacteria; phylum Bacillota; class Clostridia; order Oscillospirales; family Oscillospiraceae; genus Pelethomonas. The sequence goes on along the minus strand of CALXGE010000013.1, from coordinate 27,131 downwards.
GCGGCAGCTGCGCTTGAAAAGGTGTCCTTTTGCGTGATATAATGTCAATATTATCCATGTTCCTTTCACCCGGGTCCGGCTCATCCAATCACAATTGCAACGGACCCGCCCCAAAGAAGGAGGAGTCTATGCAGCAGCTGGAAAAACAATACCATATCAACTGTGCCCCGGGAGATGTGGGGCGTTACTGCATTCTGCCTGGTGACCCGGGCCGGTGCGCATCCATCGCCGCTCTCTTTGACAACCCGGCCTTTGTCAGTCAAAACCGGGAATATACCATCTATACCGGCACCCTCCTCGGGGAAAAGGTGTCCGTATGCTCCACCGGCATCGGCGGTCCCTCCGCCGCTATCGCCATGGAGGAGCTCACCGCCATCGGAGCAGACACCTTCATCCGCGTGGGCACCTGCGGCGGTATTGATCTGAATGTCCAGTCCGGAGACATTGTGGTGGCCACTGGGGCCATCCGCTTTGAGCATACCAGCCGGGAGTACGCCCCCATTGAGTTCCCGGCGGTGGCAGACTTCGGCATCACCGCCGCCCTGGCGGAGGCCGCCCGTGCCATGGGCAAAACCTGCCACACCGGAGTAGTCCAGTGTAAGGACAGCTTCTACGGCCAGCACAGTCCCGCCAGAATGCCCGTCAGCTATGAACTGCTGAACAAGTGGGAGGCCTGGAAGCGGCTGGGCGTCAAGGCCAGTGAGATGGAGTCTGCGGCGCTGTTTGTAGTGGCCGCCGCCCTCGGCGTCCGCTGCGGCAGCTGCTTCCATGTGGTGTGGAACCAGGAGCGGGAGGCTGCCGGTCTGGACCAAAAGATGAGTGAGGACACCTCCGCCGCCGTTCGGGTAGGCGTGGAAGGTCTCAAGCGTATCATTCAGCAGGACCTCAGCCGGAGATAAGCAGCCCCTCATCAGGCAGCTTCGTTATATTCCTGTTATAATAATGGGCATTCTGCCGAAAAAGAGATTGCATCCTACTGCCAGTCATGGTAATATGTTTTATTGTGATGTGCGCCGGTCCAGCTGTGAGGATCATTCCCAACAGTATACCGGCAGCAAACCGACTATCTGAATGCAAGTGAGGAACCTGTACATGAAAAAAATCATCTGCGCGCTGCTGGCGATGACCATGGTACTTTTATGCGCTGGCTGCGGAGAAAGCAAGACGGGCGGTACCGCTCCTTCCGGAATCTATTACGACATTACTGGTATTGCCCCAGACGAAACTCTGATGGAAGTGGACGGCAATCCCATTTCAGCAGAGCTGTACTTCTACTGGACCACCTACAACTGCAGCTCCATTGATTATCAGCTTCTCACCGCCTATAACTACTACGGCTCCTATTCCGACCTTGTCTCCGAGGACGGCACCTCCCTTGTCTGGTCCGGCGAGCTTGCTGACGGCAAGACCCTCAGCGAATTTGCCCGGGAGCAGTCAGAGGATACGATCAAGTTCTATTCCACCATTGAAACCATGGCCAAGGAGTATGACATTTCCCTGACCGACGAAGATAAAGCTGCTATCAAAGATTCTCACGCAGCCGCCGTGGAGGATCTTGGCAGCGAAGAAGCTTTTGAAAAGTATCTCTATCAGCTGGGACTCACCCAGGAGGCTTTTGACCGCATCTCTTCCGCCGCCTATCTCTTTGACGGTATGACCGACTTGGTGCTTGAGGAAGGCAGCCCTCTGTACCTGGCAGAGGAGGACTATAACGAATACGGCGTCTACGCCGATCATATCCTCCTGGCTACCGTCGATCCCACTACTGGGACAGCCATTCCCTCCGACCAGATTGCTGCCAAGCTGGATACTGCCAACGATCTGCTTAAGCAGCTGCGGGCTTCCGACGATCCTGAAACTTTGTTTGCCCAGCTGGCAGACGAGTACAGCGAAGACACCGGTCGTGAGACCAACCCCACCGGCTACATCTATACGCCCGGTACCATGGTGGAGATCTTTGAGGACACCGCCGCCGCTCTGGAGCCCGGCGAGATCAGCGACATCATCCAGAGCGATTATGGTTACCACATCATTCTGCGCAAAGATCTTACCGAGGGTCTCAAGGAGTATCCTGAGCAGAAGCGGGCCCTGGCAGAGCAGCATCTCCAGTCCCTCATCGAGCTGGAAATGGCTGATGTAGAGGTCACCTACAGCGAGAAGCTGGATGATTTCGATGCCGGCACTTTCTATTCCGACTATCTTGACCGCATGGGCCAGCTGGCTCCCGACGAGACCGCGGAAGGCGAGGACAGTTCCGCTGGTGATACCACCGGAAATACTGCCGGAAATACCACCGGCAGCAATGGTGCAACCGACAACACAGGTTCTACCAACAAGTAACGGCGCAGACAGTGCTTCCGGTAATGCCGCTAACGGCGCTGCCGGAGAAAACAGTGGGGAAAACGGTTAATAAACCGTTCCCTCGTTTGGATGCGAAGGGCCTCCGTCAAAATGGTTTGACGGAGGCCCTCGCCGCGATATTTCCCGTTTTATAACAGGAGGCGCTATGGCAAACGGCATTATCATTATTGACAAACCGGAAGAATGGACCAGCATGGATGTATGCGCCAAGCTCCGGGGCATCCTGAAAGAGCGGCGCATCGGCCACGGCGGTACGCTGGACCCCATGGCCACCGGCGTTCTGCCGGTGTTTGTAGGGAATGCTACGAAGGCTGTGGAGTTCGCGGAAAAAGGGGACAAGGAATATATTGCCGGACTGCGGCTGGGCCTTGTCACCAACACTCAGGATACCACCGGGGAGATCTTGTCAGAGTCTGCCACCATCCCTGACCGGGCTGCGCTGGAGGCGGTGCTGCCCCGCTTTACCGGCCCCATCGCCCAGATCCCCCCCATGTTCTCCGCCATCAAGCGGGATGGCAAAAAGCTCTACGAGCTGGCAAGAGCAGGGAAGGAGATCCACCGGGAGCCCCGGCCGATAACCATCTATGCCCTGGAAGTTTTGGAGCAGACCGGGGAGAGAGACTACCTCCTGCGGATCCGCTGCTCCAAGGGCACCTATGTCCGCACGCTTTGCCACGATATCGGTGAGGCTCTGGGCTGCGGCGGCTGCATGTACAGTCTGCGGCGGACTATGGCGGCAGGGTTCACCCTGTCGGAGGCGGTAAAGCTGGAGCAGGTGATGGAGGAAAAGGAAGCCCTGCTGCTGCCCACGGACAGCTTTTTCCGCCGATATGAGGCCTATATTCTCCCCTCCCCCCGGCAGGAAAAGCTCTGCCGCAACGGGAATCCGATCCCTGTCCGGGACCTGGCGGAGGGGCAGCTCTACCGGGTCTACAGCCAGGAAGGGGATTTCCTGTGTCTGAGCCGTCAGACCAACGGGCAGCTGGTCTCTGTCAAAAACTTCTTCGGCGGCTGAGCCGCCTATTTCCACCGAGCGGAGGGATCTCCCATGGACCAGGAAAACAGAAAAGTGATTGCTTTGGGCTTCTTCGACGGGGTCCATCTGGGCCACCAGGCCCTGCTGCGCCGGGCGGTGGACCGCTCCAGAGAGAAGGGGTTCACCCCTGCGGTGTTTACCTTCGATCGCTCCCCCCGGGAGTTCGTCACCGGCGTGCCGGTTCCTCTGCTCACCACACCGGAGGAGCGCTGTCAGGCAGTGCGGGAGCTCTTCGGTATTGAGGAGGTCATCGTGGCCCCCTTCGACCAGGAGATGATGACCATGCCCTGGGTGGACTTTGTCCTGATGCTGGCCCAGAGGTACCGGGCCGGATGGCTGGTGGCAGGCCACAGCTTTCGCTTTGGCCACAAGAACTCCGGCACTCCCACGCTCCTCTCCCGGAAGGCGGAGCAGCTGGGCATCGGCTGCGACATCATCCCCGCCGTCACCTTGGACGGTGTCACCGTCAGCTCCACCCACATCCGGGGACTACTGGAGGCGGGGGATGTGGAGAACGCCCGCCGCTTCCTGGGCCGGCCCTACTCCCTCACCGGTACCGTCCGCCACGGCAAGGGCCTTGGCTCCCGGCTGGGAGCCCCCACCATCAACCTGATTCCGCCGGAGGGGCACCTAGTGCCCGCCTATGGGGTCTATGCCGCCCGGGTGACGGTGGACGATCAAGTGTTTCCTGCTGTCACCAATGTAGGCGTCCGGCCCACAGTGGATGTAAACGGCAGTGTCACCGTGGAGAGCCATCTGTTGGATGAGAAGCTGGGACTTTACGGTGAGACCTGCCGGGTGGAGTTCCTGAAAATGCTGCGGCCGGAGCATCGCTTTGACGACCTGGAGGCCCTGCGGCAGCAGATCATGCGGGACGCGGAGGAGGCCCGGAGCTATTTTGCCCAGTCGGGCATCATCGCGGACTCCAGCGCAGAAAATTGACAGCCGTCCGGCGGAGGAGAGCCCTTCGTCTGGCGGCTGTTGCCGTTTTTTCTACCCCTCGGCAGCATCCGACGGGGATCTACTGCAGATCCGGTCATAATGGTGCGCCGACAAGAAACCAGTGATTTAAAGCATTTAACATACCAAGAGGTTATCTATACGCCCCCAATCTGCTATGCAAATCAAATATTTCAAATTTCTTTAATGATTCTTAAGGGCCCCTTCCTTGACGAAAGGAGTACGTTTGCGCTAATCATGCTGGCAGGAAATATGGCTATCAACTATACGTTCCATTCTGTGAACTATGCAACAGGTGAAATGGACTTTTATGCGCTGCAGCAGGGAAATAATATTTTCTTGACATTAGCAGTCTATTTGCTGATTTTAAAATTATTGCAGTTATCACAATCCAGCAAAGGAATCAAAAAATGCGCCCCGATTTTGGGTGCAGGGACGTTATCTATCTTATCATTACCGTTTTGTGAAGGTTCCATCTATCTTTTGCCACTATTGTTTGTCTTTTATTTTGGCTATAACAGGAAAAAATTTGCTTATATTGGCATAGCAATATGGTCTTTCTTATTATTTATCAAAGCCTTCTTATCTTATTATTCGGGCGGCACAGGAATATCCTTGTTCTCAACATTATGCTTTGATAGCGAATGGGCAATGATAGCCGTTATTCTTCCTATTTATCTATATTCCGGAGAGCGCGGAAATAACAGCAAGGCGGCTAAATGGCTATTCTATGTGGTTTATCCCGCTCATTTGTGGATTTTAATGATCTTATCAAAAATTATGCGCTAGTAAAATTTTTTCTCTGCATTGGATTACCGAATATCGAAAGAGGCGGCCCTGTGGGCTGCCTCTTTCGATATTCTGCTTCATTCACTTTCTCCCTTGCGCCCTGCCGGTCCCTGTGATAGACTACGGGCAAAGGAGGCGACCGGCATGGAAAAGAAGACCATCGGCATTATCGGCGGCATGGGGCCTCTGGCCACTGCCGACTTGTTTGAGAAGATCACGCTGCACACTAGAGCCCAGAAGGACCAGGACCACCTGCGGGTCCTGATCGACAGCAACACCAACATTCCCGATCGCACGGCGGCGCTCCTCCACGGCGGGGAAGACCCCACCCCCCAGCTCACCGCCAGCGCGGCCTTGCTGGAGAAGATGGGGGCCGACGTTCTCATCATGCCCTGCAATACTGCCCACAACTTCTATGACGCCATTGCCGCCGCGGTACAGATCCCGGTGCTCCATATGATCCGCCTCACCGCCCAGGCCCTCCAGGCACGGGGTATCACCGCAGCCGGGCTCCTGGCCACCGACGGTACTGTCCAGACCGGTATCTACCAGAGGACCTTTGCCGGCACCGGCATCGACCTTTTGACTCCGGAGGGAGAGAACCAGCAGGCCATCATGGACATGATCTACCGGGGCGTCAAGGCCGGTGACCTCCACTATGATGCCTCTGCTGCCCGGCGGGCCATGGAGAACCTGCTCCAGCGCGGGGCCCAGACCCTGATCCTGGGCTGCACGGAGCTGCCTCTGGCGGCCAAGCTCTACCACCTGGACTATCCCTTCACCGACCCCACCCTGGAGCTGGCCCTGGGGGCCATCCGCTTTGCCGGAGGAGAGACGACAGAATAAATGCACCGCACAGCAAAGGGCGGGAGGCCAATGGCCTCCCGCCCTCTTCTATTTTATAGCTGCGGCTGGTGGAGCTCCGCTACAATGCGGGTGGAGTAGTCAATAAACTGCCGGATAATGGGGGATGCCTCCGTCAAGGACGGCACGGCGATGCCGATACGGCGGCAGGCCGGCGGGTCCAGCGGCAGGCTCCGGACATTGTCTTGTCGGCCCTGGAGCACCAGTTCCGAGAGAATGCTGAAGCCCAGACCGTGCTCCACCATGGACAATATCGCCGCATCCTCCACCTGGGTATCCTTGATGTCCGGCCGGACGTCCAGATCCCCAAACACTCGGAGAATATCCAAATCAAACCCCAGGGAGGGCATCAAAAACTCCTTGCCCCCAAACTCCGCCACCGGGAAGCGATCCTTTCCCTCCGCCGGATAGTCCATAGGCAGGATGGCCAGCAGAGGATCGTCCCACAGCGGCACCCAGTCGTAGCGGCCCCGGTCCTGACGGCTGGCAAAGCTCAGGTCCACCTTGTCCTCCTGGAGCCAGCGATACATCTCCTCCACGCTGCCCATGCGGATGTCCACGGATACGTCCGGAAAAGCCCAGCGGAACTGCTGGACAATGGTAGGCAGCCAGTGCATGCAGATACTGGAATAGGCCGCCACCCGAATATTTTCCCGCTTGCTGCTGCTCTGGGCAGCGATCTCACCCTCCAGGCGGCGCTCTGTCTGAAGCAGTTCCCGCACAGCAGGCAGCAGCCGCTCCCCCGCCGTGGTCAGCCGCACGCCGTAGCGATCCCGGACCAGCAGTGGAAAGCCTACTTCTCCCTCCAGACTATTCATCATATGGGTAAGTCCCGACTGGGTACACCCCAGCTTCTCCGCCGCCCTGGTGAAGCTTCCCAGCTCCACCGCCGTCAGCAGCGCCTCCCACTTTTTGGTCTCCATGGACTGCCTCCTTTCCCGTTTGGATTCATTATACCTGACTGAGAAAAAAACGCAAGGTAAACAACTGGCAAAATGTCCGCCTCTCATGGGCATATTCTGCCCCGCCACGGGGCACACTACCACCAAATACCGTCTCAGGGAGGATAAACCATGGATCAGCTTACGGACAAACTCAGCGACAATCAGGCAACGCTGGACGATCTGCTGGGGGTGGGCCGCAGCTACGACGTGATCTCCCGGGATCTGTGGATCGGCAGCCGCCGGGGCCGCCTTTATGTCATTGACGGCTACGGCGACGACGGCGTCATCGAGCGGATCTGCTCCTTTCTGCTGGGCCGGGGGGCTCAGCTGGCAGAAAATGCTGCGGATATGCAGGATTTCATTGACCGGTGCATCACCTTCTGCGAGGTAGACTGTGAAAACAAGGTAGACAACATCCTCACTGGGGCCTTTCTGGGCAAAAGTGTACTGCTGGTAGACGGCTTTGACCACTGCGCCCTCATCGACGCCAAGGGCTACCCCTGTCGGGCGGTGTCAGAGCCCTCCGACGGCAAGGTCCTCCGGGGCAGCCACGACGGCTTCACCGAGACCCTGGTACAGAACACCGCCCTGCTCCGCCGCCGGATCCGGGACAGCGATCTGACGTTGGAAAGCCACAAGGTGGGCAAGCGCAGCAAGACTGACGTAGTGCTGGCCTATCTGGAGAGCAAGGTGGACCAGGAGGAGCTGAATACTCTGCGGAAAAAACTGGCGGCGATCGACGTCAACTCCACTGCCATGAGCCAGGAGAGCATTGCCGAGGCCATGATGGCGCCCCAGTGGTACAATCCTTTCCCCAAGGTCCGCTACACCGAGCGGCCCGACTCCGCCACCTCCTGCGTGATGGAGGGAAACATCGTCCTCCTGGTAGACAACTCCCCGTCGGTGATGCTGCTGCCCACCAGCTTTTTTGACTTCATGGAGGAGGCCAACGACTACTACTTTCCGCCCCTGGTGGGTACCTATCTTAGGTACCTCCGCATTGCGGTGATGCTGCTGTCCCTCTTTATTACGCCACTGTGGTATCTCCTGGTGAAGGACCCCTCCCAGGCCCCGGAATTCCTTCAATTCGTGGCCCCGGAGGAGGAGGGCAGCGTCCCCCTTTTGGTACAGATGCTGCTGCTGGAATTTGTGGTGGACCTTCTGAAGCTGGCCTCCCTCAACACCCCGGATGCTCTCAGCAGCTCCTTCAGCATGCTGGGCGCCCTGATCCTGGGAGAATTTGCCGTTCAGGCCCGGTGGCTGGTACCGGAGGTGCTGGTCTACATGGCCTTTGTGGCCATTGCCAACTTTGCCCAGCCCAGCTTTGAGCTGGGCTACGCCCTCAAGCTGATGCGCATGGTGATACTGCTTCTCATCGCAGCCTTCGACGTATGGGGGTTGGTAGCGGGCATTCTGCTCTTCCTGGTTCTCCTTGTCACCACCAAGCCCATTCTGGGGAAAGGGTACCTCTACCCCCTCTATCCCTTCAACGGCAAGGCCCTCAGCCGCATCCTCCTGCGCCACCCCATCAGCCGTCACAACAGCTGACAGAATGCGAAGCAGCAGCCGGGGGACAGGTTCTATAACCTGTCCCCCGGCTGCTGTCTGTTATGCTCTGTTCTTACGGCACAAAGCCCTCAAAGATCACCGTGACGCCTTCCTGCTCCAAGAGCTCCATATCCTCCCGGCTGCGGACCGTCCAGGCCACCTCATGGACGCCGTAGAGCCGTTTCATCAGCCGGAGGCTGGGGCAGGCCCGGTCCATGTAGTGATAGGCAATGAAATCCGGCCGGGTGGCAGAGGTGGTCAGCAGCAGCGTCATCACTGCCGCCGACGGACGGGAGAGCAGTCCCGTCTCACTGCCCCGGAAGAAGTTCTCCGACAGCTGTCCCCGGATCACCCAGGGGTACCGCTTCTTCAACGCCAGCAGGGCCGCCGGATGGAAGGACTCCACACAGTAGAGTCCGGGATAGCCCTCCAGCCGGGCCATAGCCGCGTCCACCAGGGCGTCGGCGTTGCCCGCCACCTTTAGCTCCACAATCAGAGGAGTCTTTCCTGCGAAGATGGGCAGCACCTCTTCCAGCAGGGGGATAGTCTCCGTCGTGCCCTGGAGGGGGTAGTCTGCAAGGTCCGCCGCCGTCAGGTCCTCAATGCAGCCTTCCTTTCCGCACACCCTTGTCAGGTCGCTGTCGTGGACCACCGCCAGGTTGCCGTCGGCCATCAGGTGGATGTCCAGCTCCGCGCCAAAGCCCTGCTCCACTGCCCGCCGGAAGGCGGCCAGAGAGTTCTCCGGAATCCCAGCTTCTGCATCGTGGAGACCCCGGTGGGCGTAGCGTACGCCCTCAAATTTTTCCCATCCCGGCTGATTCCGCCGGGGACGCAGCAGCAGGCACCAGCCGGCGGCGGCGGCGGCAGCCCCCGCTGCCAGGACCCCTACCGCGCCCCGTGCGATCTTTTTCATCTCTCATGCTTCCTTTCTTTAGTCGTCCATATCCTCAAAAGCCTCCAGTCCCCGCTTGGCTTCCGCCTTACAGTCACCATGGCGGACGAAGCACATGGTGATAAAGCTCAAAGCCACAAAGAACGCCGCGTAGGGGAAGAGGGTAAAATACCCCACCTGCCGCATCAGGGTACCTGCCGCCACCGGTGTGATGACCTGGGCCAGCATGGAGGCGGTGTAGTAGTAACCGGTGAACTTGCCCACGTCGCTGCCCTTGCACATCTCCACCACCATGGGCAGGGAGTTGACGTTGATGGCGGCCCAGGCAAGGCCCACCAGTACAAACACCACATACATAATAGCGTTGATCTCCCGGAAATGGGTGGTGAGGAAATACCCCGCCATGAAGCAGGCTGCCAGGAGCAGGGCCCCCGCCTGAATGGTCTTTTTCCGGCCTACCCGGGAGGCCACCTCGCCTACCGGGATGTAGGAGACGATGGCGCCGCCAGTGGCAATGAGCAGGCAGGTAGAGGCGCCGCCCAGGCCCTCTCCCATGACCTGGCTGACATAGGTGGTAAACCAGGTGGTGACGCCGTTGTAGCCGATAAACCACAGGGCGATGGAGGCCAGAATGAAACCAAGGCTCCGCTTCACGTCAGATGGCAGCACCTCGTGGCCGCTACCGTCGTCCTTCGCCAGGTTCATCTCCGGGTGAGCCGCCTCATAGGCCTGGTTTTCTGCGTAGAGCTTGGGCTCCCGGATGGTAATGTACATAATGGCCACTGCTACGATCATGATGACGCTGACCACCAGGAACAGGGGCTGATAGTTTACGTGGGCAAGGCCCTCCACCTTGCTGTTGGGGTAGAGCACCGCCGCCACCGCCAGATAGATCATGCCGCCCACGGCCCCCATGAGGTTGATGATGGCGTTGGCCTTGCTGCGCAGAGGCTTAGGCGTCACATCGGGCATCAGGGCCACCGCCGGGGAGCGGTAGGTACCCATGGCGATGAGCAGCAGTCCCAGCACCACCACGAAGGCCCCCAGGGCCATGGTATCCGCTGCCGCCGCATAGCGGTTATCCAAAATGGGCAGCAGGTTCATGAGGATCACTGCCGCCGCGGTACCCCCCAGGATAAAGGGCGTACGCCGCCCCAGCCGGGTAGACAGCCTGTCCGACAGCCCGCCGAAGAAGGGCAGCAGGAACAGCGCCAGAATGTTGTCCGCCGCCATAATGGTGCCGGACACCGACTCATTCATGTGGAAGGTATTGGTCAGGATCAGGGGCACCACATTGTCATACATCTGCCAGAAGGCGCAGATGGACAGAAAGGCCAGGCCCACCAGGACCGTCCGCTTGTTGTTCAGCTTCATATGTTCTCTCCCTCGTCGTTTTCCATTACGGCAGCTTTCTGCCGATATACATGGCGTGCTCGGAATAGGACAGCAGCTCCGGTACCTCCAGGTACCGCCGGGCCACCGTGAGCCAGGACTGAAACTCCTCCGGGCTCCGAGCCATGATCTCCCGGTAGTTGGGGGCCAGAATACCTTCCTGGCCAAAGAGGTGCAGCTTTTCCAGCGGGAACCGGGCCATAAAGGGCAGGATGTTGCGCTGGTGATAGAAGTAGACTTCCGTAAACCCGGGGCCACAGTAGTCCTCTCCCCGGTCCACCGCCTCCACCAGTTCCATCACCAGGGGATTTTGCAGATCCTCCACCACAAGGCCCTCATTTTGCAGATCGTAGATGATCCCTGCAAAAAGCAGGATGAAGGACGCATACAGCAGTCCGCCAGGCTTGAGGTGCTTCAAAGCCATCTGCACCGCCCGGACCCGGTCCTCCTCCCGCTGGAGGTGGTACAGAGGCCCCATGAGAAACACGTGGTCAAACTGGCCCAGGTCCAGCTGGTCCAAGGCAAGGCAGTCACACACGTGGGTCTCGATGGCCACTCCTGCCTCCGCCGCCTTCTCCCGGGCCAACGCCACGTTGCCGCTGGAGAGCTCCGCCAGCACCACCTGACAGCCCACCTTAGCGAAGTGGATGCTGTAGCGCCCCGGCCCGCCGCCGATGTCCAGGATTCGGTCTCCGGGGCGGACGTACCGCTCCATCATTTCCGTTGTGAAGATGAACTCGAAGGGGCGCTCCTTAAGACGGTCCCACTCCAGCTGTGCATGTTCGTCGTAGTAGCCCCGGACGGCCTCAATGGTGCTGTCCATGGTTTTCCTCCTCCCGCAGCGCCCTGTGGAGGGCGGCAATGTCGTCAAACACCCAGGTGGGCTTCACGTCGCTGGTCTCCAGATCCGCCAGGGTCCCCTCCCCGGAGAGGACAAAGGCGGCATCCACCCCGGCGTTCACGCCGCAGGCGATATCGGTGTACAGCCGGTCTCCCACCACCAGAGCCGCCTGAGGCGGAAGGCCCGTACGGCGCAGGGCCAGGTCCACCATGGCCCGCTGGGGCTTGCCGATGACCCGGGGCCGCCGCCCGGTGGCCCGGTACAGCATCTCGCAGACGCTGCCGCAGTCCGGCACAGCGCCGTACCAGGTGGGGCAGACCCAGTCGGGGTTGGTAGCGATAAAGTCCACCCCCCGGTTCAGCAGAATACAGGCATCCTCCAGCTTCTGGAAGGTGAGCTCTGTATCAAAGCCGATGAGGAGGCAGTCGATATTCTCCTCCAGGCGGTCCGTCACCGGGATGCCGGCCTCCCGGAGCTGGCTGCGGAAGCTCTCCGTGCCGAAGGCGTAGCACAGTTTCCGTCTGGGTCCCGCCTGCAAGTCCGCGATCAGGGCGTCCACGCTGGTGAGAAAATCCTCCTTCACCGCTTCGATGCCCAGCCGCCCCAGCTTTTCCACATAGGCCTCTACAGACCGGGAGGAGTTGTTGGTGAGAAAGAGGTACGTCCCTCCCATCTCCCGGACCCAGCACAGGAAGGGGATGGTCCCCGGAAAGAGATCATTGTCCAGGTAGATGGTGCCGTCCATGTCCAACAGAAACAGCTTTTTTCCCTTCAGTTCTGCCACAGCATCCTCTTCCTTTCGGGGCATATACCGCTTTGGGATATACGCCGCCGGTTTTCCCCAGTGTACCATAGGGCCGTAGGTTTGTCCACGGCTCCGCCGTAAAATCCCCGTAAGGAACGATAGGCCCCGTACTGCGGCAAAAAGGGCGCGCCGCCATATGCAGCGCGCCCTAAGGCTGTATGGATAGGGAAAACGACAGGCCATTACCCCTCCTGACAGGGTCTCTCCTCCGCGGCAAACTCCTTTCCCGTGCCCAGGGCCGCCACAAAACCGCCCCGGGTCTTGGTGGTGCTGTACCACAGCTTCAGGTCCATGGCAAAGGTGCGGCCGTTGTCCACCACCGTGACCATATCCCCCTCCAGGCCCACGATGGTGACCCAGTGCCAGCGGTCCAAGTCCTTGATCTTCCCGTTGTCCAGGTTCAGGAAGGCCACCGGACAGTCCGCTGAGAGGCTCTCCGCCACAAAGCATCTCAGCTGCTCCCAGGGAGGCCGCTTGGTCCGGGCAGAGGGGAAGGCGAACAGGGTAGGGGAGAGCGGCGTGCCGCAGGCTTCCCCATAGGCCGCCATATCCTCCACCATGTACTCCGGCCGGTTGAGGCCGTGGCTCCGGGGCGTGACAAACTCCCACACCCGACACATGTACTCCACAAAGGCCTGCTGTCCCTCCGGAACCTGGGTGCACAAGGGGGCCAGCTCCGGCTTCCGTCGGGCCAGATAGCAGAAGATCTGGGAGGCGGTAGTAGGACCGCACCCCGCCCGCTGCTGGTGGTACTCCGGGAACCAGTCCTGATTGGCCCCGTGGCTCACTGCGCCGTCGGGGCAGACAATGTCCATCCACTCCGGATGGGTAATACAAACGGCGGGCATGGCACACCGTCTCCTTTCCACAAAATCAAAGCTGTCTGGGCGCAGCGGCAGCAGAGAGGCGGACAAGTTCTCCTGTCCGCCTCTCCGATTCTGTCAGTTCTCGTCTCCGGCTTCCCGGTCGGTGTTCGCCGCGATCATCCGCAGGCAGTCCGTCTCCGGGTAACCCAGCAGGGCCCCAAACCGGCAGGCCAGACGGCGGCGGGGTTCCCCACGGTACTGTCCGGCGGCCAGCAGGGCCGCCTTCTCCGCCTTCAGGTCCTCATAGGTCCGGCGGACCGCCTCATCCCGGTAAAAGATGATATTGTAGGTCCCCCGGTTGGCGGAGAGAGGAAAGAGATCCGTGAGGAGCATGGCGTCCTCGGGGAAAAACTTCGTACCGTATTTCCCGCAGATTTCCTCGCAGAAGGGGAGATAGCTGTCCCGCTCCGCCGGGGTGGGGCAGGGGTGGGCCAGGGCCATAGGCTTGAGGCCCGCACGGACCATCTCATTAAAGCAGTCGATCACGCCGCAGCGGTAGGAAAAGTGGTCCAGTTCCACAGTCTGGTCCTCCTCTCCTGGGGATTACTTGCTGAGGAGCTCGTCGGCCAGGGCCTCGAGTCCCGCCTTGTCGGCCTCCTTCACCGCGCCGCACAGGCTGTAGACCTTCTCGCAGAGGGTAATGTCCTTCATGGCCTGGAAGGCGGCGGTCATGATCTTTCCGGCAGCGGGGGCCCAGGAGCCGTTCTCCACCAGGGCCACCGTCCGGCAGCGGTAGGTCTTGTCCCGCAGATGGCTGAGGAAGTGCTCCATGGCGGGGAAGATGCCGCCATCGTAGGTGGAGGCCATGGCCACCATCCGGCGGCATCGGAAGGCATCCTCCACAGCGAGAGACTGGTCCTCCCGGCAGAGGTCCCGAAGCGTCACCTTGGCGCCCTTCTCCGTCAGGATCTCCGCCATGAGCTTTGCCGCCTGGGCGGTGTTGCCGTGGATGGAGGCGTAGGCTACCAGCACGCCGTCCTCATCCTCCACCTGCCAGCGGCTCCAGAGGTCGTAATAAGCAATATATTTTCCCAGGTCCTCCGTCAGCACCGGGCCGTGGAGGGGGCAGATCCGCTGGATATCCAGGGCGGCAGCCTTCTTCAGCAGGGCCTGGACCTGTGCGCCGTACTTACCCACAATGTTGTAGTAGTAGCGCCGTGCCTCCGCCAGCCAGGGAATCTCGCGGCTGAGGGCCCCGAAGGTGCCGAAGCCATCGGCAGAGAACAGGGTCTTCTCTGCGGACTCATAGCTCACCATCACCTCCGGCCAGTGCACCATGGGTGCCATAAAGAAAGTGAGGGTATGCTGCCCCAGGGAGAGGGTGCCGCCCTCGGCCATGGCCTGGGTGGGGTTGGTGCAGGCAAAATATTTGCACAGCATGGTCAGGGCCTTGGCGCTGGCCACCAGTGTCATCTCCGGGTACTTCTTCGCCAGAAGTCCGATGCTGCCGGCGTGGTCCGGCTCCAGGTGGTGGATCACCAGGTAGTCGGGACGGCGGCCCGCCAGGACCTTCTCCAGGTTCTCCATCCACTCCTCCGCAAAGCGGCGGTCCACGGTGTCCATCACCGCGATCTTTTCGTCGAGGATCACATAGGCATTATAGGATACCCCGTTGGGCACGGAGTACTGGCTCTCAAAGAGGTCGATGGCGGTGTCGTCCACCCCCACATAGCGGATGGCGTCGGAAATATACAGCTCGCTCATTTGTTTCTATCCTTTCTTTCGTACGCCCAGTCTCTCAGGCGAAAAGTTCTGTACTCAGATACCGCTCGCCGGTGTCCGGCAGCAGCGTCACAATGGTCTTCCCGGCGTTTTCCGGCAGCAGGGCCAGCTGCTCCACCGCTGCCAGGGCCGCCCCGGAGGAGATGCCCACCAGCACGCCCTCGGTCCGGGCCGTCTGCCGGGCCAGGGCCAGGGCGTCCTCCGTGGCCACCGTCAGCACCCGATCCACCACGGTGGGATCGTAGTTGCCGGGGACAAAATTGGCGCCGATGCCCTGGATACCGTGGGGCGCGGCCCTGCCCCCGGAGAGCACCGGAGAATCCGCCGGCTCCGCCGCCACGATCTCCACCGCGGGCCGCCGCTCCTTCAGATACCGGCCCACGCCGGTGATGGTGCCGGCGCTGCCCACGCCGGCCACAAAGATATCCACCTGTCCCTCCGTGTCCCGCCAGATCTCCGGACCGGTGGAGGCGTAGTGGGCGGCGGGGTTGGCGCTGTTGTCAAACTGGCCGGCGAGGATACTGCCGGGGATCTCCCGCAGGAGTTCCTCCGCCCGGTCAATGGAACCCTGCATGCCCTGGTCCCCCGGCGTCAGCACGATCTCCGCCCCGTAGGCCATGAGGAGTTTGCGCCGCTCCAGGCTCATGGTCTCCGGCATGGTGAGGATCACCCGGTAGCCCCGCACCGCCGCAATGGCCGCAAGGCCGATACCGGTGTTGCCGCTGGTGGGCTCTACGATAACGGAGCCGGGACGCAGCCGCCCCTCTTTCTCCGCCGCCCGGATCATACCCAGAGCCGCCCGGTCCTTCACGCTGCCCGCCGGATTAAAATATTCCAGCTTGGCCAGCACCTTCGCCTGCCAGCCCCGCTCTTGGCCCAGCCGCTCCAGCGCCAGCAAAGGCGTGCCGCCGATCATCTCCGTCATATCGTGATACAGGGCCATTTTCCTCGCCTCCCTTATTATTTCGCCCTATATTATAATGAATCCCGCGCCTGTATGCAAGGGAAATATAGCCCCTGTTTTGTGTGAATAAGGACGCTTTTTATTGACTTTTTCCGCCTTTGCAGTATACTAATAAGTTGAGACTTTAGGATTGGAGAATTTCCATGCACGAATATCTGACCATTTTCCTCATCACCGCCCTCACCGGCGTGGGCGGGCTGGCCCTGGGGGGCGGTTTTGCCGCCGCCATCCACAGTCCGTCCGAGCGGTCCGTGAGTTTGCTGCTGCGCTTCACCGCCGGGGTGATGATCAGCGTGGTGTGTTTTGACCTCATCGCTGACGCCACGGAGGATTCCTCGATTCTCCCCGTGGTGGTGTGGATCCTGGTAGGCTACTTTTTCACCTACCTTCTCAACTGCTGGATCGACAAGCAGGCCCACCACAGCCACAGCCACGGCGGGCACGATGACCACCACGACCACCACGATCATCACGACCACCACGAGGAGCATGAGGCACATGCCGATCCCCGCCAGGAGATGTGCGCCTGCGGCCACCACACTCTCCACACTGCGGGACTGGTACTGGCGGCGGCCGTTGCTCTCCACAACATGCCGGTAGGCATGGCCATCGGTGCCACCTTTGCCGGAGCCTCCCAGGCCGCCAGCGGCGGCGGTATCCTGGCGGCCCTGATCATCGGGCTGCACAACCTGCCGGAGGGCATGTCCATCGCGGCGCCCCTCCTCTCCAGCGGCTCCCGGCCCGCGGCCGCCATCGGTGTGGCCGCTGTCAGCGGCATCCCCACCATCCTGGGGGCCATGCTGGGTTACTCTCTGGGCACCATGAATCCCACGCTGCTCTGCGTGTCCCTGAGCTTTGCCGCCGGCGCCATGCTGTATGTCATTTTCGGTGAACTGCTGCCGGAGTCCGAGCACCTGTGGCAGAGCAAGCTCTCCGGCCTTGCCACCATGCTGGGTCTCCTGCTGGGGCTGGTTCTTATTTTCAGCCACCACCATTGAGATCTATCCGTTATCCATCAAAAAAACCTGCCTCCGAAGATCGGAGGCAGGTTTTTCTATTATACGTAGCTCTTTTCCACTTCCACCACAGCGTAGTAATTGCCGTCCAGGGTCCGCACCGCCGTGCGGATCCGATCCGCCACATCCCGGTCTGTGAGCTTGCAGTCAAAGGGTACCACCACATCGAAGATCACATTGGTATGGGTGGGGCCGGTGACCATGCGGAAGTCGTGGATGGAGATGCCCGGATCGATGATGCGGGCCAGGGCCGCCACCTTCTCCCGCGTCTCGGCGGTAAGGCCGTCGTCGGTGACCACAGGATCCATGTGGATGGTAGCCATACAGCCCAGGGAGGTAGCCAGTTCCCGCTCGGCGGTGTCCACCACATCGTGGAGCGCCAGGATATCGCCGTTGGCGGGGACCTCCGCGTGGAGGGACAGGATCCTCCGGCCGGGGCCGTAGTCGTGGACCATCAGGTCGTGGATACCGATGATCTCCGGGTGGGAGAGGACCAGGTTCTGGACCTCCTGGACGAACTCCGGCGCCGGAGGCTGGCCCAGCAGGGGATTGATGGTCTCCCGGGCGGCGTTGATTCCCGCCCACAGGATGAAGCAGGCCACGGCGGCACCGCACCAGCCGTCGATGTAGATATGGAAGAAGTGGCCCGCCAGGGTGCTCAGCAGCACCGCCGAGGTGGCCAGACAGTCGCTGAGGCTGTCGGTTGCGGTAGCGGCCATAGCTGCGGAATCGATCTTTTTGGACACGGAGCGGTTATAGGCGGCCATGTACAGCTTCACAGCGATGGATGCAATAAGGATCCCCACTGCCACCGGGCTGAAGGTCACCTCCTCCGGGTGGAGGATCTTTTCCACAGAGCTCTTGCCCAGCTCCACGCCCATCAGCAAGATCACCATGGACACCACCAGTCCGGAGACATACTCCATACGGCCGTGGCCGAAGGGGTGGTGGCTGTCAGGCTTCTGGGCTGCCAGCTTGAAGCCCAGGAGGGTCACCACTGAGGAGCCCGCGTCGGAGAGGTTATTGAACGCGTCGGCAGTAATGGCAATGGACCCGCTGAGAAGTCCCGCCAGGAACTTTCCCACAAACAGCAGCAGGTTCAATGCAATGCCCACGGCGCCGCACAGCACGCCGTAGGCCCGGCGCACAACAGCATCGCCCACATTATCGTAATCCCGGATCAGCCTCCGGGCCAGAAATCGGATCATAGGGACCTCCACAATCAGCAGATATCCCTGCCGGGCCGGAACAGACACAGGCAGGGAAAACACATGGTTACGCTTGCCCCGTTTTCCGGGGATAGAAAAAACGCTTGGTAAAGAGGTAGCAAATGGGAATCAGCCACAGCAGCAGGGCATAGCCCACCGCGCCGTAGGATGCCCCCAGCATGGTCAACGGGATGCTGCAGGCAATGGACCAGGGCACAAGACCGGCAATAAGGATACCGGAGTTCTCGATGTCCATGGCCATCTCCTCCCGGTCGTCGTAGCTGCGGCGGAGGAGCTGCTCGGAGAGGATACTGGTCACCGCCTGGTTGCACAGCACCATGGCTGTCAGAGCGGACACCACGATCATGGCCGGGAAGCGGCCGATCTTTCCCGCCAGGGTCTCCGCCTTGTGCTGCAGGGGCTCCAGATCACCGGTACCCTCCAGGATGCCGGAGTACAGGCCGGTCAAGATCACGATAATGTAGCTGACCATCATGCTGGTGACGCCGCCGCCGCCCAGCACCGCGTTCAAGGCCGTATCCGCCGGGTGGTAGCCCTCCCAGGCTGCCAGCAGCGTCTGCCAGGGAGTAAAGCCCTGGACCGCCACCGCCAGCACCGCCGACACCGCGATACTGCCGGCCATGGCCCACTTGATGGGCACCTTGAAGAGAGGCAGCAGGAACATCACCGCCGCCGGCAGCAGGGAAAGCCATGAGATAGAGAAGCTCCCCCGCAGGGAGTCCAGCACCCCCTGGTCCATCTGTTCCAGCGGATTGAGCCACGAGAGAACACCGTACACCCCCAGCGTCAGCAGCGTGGGGAGCAGGCCGGTACGGAGCATCTGACGGACGTTTTGATAGAGGTCTGTATCCGTCACCGCCGCCACCAGGCTGGCCGCCGAGGAGGCGGGGCTGCACCGGTCCCCGAAGTAGACCCCGGAGAGGATCACGCCTGCCGTGATGGTGGGGTCCACGCCGCCGGACCGGGCCAGAGCCATCAGGATCACGCCCATGGTGCTGCTGACCCCGTAGGAGGTGCCCAGCACATAGCTCAGGGCCACACACAGCAGAAACGCCACCACCAGGAACAGCCCCGGAGTCACCAACTTCACCCCCATGACGATGCAGTAGGGGATGGTGCCTCCCACCCGCCAGAGGCCGGTGATGATGCCGATGAGAAAGATGACCTCTACCACAATCAGGGACTTTTGACACTTTTTCCATGCCATCTCCCACAGCTGCCGGTGGGTAAAGCCCTGGCGGCGGCCCAGAATCCAAAACAGGATCACGCCGCCCAGTAAGGCCCAGGCTACCGACAGTCCCGCAGCCAGGCATCCTGCCACCATGGCCAAAAACAACACAAAACACGCGATCAGCATATCATTTCTGCCCCTTGATGGTCAGTGTATAGTGGCAGCACAGCCGGTCCAGGTCCTCATCGGTGGCGGCCGGGATGCGGAGCTTTCCGCCGCAGGACCGACACACCAGATCCACCGCTGCGCCGTGGACTTCCATGGCACAGTTTTTGCTGCCGCAGGCGCAGGAGATACCGCCCCGGGCCATCATGTCCCGCAGCTCCGATAGGACCTCGTACATAATGACGCTGTCCACAAAGGGCTCTTCACCGGCGTCCTTTTTCTTTTGCACCGCCGTCTCCAGATCCCGCAGCGCCCGCTGCACCCGGTAGGGTTCCCCGATGTAGCAGCACAGCTGCCGGGTGGCGGGACAGGCAAGGCCTACGCCCTCCCCCTCCATCACCTGGGAGACCGGTACCTCCGCCCGGTGCTCGCCGCCGCATACGCCGCAGGGCACTGTCACACGAAACACCTGCCCGTCGCTCTCCGCCTTTAGCTCGCTGCGGCCGCAGTCACAGACCAGGCCCACCGCTGCGGCACTGAGGGCAAAGGCCGTCCGCTCACCGTATACGCTCTTGCCGCACTCGGGGCAGATATAGCCCAGGGCTCGTTTCTCTTCCGCCATGGAAAGACCCTCCTCGGTCAAAGCATTCTGTTTATTATACGATATCCTGGGCCTGTTTTCCAGTCCTCCCGGCAAATTTTAAAATCATACTTATGATTTTTTCCCGGTTGGGCATACTAGGACTGTACCGCAACGCTGCGGAAATTTTTCTCATTCGGGAGGCGACGCCCTTGAACACTCCCCCCGCAGGCCGGACCATCTCTCTCACTTGGCCTGCCTATATTATATCCCACGCCGCTGTTGGCGGCCGCCAGGAGGGCCTGGGACCTCTGGCTCCCTGGTTCGACCACCTGTGCGACGACAGCTTTTTCGGTGAAAAAACCTGGGAGAAGGCGGAGAGCACCATGCAGAAGACCGCCCTGACCCTGGCTCTGGAAAAGGCCCGCCTTCAGCCGGAGGACCTGAATTTCGTGCTGGCCGGGGATCTTCTCAACCAGTGCATCGGCACCTCCTTTGGCCTTCGGTCCTTCCGCATCCCCTTTTTCGGTCTCTACGGAGCCTGCTCCACCATGGGGGAATCCCTGGCGCTGGGGTCGCTGCTGGTGTCCGGCGGCTTTGCTCAGCGGGTAGGGACCATGACCTCCAGCCACTTTTGTACCGCCGAGCGGCAGTACCGCATGCCCGTACCCTACGGCAGCCAGCGGACTCCCACCGCCCAGTGGACCGCCACCGCCTCCGGCTGCTGTCTCTTGGGAGCGGAAAAGGCCACCCTGGCGGTTACCGCCGTCACCTGTGGGCGCATCGTGGACCTGGGAGTCACTGACGCCAACAACATGGGCGCCGCCATGGCCCCGGCGGCCTTCGACACCCTCCAGGCCCACTTTGCCTCCACAGGAACCACCCCGGAGGACTACGATCTGGTCCTCACCGGGGACCTGGGGGTTCTGGGTCACCAGATCGTCACCGACCTCTTTGCTCGGGAGGGCGTGGACATGGGGAAAAATTACCTGGACTGCGGCATGCTGCTCTACGACATTGAAAAGCAGGACATGCACGCCGGAGCCAGCGGCTGCGGCTGCTCGGCCTCGGTGCTCTGCGGCTACCTGCTGAGAAAAATGGAGGAAGGCGCATGGAAAAAAATCTTATTTGCCCCCACCGGGGCCCTCCTCTCCCCAGTTTCCACTTCCCAGGGCGAGAGTATCCCCGGTATCTGCCACGCCGTCTGCATCCAGGCGGCAGAGACTATCCAATCGTAACGGAGGCCCAGCCTCCGGGGAGGACGTATGTATGCAGTATCTCAATGCGTTCCTGTGCGGCGGCATCCTATGTGTCATCGGACAGATTTTCATCGACAAAACCAAGCTTACCCCCGCCCGTATCCTGACGGGGTATGTAGTGACCGGCGTGTTTTTGGAGGCCATCGGTGTGTATGCGCCCATTGCGGAATGGGGGGGTGCAGGAGCGTCTGTGCCTCTGACGGGCTTTGGCTCCAGTCTGGCCAAGGGGGTTGAGAAGGCCGTGGCGGAGCAGGGCTGGCTGGGGATCCTCACCGGCGGCCTCACCGCCACCGCCGGCGGCATCGCCGCGGCGGTGATCTTCGCCGCCATCGCTGCCCTGGTGTTCCGGCCGGGGGAGAAGCGGTAGCACGCCCCCCTTGTTTTCGGTTCCTCCTTCGCCCCGACGGGCGCGGCTTTGGCCGCCGTCTCCGTCGGGGCTTTTTTGCCCCTTGACAAATACCCCCAAGGGGTATATACTGCCTATCAGAAAATACCCCCAGGAGGTATATGATATGCCCTGTGATTGTGAAAAGAAACGCCACCGCAGCGACGAGGAGCTCAAGAAGCTGACCAACCGCCTCAGCCGCATCGAAGGTCAGGTCCGGGGGCTCCGGGAGATGCTCCAGCGGGATGCCTACTGCGTGGATATCCTGGTGCAGGTGTCCGCCGTGGGCGCCGCCCTCAACAGCTTCAGCAAGGAGCTCCTCTCCGAGCACATCCGCACCTGCGTGGCCGACGGCATCCGGCAGGGGGACGACCAGGTCATCGACGAGCTGGTGACCACTCTGCAGAAGCTGATGAAGTGATCTCTCATTCCAAAGAAAGCTGGAAACGACTATGAAACAGACCTTTACCGTAACGGGCATGACCTGCTCCGCCTGCTCCGCCCACGTGGAAAAAGCGGTGGGCAAGCTGGCAGGGGTGTCCGCTGTCAATGTGAATCTTCTCTCCGGGTCCATGCAGGTGACCTACGACGAGAAGGCTCTCTCCCCGGAGGAGATCATCCGCTCCGTCACCGCCGCGGGGTATGGCGCGTCCCTCCCCGGCGGAGGAGGAAAGAAGCAGGAAACCCGTCGGGACGACGCCATGGCGGAGGAGATCCGGCAGATGAAGCACCGCCTCATCTGGTCTTTCGTCTTTCTCATCCCCCTCTTCTACATCGCCATGGGCCACATGCTGGGGGCCCCGCTGCCGGGCTTTCTCATGGGGAGGGAGAATGCCGTCACCTTCGCTCTCACCCAGCTGCTGCTGACCCTGCCCATTATGTATCTCAACGACAAGTACTACAAGGTGGGGTTCAAGACCCTCTTCAAGGGGGCCCCCAACATGGACTCCCTCATCGCCGTAGGCTCCGCCGCCGCCGTGGTCTACGGGCTCTTCTCCCTCTTCCGCATGAGCTGGGCCATGGGCCACGGGGACTGGGCCACGGTGGAGCAGTACCATATGGACCTCTACTTTGAGTCCGCGGGCATGATTCTCACCCTCATCACCCTGGGCAAGTTCCTGGAGACCCGGTCCAAGGGCAAGACCGGCGCCGCCATCGCCCGGCTCATGGACCTCTCCCCCAAGACCGCCACTGTCCTCCGGGACGGGGCGGAGGTGGAGATCCCCGTGGAGGAGGTCCGGGTAGGGGACCACGTGGTGGTGCGGCCCGGCCAGGCCATCCCGGTGGACGGCGTGGTGCTGGAGGGCAGCTCCGCCGTGGACGAGAGTGCCCTCACCGGCGAGAGTCTGCCGGTGGATAAGGGACCCGGCGACAAGGTGGCCGCCGCCTCCATCAACCGCTCCGGCTTCTTTACCTTTGAGGCATTGCGGGTGGGGGAGGACACCACCCTGGCCCAGATGATCCGCCTGGTGGAGGAGGCATCCTCCTCGAAAGCCCCTATCGCCAAGCTGGCCGACAAGGTGGCGGGCGTGTTCGTACCGGTGGTGATGACCATTGCCGCCATCACCGCCGTGGTGTGGTTCTTTGCCAGCGGCTACGACGCCGCCAAGGCCATCACCGCCGGAGTGTCGGTGCTGGTGATCTCCTGCCCCTGCGCCCTGGGCCTTGCCACCCCGGTGGCCATCATGGTGGGTACCGGCAAGGGGGCGGAAAACGGCATCCTCATCAAGTCCGCCGAGGCCCTGGAGGCCCTGCGGTCTGTGGACACCGTGGTGCTGGACAAGACCGGCACCCTCACCCAGGGCAAGCCCCAGGTCACTGACATTCTACCGGCCCAGGGCCTCTCAGAGGACGCCCTGCTGGGTCTGGCCGCCAGCCTGGAGGCCCCCTCGGAGCACCCCCTGGCCGCCGCCATCGTGGAGGCTGCCACAACAAGGGGCCTGCCCCGGGCAGCGGTGACAGACTTTGCCGCCGTCCACGGCCGGGGCGTCAAGGCCTCTCTGGGCGGCGCTATGTGCCTTGCCGGCAACCGTCAGATGATGGAGGAGGCGGGCGTCTCCCTGGCCGATTGGACAGAGAAGGCGGAGGCCCTGGCAGAGGAGGGCAAGACACCCCTCTACTTCGCCAAGGGCACCAGCCTTCTGGGCCTCATTGCCGTGGCGGACACCCCCAAGGCCACCAGCGCCGACGCGGTGGCCGCCTTCCGGAAGCTGGGTCTGGACGTGGTAATGCTCACCGGCGACAACCAGCGCACTGCCCAGGCCATCGGCCGCCAGCTGGAGGTCACCAGCGTTCTGGCGGAGGTGCTGCCCCAGGACAAGGAGGCCAAGATCCGTGAGCTCCAGGCCCAGGGAAAGAAGGTGGCCATGGTGGGCGACGGCATCAACGACGCTCCCGCCCTGGTCCGTGCCGACGTGGGCCTCGCCATCGGGGCGGGCACCGACGTGGCCATGGAGAGCGCCGACATCGTGCTCATGAAGTCGGATCTTCTGGACGCCGCCGCCGCGGTGGAGCTCAGCCGGGCTACCATCCGCAACATCAAGGAGAACCTCTTCTGGGCATTCTTCTACAACAGCCTGGGAATTCCCCTGGCTGCCGGGGTATTTTACCCCCTGCTGAACTGGCAGCTGGACCCCATGTTTGCCGCCGCCGCCATGAGTCTCAGCAGCGTATGCGTGGTGACCAACGCCCTGCGCCTGCGCTTTTTCAAGAGTAAATTCCGCGCCGCCGCCCCGGCCTGCCAGGGGAGCTGTCCTCTGGCGGCGGAGGAGGCGGCACAGGAGACCACATCAATTGAACAAGGAGGAAACAATACGATGGAAACTGTACTGAAGATTGAGGGCATGATGTGCGCCCACTGCCAGGCCCGGGTGGAAAACGCCCTGAAGGCCGTGGCCGGCGTCACCGCCGTCACCGTGGACCTGGAGAAGGGCACCGCCGCCGTCACCGGCCAGGCGGACGCCGCGGCCCTCAGCAAGGCCGTTACCGACGCGGGCTACACCGTCACCGAGGTCCGGTAAGCTGCACAGCACGCAAATGAAAAGGGAGGTCCGGGCGGCATATGCCGCCCGGACCTCCCTTTTTACTTGGATGCAAACCGGCGGGGCGGAACCTTTTTCCATTCCCAGCCGTCTTAGGGAAAAGCCGTATTGCCAAAATCCCTCCGCCGCCGTACAATAAGGAAAAAGCAGGAGGGACAGGAAAAGGAGGACATGCCTATGGAATTCACGCTCAAGCCCGGGATGCTCCTGGGCGCCGCCACCGCCGCCACCCAGATCGAGGGCGGCGATCAGAACAACAACTGGTACGCCTGGTACCGCCGTGGGTACATCAAGGATAACAGCGACCCCTCTGTGGCCACAGAGCACTACCGCCTCTGGCGGGAGGACCTGGAGCTGATGGCGGACATAGGGCTTCAGTGCTACCGCTTCGGCCTGGAGTGGAGCCGCATCGAGCCGGAGGAGGGGGTGTTCTCCGAGGAGGCCCTTGCCCACTACCGCCAGGAGATCCAGGCCATGCTGGAGCGGGGCATCCGGCCTCTCCTTACCCTCCACCACTTCAGCAACCCCCTCTGGCTGGAGGAGAAGGGTGCCTTCTTACAGGCCGACAACATCACCTATTATCTTCGCTACGTCCACAAGGTAGTGGAGGCTCTGGGGGATCTGGTCAGCGAGTACATCACCATCAACGAGCCCAATGTCTACGCCTTCAACAGCTACTTTGACGGCTCCTGGCCTCCGGGCAAGCGGAGCTTTCTGGCTATGAGCCGGGTGATGACCAACCTCACCGCCGCCCACATCGAGGCCTACGGCCTCATCCGCAAGACCCGGCTCCAGATGGGCTACAGCGACACCAAGGTCAGCTTTGCCAACCACCTGCGGGTATTTGCCCCCCAGGATGAGAAAAATCCCGTCCACCGCTTCTGGTCGGAAAAGGCGGAGCAGCTGTTCCAGGGGAGCCTCACTGCCGCCATGTGCCGGGGCCGCCGGTCCTTCCCCATCGGGAAACATCCCGCCATCGTCCCCGGGGAGTACTGCGACTTCCACGCTGTGAACTACTACACCCGCTCCACCGTCTCCGGTCCCGCCGACGGCGTGGCGGCGGGCTGTCCCGTCAACGACCTGGGCTGGGAAATCTACCCCCAGGGCATCGTGGAGGTGAGCCGGAAGGTCTACCGCCTTCTGCCCCGGCCCATCTGGATCACGGAGAACGGCACCTGTGACAACAGCGACCGCTTCCGCGCCCGGTACATTGCCCAGCACCTGGAGGCCCTCTCCAAGAGCGATCTCCCGGTGGAGCGGTACTACCACTGGTGCTTCTGCGACAACTTTGAGTGGGTGGAGGGCTGCTCCGCCCGCTTCGGCCTGGTCCACGTGGACTACGACACCCAGCAGCGCACCGTAAAGGACAGCGGCGACTTCTATCGCCAGGTCATCGCCCAGGGAGGCGTCAGCGAGGCGCTGTGGCAGCAGTACTGCGGCGGGTCCTATCCGGTAAATGGGGAGGTCTGATCCTATGGCATGGTGGAAAGACGCAGTCATCTATCAGATCTACCCCCGGAGCTTTCAGGACTCCAACGGGGACGGCATTGGGGACATCCCGGGCATCATCAGCCGCCTGGACCACATCCGGGACCTGGGAGCCGACGCCATCTGGCTCTCCCCGGTGTACTGCTCCCCCAACGCCGACAACGGCTACGACATCAGCGACTACCGGGGCATCAACCCGGAGTACGGCACCATGGCGGACATGGAGCGCCTCATCGCCGAAGCCCGGCGGCGGAACATCCGCATCATCATGGACCTGGTGGTGAACCACACCTCCACGGAGCACTGGTGGTTCCGCCAGAGCCGGGACAAGACCAGCGCCTACGCCGACTACTACTGCTGGGCCGACGGGAAGGGGGACGGAAAGCTCCCCAACAACTGGACCGGCTTCTTCGGTGAGGACTGCTGGGAGTTCGACCCCCAGCGGTGCCAGTACTACCTCCATCTCTTCGCCAAGACCCAGGCGGACCTGAACTACCATAACCCGGCGGTGCTGGAAGAGGTCAAGGACATCATGCGCTTCTGGCTGGAGAAGGGTGTGGCCGGCTTCCGCTGCGACGTCATCAACATTCTCTACAAGGACAACCTGGAAAACGGGAAAAAGAAGCTGGCCCTCACCGGCTCGGAGCACTATCTCTCCCTGGAGGGCACCCACGAGATCCTCCGGGAGCTGCGGAAGGTGTGGGACGAATTTGACGCCTTTACCGTGGGGGAGACGGTGTTCGTCACCCCCAAGGAGGCCCAGGACCTCTGCGGTCTGGACCGCCACGAGCTGGACATGGTGTTCTCCTTTGA
>CALXGE010000012.1 GCA_944387775.1 uncultured Oscillospiraceae bacterium | reverse complement strand
TCTTGTTTGTCATCATCATGGTGTTTACCGCCATCCAGATGAAGGGACAGGAAAGGTGGGTCCACTATGACAGCTAAGAAACGAATCAATACCGCGGTGTTTTATATCGTCGCCATTGCGCTGGCGGTGCTGGCCATGGTGCCCTTCCTGTGGATGATCGCCACCTCTTTCAAAAGCCGGGGCGCCCTCATGTCCATCCCCATCGAATGGCTCCCCAAGGAGCCTACCTGGGACGCCTATATCAAGGTGTTCTCCAAATTCCCCTTTGCCAAAACCATTGCCAATTCGCTGTTCATCTCCGTTACCTATACGGCCATCACGCTGCTCTCTGCCTCTCTGGCGGCCTTTGCCTTTGCCAAAATACGGTTCTTCGGGAACCGGATTCTGCTGAGTGTCTACCTGGCTATGATGATGATCCCCACCCAAGTGACGATGATTCCTCTGTTTGTCATCATGAACAAGCTGGGGCTCACTGACACCTATGCCAGTGTCATCATGCCCTCTATCTTCCGGCCCTTTGCGGTGTTCCTGCTGGTGCAGCAGATGCGGACCATCCCCAACGACTTTCTGGACGCTGCCCGGATCGACGGGGCCGGTATTTTCCAGGTGTATCGGAAAATTGCTCTGCCTCTGTGCATTCCCAGCCTGGCTACCTTGTCCATCACTACGTTCATGGAGTCCTGGAACGACTACCTGTGGCCGCTGCTGATGCTGAGCGATAAAAATAAAATGACGCTGCCCATTGCCCTGTCCACGCTGAATGGCCAGTACAATACGGAGTACAATGTGCTCATGGCGGGCAGCCTCATCTCCATGATTCCTATTATCATCATCTATGTCATTGCCCAGAAGCAGTTCAAAAACGGCATGATGGCCGGCGGGATCAAGGGGTAAGGAGAGAAATATGAAACGAGTTTCCTGTGCGACAAAAGAATTGTCCTTTGGCCCCGCCCGGCTCCGCCGGGAGGGAAATGAACTCACCATCCAACTCACCTACCGGGGTGCTTACGGCATGGGAGAGAAATACGACAGCTTGAACCAGAAGGGGAGGACCGTGGTCAACCAAGTCCAGGAGCAGTTTTGCTTCCAGGGGGACAGGACCTACTGTCCCACCCCCTTTTTCTGGACGGACAGCGGCTTTGGCCTCTATGTAGACACCTGCGAGACCACGGTGTTTACCTTTGAGGAGGACCGCATCCGGGTGACCCTGCCGGAACAGGCGGAGGTCGTTTTGTTTGCCGGCACGCCGGAGGAGATGGTCCGGGAATATATGGGCCTCTTCGGTTCGGCGGTGTTGCCGCCGGAGTGGGTGTTCGGTGTGTGGGCCTCCGCCAACCGCTGGAACTGCCAGAAAGATGTGGAAGCGCTGCTGGAAAAGCTGGAGCGGTACGATTTTCCCGCCTCGGTGGTGGTGCTGGAGGCCTGGAGCGATGAGGCCACCTTCTACATCTGGAATGGAGCCAAGTATACGCCGGTGCCGGATGGGAAGGCGCTGTCCGAGAGGGACTTTGACTTCTCCGGCTCTCCCTGGCCGGACCCCAGGGGGATGATCGAACGGCTCCATAAGGCGGGGCTGCGGCTCCTCCTCTGGCAGGTGCCGGTGTACAAGAAGCAGGGGGAGGACGAGCTCCCCAACCGTCAGAATGATCTGGACCGGGCGGACGCGGCTGAGAGAAATCTGTGCGTGACGCTGCCGGACGGCAGCCCCTATACCATTCCGGAGGGCAACTGGTTTGCCGGGTCCATGGTGCCGGATTTTACCAACCCGGCGACGGTAGAGAGCTGGTTTGCCAAGCGGCAGTATCTGCTGGATATGGGCGTGGACGGCTTCAAGACCGACGGCGGGGAGTTTATCCATTGCGCCGACGCCCGCTTTCACGACGGCACCACCGGCCGGGAGGGCATGAACCGCTATTGCCGGGACTATACGGAGCGCTATCGGGACTTTGCGGGACCGGGGCGGGTAATTTTTAGCCGTGCGGGCTTTTCCGGGCAGCACACCGTCCCCTGCCATTGGGCCGGTGACCAGCAGTCCCAGAATCGGGAACTGGCCAGCGTACTGCGGGCGGGGCTCTCCGCCGCCGCCTCCGGAATCCTCTTCTGGGGTTTCGACCTGGGAGGCTTTGCCGGGCCGTTGCCCAGCTTGGACCTCTACCGGCGGGCCACCCAGATGGCCTGCTTCTGCCCCATTATGCAGTGGCACTCAGAGCCCGACGGCGGCCAGTTCCGGGAACTGATGCCTGGAGAGGCGGGCAACAACGAGCGCAGCCCCTGGAATATGGCGGAGCGCTATGGAGCCCCGGAGTTTTTGAACGAGATGCGCTATTGGCACAAACTTCGGGAAAAGCTGCGGCCCTACCTCTGGAGTACCGCCCGGGACTGCGTTCGGGACAGCAAACCCATGCTGCGGCCCCTGGCCTATGTATGGCCGGAGGATCCGGCGGCAGTGAAGTGCGAGGACGCCTACCTGCTGGGGGACGACCTCCTGGTAGCCCCACTGCTGGAGGAAAACGCGGTGTTCCGGGAGGTGTATCTCCCGGAGGGCGTTTGGTACGATTTCTTTACCGGGGTGGCGTACCAGGGGGGACGGACCGTCACGGCGGGCGGCAATGGAAAACTTCCCGTATTCACACGGAACGGATGGAAGTGGAACAATGGATAATGGGATACGAGCGATTGTCTTTGACCTGGACGGGGTGATCTGCCATACAGACCGGTACCACTATCTGGCCTGGAAGGCCCTGGCGGACCGGCTGGGGATCCCTTTTGACGAGAAGGTGAACCAGCGCCTACGGGGCGTCAGTCGCCGGGAGAGCCTGGAGATCGTTCTGGGTGAGCGCAGTACAGCTTATTCCGAGGCGGAAAAGCAGGCGCTTGCGGAGGAGAAGAACGAGATCTACAAGACCTATCTCGCCGCCATGACACCGGACGATCTCTCATCGGAAACAAGGGCAACCCTTCAGACGTTGCGGCAGAGGGGGTATCTTCTCGCTATCGGTTCCTCCAGCAAAAATACCCGGCAGATCCTGGAGCGGCTGGGGCTTGGGAATTTCTTCGACGCGGTTGCGGACGGAACCCGTATTACCCGCTCCAAGCCGGACCCGGAGGTGTTCCTGCTGGCAGCGTCCCTGCTGGGGGTAAGGGCGGAGGAGGCTGTAGTGGTAGAGGATGCGGCTTCGGGTGTCCAGGCAGCCGTGACAGGTGGTTTCCGGGTGGTCGGACTGTGTAGTGGCGGCAATGATCCCGGCGCGGATATCACGATCCGAAGATTATCTGATCTGACAGCAATTTTTGGCGGTGATGCCCTATAGGAAATATGGATCCGCTGATCGTTGCCAAAAGTGAAGGCCTCAGGGCATTGCCCTGAGGCCTTCACAGCTATATGAGAGATTCCACCAGGATATCTTCAGGGGGTATGAATTGAAACGCTTTGCGTAAGGGGTGACTTTTGTCCCTTGTCTGACTCCAAAGTAATGCCTCAGTTTTGGCTGCTTTTTTGCAGAGCAAGGATAGAAAGAAATTCGAAAACGATATTGGCAGCCAAATAGGCTGTTATCTCACCATGGTCGTAGGCGGGGAGGACCTCTACAATATCGAAACCGACAAAGTTGATATCCGTCAGGGAACGAATCAATTCCAACGCCTCCAAAGAGGTGAAGCCGCCTACTTCTGGTGTTCCTGTGCCGGGCGCATAGGCCGGATCTACAAAATCAATGTCAAAAGTCAAAAAGCAGGGCTTATTTCCTACACGCTCTTTCATCGCAGCAATCAAGGCGTCAAGTCCCATTTTTCGGATTATATGGGCGGGAATTAACTTCATTCCAAGTTCTGCGGCAATTTTATGTTCATTTGGATCATAGAGAGATCCACGCATGCCAACTTGGATGCAATGTGCGGGATCGATCAGGCCTTCTTCCAAAGCTCTGCGAAACGGTGTGCCATGGTTGTATTTCTCACCAAAAACTTCGTCGCACAGGTCGGAGTGTGAATCGAAATGAATCAGAGCAACCGGGCCATATTTCTTTGCTACAGCGCGAAGCTCGGCCAGAGTAATGGAATGATCGCCACCTAAAACAATGGGAAGAGCTCCGTCAGAAAGGATCCCCGCTACGCCTGCTTCGATAGCAGCATAGGATGGGTGGATATAACCGGGGACAATTGGAAAGTCTCCCATATCTCCGCCAGTTAGAGAATCCATGATGTTAACTTGCTGAATCACATTGTTCGGTTTCATCATGCAGGAGATGCTGCGAATGGCGTGGGGGCCAAATCGTGAACCGGAGCGAAAAGAACTGGCGGTATCAAATGGAGCGCCCGCAATAGCAAAATCCAGCCCTTTGGCGGACTGAATATGCGGCATCCGCATAAAGGTACCCATATTACAGAAGCGCGGAGAGGACAGTGCGCTGGCAGGTTGGTTGGACATAATTCATTTCCTCCTTCGTTTTGCGTAGATAGCATCATATTCTTTTATTTGGCAGGCAGCGGTCAGCCGCTACGAGGCCTGTGTGCATCAAACAATGCCGTACAAGTGCTTTCCGGTATGGGGCATTTATAGTGCTTACCCCTGGTAGCTTGTTGAAATTCATCGTTTGCCCGCTTCAGTATTGTTGGATCGGTCAGAATATCCAGCCCGGCCTTTGCGAGAATTTTTGCGCCGTACAGCATTCCTTTTTGCCCAATACTGTGTCCGGAACAAGCGGTGATCTGCCAGTGATGCCCTGGGGCAGCCAGATTTTGACAGGCAGTAGTGAAGAATGCTGTGGGGACAATATGAGCAACATCTCCTATATCTGATGAACTGCCGTCGCTGCCGGATAAAGTGGGCAAAACGCCACGAAACAGCTCAGCTTCTTCTGGAAGTCCATAAGCACGGCACAGCGCTGTTTTCCTGTGTGAAAATTCATTGTTAAGTCCTTTTGCCAACTGAATTTCATTCTCTGTCCAGGGTTCCTGTGAAATATCCAGCATTGCCTGCCGCACAACATCTTCCAGAACATGATTATTCAAACCGCCGTAGCATCCGCCCTGGAACTCTATGGAGACTTCTGTTCCGGTCATCAAAGCTGCGCCTTGCGCAAACTGTACGAGACGTTCATACACCGCTTCCACATCTTCGCGTTCCGGCGCCCTTACATAATAAACAACGCTTGCTTTATCAGGGATAATGTTGGGGACTTCTCCGCATTCCGTAATCATATAATGAATTTTTGCATCAGTCGGAATATGTTCTCGAAGGAACTCACAACCAATATTCATTAGCTGCACGGCATCCAATGCGGATCTTCCATCGTATGGATTTGATGCGGCATGAGCGGTTTGACCTATGTAATGGAACTTGGCAATATTGACTGTCGTCATGTTGCCGTATGTCGTCATGTTTGCCTCCATAGGATGGAAGGCCAGGGCAGCATCCAATGAATCAAACAGCCCGGCTCGAGCCATTAATGGCTTTCCGGTCAAAAGCTCCTCTGCGGGGCATCCATAAAAAACAACAGTACCCGACAGATGTTCTGCCGCTATTTCATCCTTTAATGCAAGAGCGGCTCCCACACAAGCGGCTGCAATTAAATTGTGTCCGCGGCCATGACCATACTTTTGTTCCGGCAAGGGCGCTTTTTCACCGCATGCTGCGTTGCTGAGTCCGGGCAACGCATCGT
Organism: uncultured Oscillospiraceae bacterium; assembly: GCA_944387775.1. Lineage (GTDB taxonomy): Bacteria > Bacillota > Clostridia > Oscillospirales > Oscillospiraceae > Pelethomonas. The sequence continues at coordinate 34,777 of CALXGE010000012.1, read as the reverse complement.
ATTCTCCTAGAAATCCGATAATGGGATGACCGGAGCCAAAACGAGCTTCCAATGCTGTAGCAATGTTGCCGGCATGGCGTACGACTGTAAAGCCATGCTTTTCTAACATTTCAGCGCACCACTCTGCGGCTTTGTATTCTTGATATGGGCCTTCCGGTTCAGACCAGATCTTTAAACTGAGATCTATCAATGCTTCCCGATAGTGCTCTACTCGATGAGAAATACATTCTGTACGCATACGCTCCTATTAAATAGTGACCACGCAAAATTACTTTTACGTGGTCACTGCTGTGGCCGATTCTCTCTATAAAAGGGATTCCTGCCCATTGGATCGAAAAGACCCGCTATCCCTCCGGTACCTGTCTGACCTTTACAAAGGGGATTGATATCCGCGCCTATGCGGAGCAGATGACGGACATCCTCATGAAAGGATGATCGTCCCTCGAGAGCCTGCATGAGCCTATGAAAAAACGGGCCGTCCCCTGGCGGCCCGTTTTTTTATCTTGCCGGATGAATGGGAAAGGAAACCGCAATGGAGATAAAAGAAACATCTATGGTAGGTACCCTGGAATTGGGGGATGTGGAGATCACGCTCTGGCCAAATCCGGGAAAGGGAATCGAAATAGAGCTTGAAAGCGATGTAAAGCTGCAGTTCGGCGGCGCTATTGAGAGAGCCGTGCGGGAGGAACTGGCACGCTTTTCCATAGAGAATGCCTGCGTCCGTCTGGTGGACAAAGGGGCGTTGGACTGTGTGATCCGGGCCCGGATGGCCTGTGCGATCTGTCGCGGTGTGGGCGTACCCTATGACTGGGCGAAGGAGGATGGCGAAAAATGAGCCGTACAAGTCTCAGACGCAGCAGCCTCTATGTGGGAGGCGGCAGTCCGGCTAAGATTCTGGAAGCCCGCTTCTGCGCGGCAGACTGCATCGTATACGATCTGGAGGACTCCGTATCGCCCCGGGACAAGGACGCGGCCCGGCTGTTGATCTACCGGGCGGTACGCTACCACCGGCCGCCGGGGAAGTATGTTCTCATCCGGGTCAACGGGCTCTATGCTCCCCAGCTGGGGGAGGACCTTGAAGCGGCGGTCCGAGCGCGGCCCGACGCTATCCGCCTGCCCAAGGTGGAGACCGCGGAGGAGGTACTGCGCATCGACAAGCGCATAGGTGAGATTGAAGCGGAGGCCGGAATCCCCCAGGGAGCCACGGAACTCTGGTGTAACATCGAGTCGGCTCTGGGGGTGGCCAATGCCCGGGAGATTGCCACAGCCAGTCCCAGAGTAACGGCTTTGGCACTGGGGGCGGAGGACTATACCGCTAGCATGGGCGCCAGACGCAGCAAGACCGGCTGGGAGATTTTTTACGCCCGCATGCGGGTGCTGGAGGCCTGCCGGTTGGCGGGGATCTCTGCCCAGGATGCGGTATTCAGCGACATAGACGATCTGGAGGGCCTCAAAGCGGATCTGGAGACTGCCCGGGGGCTGGGTTTTGACGGTAAGACCGTGATCCATCCCCGGCAGATCGATATTGTCAACGCCGCATTTACCCCCACGCAGAAAGAGATCCGTCAGGCAAAACGTGTACTGCAAGCGTTGGAGGAAGGAATTCGCAACCATACAGGTGTTGTGGTTCTGGATGGCAGTATGGTGGACAAGCCCATGGAACGCCGGGCCAGGGATATTCTGGCTCGGGCGGCTGCCGCCGGATTGGAGACAGAAGGGGAGTGGTCATGATGGTAAACAGTCTGGGAAGGGAGCTGCCGGAAAAGGTGGGCAGCTATATTGTCCGCCCCTATGGCAGCGAGGCGGTGGAGACCGCCGTGACTGTGCGGACAAACCGTACCGCAGGGACCCGGTCCAACGGCGGCAGCAAGCTGCTGGGCAGTATCGTTGCGGCCCTGGAGGCCTGCGGCCTCCAAAGCGGTATGACCATCTCCTTCCACCACAGCTTCCGGGAGGGAGATCTGGTGGTGGGCCAGGTGATGGCGGCCATCCGGGAGCTGGGGATACATGATCTGCGGTTTGCCCCCAGCGCTGTGGTGAACCTGTCAAACTTCTCTCTGGCGGAGTACGTACGGGATGGCACCATCACACGGATTGAAGCCAGCGGCATCCGGGGCGAGCTAGGCGATAGCCTCATTGATGGCTCCATCCGTATGGAGGAGCCCGCCATTCTCCGCCCCCACGGTGCCCGGCCCCGGGCCATCGAGATGGGGGAGCTGGCCATTGATGTAGCGTTCATCGCCGTCTCTGCCTCCGACGAGTACGGCAACAGCACCGGACAGATTGGAACCAATATCTGCGGGAGTCTGGGCTACTCCTTTATCGATGCCAGGAGCGCCCGCAAGGTAGTGGCGATCACAGACACGCTGGTGGATTACCCCTGTTGTCCGGCCAGCATCAGCCAGCAGTATGTGGACTATGTGGTCAAGGTGGACAAGGTGGGCGACAGCGGCAAAATCGGTGCAGGAGCGGCCCGGCTGACCAAAAATCCCCGGGACCTGACCATTGCCCAGCGGGTGGCGGAGATCATTGCTGCCTCCCGCCGCTTCCAGGAGGGCTTCTCCTTCCAGACAGGGGCGGGGGCCATCAGCATCGCCTGCACCAAATTCCTCTCGGAGCAGATGGAACGGAGGGGCGTCACCGCCAGCTTCGCACTGGGGGGCATTACGTCCGGTATCATCGATATGTATGATGCAGGACAGGTGCGGGTAGTGGAGTGCAGCCAGTCCTTTGATGCCCGGGCGGCTGGGGCAATTTACAGCAGGCCCGGTGTACGGGAGATTGACAATGCCGACTATGCCAATGCCTACAGCAAGGGGAATTTCCTGGATCATCTGAATTTCGGTGTCCTAGGAGCCCTGGAGGTGGATACGGATTTCAACGTGAACCTTCTGACCGGCTCCTCCGGCCGCATGATGGGCGGCCTGGGGGGTGGCCCTGACGTGGCAGAGGGGGCGGATATCTCCATTGTAACCCTGCCAATCGTCCGGGGCCGGACGCCCTCCGTGGTGAGGCGGGTATTCACCTGTTGCACCCCCGGAGAGACCGTGGCATGTGTGGTGACCCAGGCGGGCATTGCGCTCAATCCACACCATCGTCATTACGGCGAGCTGCGGGAGGATCTGGAGCGTGCCGGGATCAAACCGGTGACCATTCAGGAGCTACAGCAGCTGGCGGAGGAGATCACCGGTGTTCCAGAGCCTATACGGACCACCGACAGAGTGGTGGCGGTAGTAGAGTATCGTGACGGCTCAGTGGTGGATGTGATCCGCGAAACAGTATTTTGATAAAAAAAGTGTTATGTGTTTTACGGAAAAGCGGCCCCGGACAATTGTCCGGAGGCCGCTTTTTACGATTTTGAATATCCAGTGTGCAGTTGAGGGGACTTTATTTCTATTAGCCGAATACCCCGGCCCGGTCGCAGATCACCAGGATCCGCAGCATGTCCCGGCTGAGATCCAAGTCCGCAGGCCGGCCCTGGTTGTCCACTTTGCCGCTGCTTCCGGTGAGGTAACCCAGGGCCACCAGCTTTTCCACAGTGGGCGTGGCCCAGCTGGGGCAGTTGGCCACGGTATTGAACCGCTCCTCCATCTCCTTCGTCACCTCCTCCGTGAGATCCTTGGCACGAACGGCACCCACGATGACGCTCCAGGCCCGGCTCCTGCGCTGTACCTGCCCGCCGTCGGCATCACTGCCGGAGCCGGTGTTGCCCTCTATGGCTATCACACCGCTTTCCGTCACACGCTCCACAATACCGCAGTGGTCGGTAGCGGCACCGCCGGGGAAATCGTAGATTACCACATCTCCGGGACAGAAGTCCTCTGTAACCCATTGCCCACTCATTTGTGCGGCCCGCATAAGGGCTCCACAGGAGGCGGTGCGTTGGGGTAGAGCGACCCCGGCCAGATCAAAGACCCACTGGACAAATACCATGCACCAGGGATAGCTGCTGCCGGATACCTCCTGGCCATAATACCAGGTATTGTAGAGGACATGATTGCTGCCAGGAGGGCTTTCGGAAGTTCCTAGTTGGGTGGCAGCCAGGCGAGCCACGTCCAGTCCGGTCATAGCTGATTCCGCTTGTCCTGAATGCCACCCAGCTGAGTGAGCAGCTCTTTCAGTTTGTCAAACCCAAACATAGCAGCATATGCCACAATAAGCCCCAGCACTACCGCCGCTGCAATAAGATACCAGGTCAGAGACGCCCCTCGAATCTCCATGACCGCAAAAAAGGCTGTCAGGGTAATGGCCTGGGCCACGAGAAAGGCCAGCAGATTGGTAGGGAACAGGTCCCAGGTCACTTGTTTTAGTACCTGAACGATAATGTTGGTCAGAACGGTGGCCACCGCTACAACCAACAGCAAGATGCTGAGATAGGCATTAAGATTTTCCATGCAGGTCCTCCTTTTGCGCCTGGGCGGCCATGGCTGTGTCGTAGGTGATGCCGCCCTTTGTGTTTTGCTTTTCAGACTTTTTGATGAGGAAGGCGCGGACAGTGCTCCAGCCTGCGAAGGCTGCCGCCGGGGTTCCGGTGAGCCAGGGAAGGGCTCCCTGGTAACCCTTGTAGATGGCATAGGCAGCTAAGACCATATAACCGATCGTAATGATCCACATAAGGCCTCCATCGCTCAGCACCAGCAATTGAGTAAACTCCGTAGCCTTGCCCTTGGCACGATCCCCGGCGGTGCCGCCGACATGGGAGAGCCGCAGCAGACCCGCCAGCAGCATGACCAGTACTCCCGCCAGAAAGCCCGCCGCTCCGGCCAGGACGATATCCATCATTCGTCTCCGCCTCCGTGGGGTTTGTGAAATTCCTCCAGATCCTTGATCCGATGGTTGACCACCTTGAGCTGCTCCTCCAGCACCGGCATCCGCTTAGCGTAATTGTTGTGTTCCCGGACTTCTCGCGTTAGTTCATCCAGCTTGGTGTCGGTGACAGCTTGAGAGATCTTCAGCTCGCTTTGCATCCGCCGCTCGCTGGAGCGGTTGGAGAGGATTACACCCACCAGAGCCAGACCACCGGTAATAGCTGCCGGCAAAATAGCTGTCAAAAGGGTCTCCATCCAATGCCTCCTTTTTACGCCTCGACGGCTTCGAAGTACTGTCCGATGAGCTCATGGGGCAAGTACTGGAGATTAATGGTACCGCCATCCTCCTCGCCGGTGCGCTTGCAGAGGTAGAGTTTGCCATCCTCGGGGTCGCTGTAATACTTGCCATAGACATAGTCCATGCCTTTGGCGGCGGGAATGGGATCCTCCGCCGTGCCGGCATGGGTAACATCCACCACAGCCCACATGGCGGGCGTCTTGTCGGGGGTCCAGCTTTCCTGGGTAGTGTGTCCCTGGCCTTCCCGAACCTTGTAGAGGAGGCCTGTAGGGGCATAGTATCGGCGATCACCGGGCTCCACCTCTTCGCCCACAGCCCAAGGCTGAGACAGGGAGGGGGCCTGTGCGGCCTGGTCGTCAGGGAGAGAGATCACAGCGGTTTCGATGGTCATACGCAGGACCCGGGCCTCGGTACCGTCTGTTACCGCCTTCCCGGCCAGGATGGCCACGTTTTCCCGAGCCTGCTCCACGTCGGCCTGAGCAACTTCCAGGTTACCTTCCAGCTCTGTGACCTGCTCCTGGACGGCCTGCATTTCCTGCTGGGCCTCAGCCAAAGAATCCTCCAGCTGATTTACATGATTGTTTGTCTCGGTAAGGGTGGCTTCCAACTCGGATACGCGGGTCTGGTAGCCGCTCACATCGCCCAGGTACTGGGATTCTATACTGAATAGGACCTGGTAGGTGCGGGTATTGTAGTCGTAAGTGATGCCATCTACCTGATAGCCATAGCCTTCCGGCAGGAGGCTGGTATCGCCCGAAATCTGAGGAGCACTCCAGGGAATGGCTTCAATCTGCTCCAGTGAAGCCAGCTCCCGCTCAAACAGAGCCCGGAACTTGCCGCTGCCCAAACCGCCCACTGGGGATACGGTACAGCGCAAGTTGTGAATGATGGTGTTGTTGGAATAGAACATAGAATGATTCTCCTTTTTGAAATATGGTCCCGGAATGTAGTTGTGAGTTCCGGAGGGGCCTGGACCAAGGAAAGACGGTGGCTTGCGAGGCATCCGCAGCGAGGTGGACACATACGGTACACCATTGCCCTCCTTGCGGCAAAAATTGCACATACAGATGCAACATCTGCTGTATTTCTGCCCGATCAAAAGAAAAAAGGCATTGGACTTTACGGAAAGTCCAATGCCTTTTTATGTATGGCATCATGTTCAGAATCTCACATATTTACTGGGCATTCTGCTTCTGGGCCAGGGAGTTTGTATCGATGGAGCCCCGGAAGACCACAAATCGGTCATAGAGATACTCCACAAGGAAATTGGCGGCCATATTCAGGGCTGTTACCAGATACTCATTCCACCCCAGAGTATCCGCTAAAAAGCTGCCCAGAAGGGTGGAGGCTGGGGTGAAGACACAGTAGAACAAAAACACCAGTGCCATAGCCTTGGGGACATTGTTGGCGGACTGGAAGGTGTAACGCCGGTTGAGGGTAAAATTCCACAGAACTGACAGCACCAGGGCAATGAGGTAGCAGGGCCAGTAGCTCCAATGGGTCAGCTCATTGAGAAGGGAGAAAGCGGCCAGTTCGATAATCCCGGCAGAAACGGAAAACAGGAAAAATTTCAGGGAGCGGATCAGCTCTTTCCTGGACATGGCTTGTCCTCCTTATTGCCCGGCGCCATTGAGGGCCCGGAAATTTTTGCGGTTGGAGCGATAGAGCTTCTTGAACACAGCATAGTAGGTCTGATAGGCTGCGAATCGCGCCGGGTCTGGTACATACTGTTCCACAGCGGGAATCAGAGACTGGACAACGTCCAGCCCGGAGATGAGACCCAGCCCCACGGACATCACCGCCGCCGCACCTACGGAGCCTGCATTCTGAGGGGCCGCCACCACCTCGATGGTTCGCCCGGTAATGTCTGCCAGCCGCTGGCAGGTGACAGGGGAGAGAGCTCCACCGCCTACAAAACGGATGGGATCAGAGGTTTTTACCTTCTTATCCTGGCATTCCAGCATCCATTTCAGGTGGTAACAGGTGCCGTCCAGCACCGCACTGATCATCTCTGTCTTGCCGGTATCCAAACGGATGTTGAAGAACATTCCGGCTGCGCAGGGGTCCTCGAAGGGACAGCGATTTCCGTGAAGCCAAGGTGTGAAGATCACGCCATCGGAGCCGGGAGGCACATTCCGAACGGTCTCTGTCAGGTAGTCATAGAGACTGGTGTACACCGCCTCCTGACTCTGGGCCACATCCTGCTTCTGGAGATAGATGCCGATCTCGTCCAGTGCCAGGTGGTCCTTCACCCACTCCAGGCACTTCCCGGCAGTCTCCATCTCAGCAAAGTAGTTGTACCGTCCCGGCTGCGCTCCCACGATGGCGGCAATCATGGCGGTGACGTCCACCTGCTGGTGATCTGTCACCGTGGACACCCAGCCGGAGGTACCGCAGTAGATGTGGGTGCTTCCCAGGGCGGTGGCCCCGGCCCCCACACCGATGAGGGAGGCGTCCCCGCCGCCGCCGAACACCGGTGTATCGGCCACCAGACCTAGCTCACAGGCGGCCTGATTCGTAAGACGGCCGACCTGCTCTGTAACCTCTGCAATACGTGGCAGGTGAGAATACTTTACACCAAAAATTTGGCAAAGTGTATCGCTCCATTCCTCCTTGCCTTTCCGGGTGTCATAGAGAAAGGTGGCGTAGGCGCTGTCCCGGGTCATCACTGCCTCCCCGGTGCAGCGTAAAATCAGATATTCCTTCACATCCAGCCATTTCCACACTCTGCGGAAATTTTCCGGCTCGTGCTCCTCCACCCATTTGTACTTCCACAGAGGATCCTTGACGCTGCTGGATACTGCTCCTGTGAGGCGCAGGCTGGTCAGCAGCTTTCCTACGTTGGCACCTGCAATCTGAATGCCATGGGCCAGCCCTTTTCGCAGCTGATCTCCGGCCCGCTGGTCCATGTAGCTCATGGGGCGCCGGACGGGCTGGCCTTCCTTGTCCACAAGCACAAGGCCCTGCATCTGAGAACAGAAGGAGAGAGCAGCTACCTGATTCGGCTGAACGCTGGTTTTGGTAAAAATAGCTTTGGTGGTGGCGCACATGGCTTCCCACCACTGGTCCGCATCCTGCTCTGCACCTCCATCTGGTAATATGTAAAGGTTATATCCTTGCTGGGAACTTGATACCAATTCAATGGTCTGATCGATGGAAAATAGACAGGTTTTTACCCCTGTGGTGCCGATGTCGTAGGCTAGCACATAGGTCATGGAAGTTCCCTCCTACTGTCCGTCCCTGTGAATAATGTCTGTCCGCTCCCAAGTGAAAGCAGACTCCAGGAATTTCAGCAGCTCCGTCTCCATATATGATGCATCCCAGGGCTGACCATCCTGATAGAGAGCCATTCGCGCCTGGTAGTAGTCGCAGCAGCCGGAAAACTGGAGCATCATCAGAAGATTATCGAAGAAAAAGGCAAAGAGCCGGGGATCCATATCCTGCCGCAGATCACCCTGGGCCTGGGCCCGGGCGATATAGGCGGTGTAGAGCCTGGCGGTGACTGCTTCGATTTCCTCCGCCAGTTGTCGTGCTTGATCACCGCTGACGGTGGTGATCTGATGGTACATGCGAATGTGGCTGGGATGATCCCGGCAGAACTCCCCCAGGGTATGAATGATGCTGGAAGCGTAATGGAGGAGCTTGGTTTTCTGGGCGGTGACGGTTGCCAGAACTTCTTCCAGAGCGGAGAGACTGTGGTGGAGGCAGGCATGGAAGAAATCTTCCTTGTTGGCGTAGTACTTGTAGAGCACCCCCACGCTGATCTGGGCACTTCTTGCAATGGCGGCCATGTTGGCTCCGTGGAGGCCGTGTTCGGCGAAGGCCTCGATCCCGGCTTCCAGAATCTGCTTCTGCTGCTCCTCCGTCAATTTTTTCCCCATAATAGATGCTCCTCAACCTTTGCGCTTGGCATACTGGGTGACATAGATCAGTCGTTGGAGCAGGGCATCCTCCCGCTCCAGCGGTCGACAGCCTGGGATGGCGTCGGCAAAGCGGCGGGCAAGGCACCCCTTTTCCAGCAGCCGGGCGGTAACTGCTGCCTCATCCGGAGAGCTGCCCGTGCAGAGGGCGCCCTGCCCGGCCAGCAGCACAGCGTTGCGGCCCCATAGGCCCCAGGTGAGCCCGGAGGGTTGGGGGGCCACGCACCGGACATCCGCTCCGGCGATCTGGGCCAGGTCATCCAGCAGTGGCCGTAGGGTCTTGCCTTGGCGGCTCACGGCCACCGTGTGGCGGCCTCGCCAATGGGTGACAGTCTTTGCGTCGAAGGTGCGGTATATGGCGGCGTGTAGGGCGGCAGGTCCTGTAAGCCTGGGATCATGGAGATGCCAGATCCTGTCCTCACCGGAGAGAGTCAGACGGAAGGCATTGCCCAGCCGCAGACTTTTTCCCAAGTCCGGTGCCGGAATCCCTGCGGGGGCAGGAGGCAGCACCGATTCCACCAATTGGCGGCATACCGCCTCCAAGGCTGCTGCTGCCGCGAAGGCCTCTGCCATGTCCCGGCCCAGACACAGCGCTCCGTGACTGCGGAGCAGAATGGTGGGGCTTCCGGGAGAGGCTGCCAGCTCCCGGGCTACCGCCCGGCGCAGCTTGTCGGTGGAGGGAAGGCCGTACTCGGCGCAGGGGACCCGGCCTCCCAGCAGAGGGTGGTCGGTGACCAAGGGACGCCCGGCAATACTGCACACGCTGGCCATATCCTGGTGGGTGTGGATGACCACGTTGACATCCCGATGGAGGCGGTAGGCGTCGGCGTGGATGCCCCGCTCACTGGAGGGCTTGCGGGGCCCCTGCCAGGAGCCGTCCAGGCCATCCACCAGCACCAGCTGCTCCTCCGTCATGGTGTCGTAGGCCATGCCGCTGGGGGTAATGACGAACTGGGATTCCGACACCCGGGCGCTGACATTGCCCCAGGTCCGGGCCACCAGTCCCTCTTGCAATAATTTCCGACCAGCCTCCACTACAATTCGCCTGGCTTCAGCCTCTGTATAGGCCATTTCTCTTACACCTCCAAAGGTCCGCAGTTGGCCAGAACCCGGTCAAACCGCTCCAGCACGTCGTCAATCATCTCCTCGGTATAGGCGGCGCTGGTGTAGAGCCGGGAGCCTGCCAGGGTGACAATACCCTCGGCCATGTAGGCTGCCCCCATATGCTCCATTTCCTTCTGCCGAATGCTGGTCTCCTTGAGAATGTGGGGGATGGTCCAGGGCTTCTTCCAGTCGATGGCGAAGTGCATGGTGCCCACACTGTCCAGATGGCAGATGGAGCCCTGATTAAAGGCAACAAAGGGAAGATTATATTTTTTGATCCGCTCCTGGAGACCCTGTGTCAGCCGGTCACCCATCCGTCCTGCCACCTCGCAGGCGTTGGTGCGCTCGATCTCACAGAGAGTGTAATAGCCCGCTGCGCAGGAGATGGGAGTGGCAGCCATGGTGCCGCCGCACATGGCTTTGGCCACTTTTTTGCCAGAGGCGTCCAGGCCTGCGCCCAGATGGGCCATACAGTCGGCATGTCCACCCACGCCGCCGGCGCCGGGATAGCCACCGGCAATGATCTTGCCGAAGACCGTCAGGTCAGGGTCCACGCCGAAGTAACCCTGCGCTCCGCTGAGACCGATGCGGAAGCCCGTGACCACCTCGTCAAAGATCAGCAGCGCGCCGTAGTCCCGGGCCAGCTTGGCGGCGCCACGGATGAACTCCTTGCTGACGGGACGGGTGCCGCTCTCTGGTCCCATGGGTTCGATGTATACCGCGGCGGTGCCGCCGTTAAGACGGTTGGCCCGGAGCTTGCGCTCCAGATCCTCCAGGTCGTTGGGAAAGAACTCATCCGTGTGTTTGAACACGTAGCCGGGTACACCTTTGGAGAGGATACCCTTGGTGCCGGGAATGCGGATGCCATAGGAGAGCTGGTCCGACCAGCCGTGGTAGGCCCCGCCCATCTTCAGGATGTTCTTGTGCCCGGTCTTGAGACGGGCGATCCGGGCGGCACACATATCTGCCTCGGTGCCGGAGCCCAGCATCCGGAACATTTCCACTGAGGGCACCAGATCGGAGATTTTTTTGGCAAGCTTATATTCGTACTCATGGAAAAGACCGGTAGAGGGACCACAGGTGTTGAGAAGGTCGATCACCTGCTCCCGTACAGCGGGTACATTGCTGCCCAGGATGGTGGGGCCGCCCGCCTGAAGAAGATCGTAATACCAGTTACCGTCAATGTCGTAGAGCTTAGCGCCCTCAGCCTTTGTGACGACAATAGGGAAGGGGTAGTTGAAGGCGAGGTTGTGTTGGACACCGCCGGGGATTACCGACTTTGCCTGGGCAATCATGGCTTTGGAGCGGGGACATTTTCCTTCAAAATAGCGCTGTACATAGTCCGCCAGCTTGTCCCGGCGGATGGAGTAGACGGGTTTTTGGATCAACTGATCCAGCTGCCGTGTTACTGCAGCTGCGTCCAGATATGTGTCAATTGCAAAACCATTGTACGCCATAAAAATACCTCCTGTCACTGCCGCTAAAATGCCCAAAGTAGTGTGTGAACCGATATTCACACTTTATAGAATCAGGGTAACATAGCCGGAAAGCCCTGTCAACCGCTTTCCTGCAGTAGGAGAAGATGAGTAAGAGTACAAAGGAGAAGGGGCATATCAGGAAAAGAACTCCCAGTCGGTGACTGCATATCGGCAGTACACAAACTGGGAGCTGGATAAAAATTTCATGGCATATTTTGCCCTATGCAGCTTAAAGCGTATTCAGCTCATCGTCCAGAAGAGGATCTGAATCCGGCTTGGTTCCTGCAGCCTCCTGTTCCTCAAGGATTCGCAGCTGCTCCTTGTAGGCGGTGGCATAGTTGAGGCTCCAGAGGATCAGAGACTGGAAAACAGGCTGAAGAGAATATCCGATGCTGGTCAGAGAATACTCTACTCGGGGGATGGGATCATCATAGGTGACGCGGTATAGGATTCCCAGATGCTCCAGCTCCCGCAGGTTTTCTGCCAGAACTTTCTTGGAAATGGAATCGATGTAATAGAGCAGTTCACTGAAACGGCGCTTGCCGTTGAAAAGATGCGTTATGATCAGAAACTTCCATTTATCGCCGGAAATCCGGCGGATAATTTCAAAGCTGGAAATCATGTCTTGGCCGATATTTTTCATAGTTGCCTCCTATATGCGGGAACATGGTTACATAAAAGTGCCTACTGTACAAAAACTTACTGTGTTGCTATGCTATTTTTATCAATTTAACCAAAAGCGGTGGCCGGTGTCAAGTGGTCGTAAAGAAAGAGGAACAAAATGGTATCTGTTTTGCTATGCTATTTTTATCAATTTAACCAAAAGCGGTGGCCGGTGTCAAGTGGTCGTAAAGAAAGAGGAACAAAATGGTATCTGTTTTACTGATCTCCCATGGAGATATGGCGGACGCCATGGTGCGTTCCGCGGAGATGATCGTAGGGCATCAAGCCCAGGTAGGAGGGCTGTCCTTACTGCCAACGGACAGTGCAGAAGAATTCAGAAGGAAAGTAAAAGACAAAATAGCAGAGCTGAGAAGTGAAGACGGGCTGATCATCCTCAGTGATTTTCCCTTGGGAACACCTTTCAATACAGTGGTGCAGGTAAACAAGGATTTCTGCCACCAGCATTTGACTGGAATGAATATGCCGATGCTGCTGTCGATTCTTCGCAATCGGATGGACCCGGCGGTAACTGCCGTGGAACTGGGCGAAAGAGCGCTGCATGCCGTGGAAAGGGAGAGCTTTTCTGTGAATCAGTTTGTCAAAGCATTGAATAATCGTCAGGAGTAGGGAGAGGTGCCATGGCTGAAATTGTGTTAGCAAGAGTGGATGATCGGCTGATCCATGGACAAATCGTGAATGAGTGGATCTCAGCAGTGAATCCAACCCACCTCATAATTATAGACGATGATCTGGTAACAGACAAGTTTATGTCGGATATTTACCGTGCGTTGATTCCCATTTGGCTGGAAGCGAAGATCCTTTCTGTGGATAGTGCAGTGTCTTATTTATCGGATATGGAGGACAGGGATGTCCGGCTCTTCATTCTGGCCAGGACGCCTGAAATCTTTGATGAGCTGGTGTGCCGGGGTGTTCCGATAAAAGAGGTTTCCTTCGCGGACAAAATGTACTTTCAAAATAAAATTGCCATTCCAAAGGCATATCAGAACGCCATGCGGCAATTGACCGCAAAAAATGTAAAACTTTACGCAATACAGCATCCCAGCGATATGAAAGAAGAGATTTTGCTCAATAGAAAATCAAAGAAGGAGTGATTGCTATGGTTACGGGTGAAACCACCGTACGGAACAAGACAGGACTTCATGCGAGACCGGCATCCATGTTTTCAGCAGAGGCCGGCAAGTTTTCTTCAAAAATCACGGTAAAGAACCTGAACACAGACAGCCAGGAGGTCAATGCCAAATCGGTCATGCGGGTGATGACGCTGGCCATGGGGCAGGGGACACAGATCCGGATCAGCGCCGAAGGAGCGGATGAAGAGGAGGCCTTGAAGAGCCTTCTGAACTTGGTGGACAGTTGCTTTGGTGAGGAGTGAGCATGTGATACAGCATAGCGGAGTAGCGGTGTCGCCCGGCATCGCAAGAGGCAAAGCGTATGTGTATAAAAAGCATACCAGCACAGCAGAGCATATCACGATTGGTGCGGCAGATGTGGCCGCCCAGATAGCGCTTTACGAGCAAGCTTCTCAGAAAGCTCGGGAGGAGCTGCAGGCCATGGAGGGCGGGACCCAGGAGCAGGAAGAGATCCTGCGGACCCACATCTCCTTCCTGATGGACGAGGATATGATCGAGGAGATCCGCACGGAGATCACCCAGAACCATAAATGCGCCGAATGGGCGGTAGAGACCGTATATGGGCAGGTCATCGATATGCTGGATGCTTCGCCCGATCCGGTTTTCAAGGAGCGGATCGCAGATTTTGCCGATGTCCGGGATCAGCTGCTCAAAGAGTTGCGGGGGGAGAGAAGCACGGGTCTGGAGGCCCTTTCCGAGCCGGTAATCCTGGTAGCCAAGGAACTGCTCCCGTCGGATACGATTTCCATGGACCCGGCCAAGATCCTGGGCATCGTCACGGAGCGGGGCGGCGTTACAGCCCACATGGCCGTCATTGCCAGAAGCCTTGCGATTCCTGCGGTGGCGGGGATCTCTGGCGTGGACGAGGCCATCACCTCCGGAACAGAACTGATCGTAGATGGCCAGACAGGAACCGTATACAGCCAGCCGGATCCGGCAATTTTGGAAGAGTATCGGAAAAAAGCCCAGGCGTTTGACCGGCAGCGTCAGATCGAGAAAGAATATCTGCCCAAGCCAGCCTGTACAGCAGATGGCGTACGGATTGAGACAAAGGTGAATTTAGGTTCGGCGGATGAGTGGGAGCTTGCCGCGGCAGCTTGTTCTGATGGCGTGGGGTTGTTCCGCAGCGAATTCCTCTATATGAACAACGACCATCTCCCCACGGAGGAGGAGCAGTTCACCGCCTATAAGGCGGCACTGGAGGCTTTGGCGCCCCGGCCTGTGACGCTGCGGACCATGGATATCGGCGCAGATAAGCAGCTGCCATATCTGCCCCTGCCCCACGAGGAGAATCCTGCCTTGGGAATGCGGGCGCTGCGGCTGTGCTTTGCAAAGCCAGATGTGTTCCGCACTCAGCTGCGGGCAGCCTGCCGCGCTGCGGTGTACGGTAATCTCCAGGTGATGTTCCCCATGGTCTCCAGTGTGACCGATGTGATTCGGGCCAAGCAGCTTCTTGCTGAGGTGGCAAAAGAGCTTGCCGATGAGGGAATCCCCTTCCGGGCGGACTTCCCTGTGGGCGTCATGGTGGAGGTGCCGTCCCTGGCGCTGATGGCCAGCCAGATTGCGAAGCAGGCAGCTTTTGCCAGCATCGGCACCAACGATCTGGTTCAGTACTTATTGGCGGCGGATCGGGACAATCCGGATATGGCGGCGTATTACCAGAGCTTCCATCCGGCGGTCTTTCAGGCGATCCGGATGATCATAGAGGGATTTTCCGCCCAGGGAAAACCGGTATCCGTGTGTGGCGAGCTGGGAAGCGATCCGCGGAGCGTACCGATCCTTTTGGGCTTGGGCCTGCGGACGCTGAGCATCTCTCCCGCCAGACTGGGAGAGATCAAATACCGTATTGCCGGTATGACAATGGCGCAGATGGAGCAGATGGCTCAGGATATACTGGCCATGGGCAGCCAGGAAGAGGTAGTTGCTTATCTGGAGAAGCAGCCGCATCAAGCGGATTGCAAGGAGCAGACGGCAGGGAGGTGTGACAATGTATAAGGTGATCGTATTTACCCACGGTGAGCTGGGCAAGGGACTTCTCAACTCCGCCCGGATGGTGAGTGGTCCGGTGGATGACGTGGAGAGTTTCAGCATCCTGCCGGGCGCTGATACCGATGCGGTGCTTGCAGCGGTAGAGAAGAGTGTGAATCAGTCGGAGGAGGCCGGTATACCGGTGCTGCTGTTTACCGACCTGTTTTTCGGCACACCCTTCAACCTGTTGGTGGCCCTCAGCCAACGGGCAAAATTTACGCATATTACAGGTGTAAATCTTCCCATGTTGATCGAGGCGCTGTCCTACCGGCGGGAGGCGGATTCTGATCTGCAGGAGCTGATTCCCGGTTTCCTCGAGGTGGGCAAAAACGGTATTGTCAATTGCAGCGAGTTAGCGCAGGGATAAAGGAGGAGCGTTATGAAAAATATTTTGGTGGCAAGAATTGATGACCGCCTGATCCACGGGCAGGTCATGACAGCCTGGGTAAAGAGCTATCCCATTAACCATATCCTGATTGTGGATGACGAGTTGGCCAAGAATCAGTTCATGCTGAACATCTACAAGGCGGCCATGCCGGCTGGGATCAAGGTGAGCATTACCAGCAAGGCTGGTGGCGTGGAGCTGCTGAAGCAGGATCCTCTGCCCGGTGAGAATTATCTCATTCTGGCAAAGGTCCCTGAGGTGTTTGCCTACCTTCTGGATAACGGCATTCCCCTGACCAAGCTGGTGGTAGGCGGCATTGGGGCAAAGCCTGGCCGGAAGGCTTTGATCCGCAATGTGTCTGCCAGCGACGAGGAGCGGGCCTGCCTGAAGGCCATGGAGGAGAAAGGCGTCCATACCGTCTACCAGATGGTTCCGGCGGACAAGGAGATCCCCCTGGCGGGCAGCCTCTAAGATGTATGAGATAAGAATGGGAAAGGTGATTTGATGGATGTATTGAAATCCTTCAGCAGAGAGGAATTTGAGTGCCATATTGACAAGCTGCAGAAGAGTATGGCAGAGGACGATCTGGATCTGCTGATTCTGTCCAGCAGCGGCAGCATTTTCTATGGTTCCGGGTACCGCTCCTGGTATCTCTCCAGCCTATTCCGGCCGGTGTTTGTTCTGGTGCCCCGGGAGGGGGAGCCGGCCATCGTCCTGCGGTATCTGGAGAAGAGCACCGTTCAGAACTGCAGCTGGATCTCCCGGATTTACTGCGCCGGCACAGCGTCCAGAAATTATGGAACGCTGGACTGCACCGGCCATGTGGACGGTGTCATGAAGTTTGTGAAAGAGCTTCCCTTTGTTGTAAATCGAGTTGGCTACGAGGGCGGTCACGGCCTGAGTTTCCAGTGGCCGCTGGAGGTGCTCGACGAGCTGCGCGCCGCTATGCGGGATGTGGAGTTCGTGGATGGTTCTCTGGCCATCATGCGGGCGCGGATGCGCAAGACACCCTGGGAAATTGACCGCATCCGGACGGCGGGATATATCACGGAGCGGGCTATTGCGGACAGCTTCCGGGACATCCGCCCTGGGTATACCACGGAGAAGGATCTGGCCGCCGGGATTGCCTCCCGGATGTGTGCCGCGGGCATTGACCAGATTTCCTATCTCACGGTAAACAGCGGCACGAAGAAGCTTTCCACATTCAACAGCTATGCGACCTCCCGGGTCATTGAGCCCAAGGACCTGGTGCTGGTGGACATCAGCGGCCACATCGACGGTTATGCCTCCGATCTGACCCGTACCTTCTATGCAGGCCACACTCTTCCGGAAGAGTACCGGGAGATGGCGGATCTGGCGAAGGGGTGCCTGGAGAAGGGCATTAGTGCCATGAAGCCGGGCATGTCGGTAGGGGAGCTCAATCAGGTCATTGAGGACTATCTCCTGGCCAGCAAATACGCACCCTATGTGGTTCACTCCAGCGGACATTCCATCGGTCTCAATGTGGTGGAATATCCCAATTTGGAGGCTGGTGGCAAGGAGATCATTCAGCCCGGTATGGTGTTTGCTCTGGAAAACGGCATCTACCCCTATGACAAGAGCAAGGGCGCTGAATCCATCTACCTCTCCTTCCGCCTGGAGGACCAGGCTCTGATGGGTGAGGAGCACGGAGAGTGGCTCTCCGGGCCGGGTCGGGCCATCTATACCCTGGCGGATTTTACCTGAGCGAACTGCAAAGCATGGTGTGAATCGGGCGGTCAAACTATTTGAAAGAGAAAGAGAGGGTGTATCATGTTTATCATTCAGGCGTTCCTTCTGGCGATCACGGCGAACTTAGCATGCGGCCGCGTATGGAGCCCCATTACCTGGCCCTTCTGCTATCCCCTGATCAACGGTACTATCGTCGGCATTATTCTGGGGGATCCTCTTACGGGCCTCCTGGCCGGCGCTACCATTAACCTGGCGTACATCGGCTGGATCTCCGCCGGCGGCACTATGCCGTCCAATATCGGCATTGCCGGCGTCTATGGTACGGCCATCACTATTCTGGCTTCTGCAGATCCCAGCCTGGCGATTACCTTCGCCATCCCCATTGGCCTGCTGGGCGTTCTGCTGTTCCAGCTGCAGATGACAGTCAACTCCATCTGGGTCCACCGGCTGGATCAGAACGCAGAGCGTGCTGAGCTGGACAAGGTCTGGATCAACGCGGCGCTGCTGCCTCAGCTGACGAGCCTGCTCATCAACGGTATCCCCGCCTTTATTCTGATGTCCATCGGCGGTACCGCATTCAGCAACATGATGCAGCAGATCCCCGAGTCCATTGTCAACGCACTGACCGTTACCAGCGGCCTTCTCCCGGCACTGGGCGTTGCCATGCTGCTCAACTACCTGGGCAAGAAGTACCTGCTGCCCTATTTCTTCATCGGTTTCTTTGGTGCCACCTATTTTGGCCTGAGCCTGACGGCGATCTCCATCTTTGGTGCGTGCATCGCTGTGCTGTCCTACTTCGGCAAGAAGCAGGGCGCAGAGGAGCAGATCGAGGAGGCCGCTGCTGCTGCGGAGGAGGAGACTGTTGAGCTGAAGAAGCGGCTGACCAAGGGTGATCGCCGCAAGCACTGGCTCATCGGTCTCGGTGCTGAGATCGGCTACAACTACGAGCGTATGCAGGCCTCCGGCAACCTGCTGGCCATGGTCCCCGTCATTCGCCGCCTCTACACGGACCCCGCCGATATCAGTGCGGCTATGAAGCGCTACCTGGTGTTCTTCAACACTGAGCCCTCCTTTATCGGCAACGTGATCCCCGGTATCTGCGCCTCTCTGGAGGAGAAGCGTGCCAACGGCGCCGATATTTCCGACGAAATGATCAACGGCCTGCGTACCGGTTTGATGGGTCCCCTGGCCGGTGTGGGCGATAGCCTGGCCGGTGGTATTATCTACCCCATCGGTATCGCTATCGGCTGCTCCATGGCACTGGATAATCACAGCTTCTTTGGTCCTATCTTCTTCTTTGTGCTGTTCACCGGCATCATGTTGGTCCTGGGTAACTTCCTGTACAACATGGGTTACAAGCAGGGTGGCTCCTCCATTATGCACATCCTGGGCGAAGGCAAGTACTCCATTACCAAGCTGACGGATGCCTTCAGCATTCTGGGCCTGATGGTCATCGGTGCCATGGGTTCCACCAACGTGCTGGTCACTACGCCGCTGACCTTCAATATCGGCCAGACCTCCGTTGTGCTGCAGAGCGTGCTGGATGGCCTCATCCCCAATCTGCTGCCTGTCGCCGTGATCTTTGGTGTTGCAGCCCTCCTTAAGCGCAAGGTAAACGCCACTCTGGTGGTAGTGATCCTGGTAGCGGTATCCTTTGCTGGATATTTCCTGGGCATTCTTGGCGTTTCCTGATATCCGATCAAACTGTGCTTATGACCACACGATTCTGCGTGTTTGCATTTTAGCCTGAATAAAAGACCAGTGGAACCCCTGTGCCATACCAATTGGTATGGCGCAGGGTGACCCGATTGCAGCAGAAAGTAGCCGCGCCAAAGGTATTCTTTGGCGCGGCTGTCTGCTTTTGCCGCTGCGATTTGGTATCTTTTGCTGTTGGCGGGCCCTATTGCCGATTTCATTGCCTTTGTGGTGTCGGCCATTTTGCTATGCCGTGCGTTCAAGCGACTGAAGAAACAGGAAAGATTGTTGCAGACTTGAGAAATATAATAAGAAACCGGACAGGTTTATACCTGTCCGGTTTCTTTATGTTACCTTTTTCAAAAAGAACGGCACATTACCGCTCCATCAGGCGGCAGAGCATGGCGGCGGCCTGCCCCCGGGTGGCGGTGGCGGTTCCTGCGTAGGTGCCGCTGATAAGTCCCAATCCCTGGGCCAGGGCGGCATAGCCCATCTCACTGGCGGGAATGGAGGCACGGTCCGTGTAGGAGCAGGTAAAAATCCCTTCCAGCTTGGCTACGGAACCGTAACCCGCGCCGTCCAGAAGGTACTGTACCAACTGACTTCGGGTGAGCAGGGCATCGTCGTTTCGGTCCGCACGAGTGAGGATTCCCATCCGATAGGCTGTGGCGTAGACCTCGTTCCGCTCTGCTTCCGTGGCCGACTCAGGATCCATGGGGTAGCCGTTGAGACTATAGAGCAGGCAGATGAGATCCCACTGGGTCAGCTCTTTGGTATGTTGGAAGGTGCCGCCGGCATAGCCTACGTTGAACTGGGCAAGCCGCAGTACATCCGCCTCTGCCCAGGTGCCGGCGATGTCGCTGTAGGTGAGGCCGCTGTCTTCTGCCTGCCAGGTGTAGCCCAAGGGCTCACCACTCTTGGCGTCGATGCCCCAAAGGCTGTCCTCCCGCTCCAAAACATAGCCCAGCTTCAGGTGGTAGAAGGAGGCAAACCCCATCTGTGTCAGCCGCTGGGATACCGCATCGGAGCCGGTGAGCTTCTCCGGTACCAGCAGGTAGCCCAGGGCCACGGTGTAGGTATTCATCCAGGCGTCCAGGGCGGCGTCGGCGGAGATAATGTTTTCGGGAGATGCGAAGGTGATCGCCTCATCGTAATAATAGGAGAGACCGCATACAGAGCCATCTGTGGAGTCTACGCGGACGGTGTAGTATTGATCCGGGAAGAAGTAGCCGTTTTCCTGCCGGGCGAAGCGGAAGGAGTAGGCGGAGACGGACTCCGAGCTGTCCAGGGGAACGATCTCCTGGCTGGAAGTCTCATAGAGAGCCAGGTGGGAGAAATGTTCACCGAAGCGGGCCTCCAGGAAAGCCTCTGCCTTGGCCTGGGCCTCCGCCTCGGTAAGGACAGCCTTGGAATCCTCGCCCCAGGGGATGTAGGAGTAGAGCCACTGGACCTCGCCTGTGCGGGCGTCCACGGTAAAGTTTCGGGAGGAAACACCATTGTCGCCGGACTTACTATAGCGCATGGAACAGGTCACGGGAGCGACCTCGTCCCCTTCCACAGTACCTACAGAGAACCAGGAGGAGACCAGCTCATAACCGGCAAGGCCGTACTCTGTTACAGAGCGCAGGATACGGTCCAGCTCCTGGGAGGAGAGAACTCCTTCCATCTGGGCGATTCCTGCCTGCTCCGCTTCAGAGAGAGCACCTTCTTCTGCTTCGGTGGCAGCGGTATCCCCGCTGTCTGCCGCGGCGCCGCCCATGCCGGCGAAGCGGTACATTTCCTCCTCCAGGGCGGTCAGGTCCACCAGCTTGCCGCTCTGGGCATCCACGTAGAACTCGTGACCGGCGTTGGGGAGGTAGCACAGTACCGCCTGCGTGCTGTCGCTGTCGGAGAGGACGTACTCCAGCCGCAGGGACAGGGTGGACTTGAGGGCTGCCGCAGCGTCGGCCGGAGTAGTCTTGGCGTCAGCGCCGGGGATATCCCCCAGGAACATGGTTTCCGGGGCGTCCCGCCAGAACCGGATCACCTGGTTGTCGGAGGAACGGACGGTGAGGGAGTAGCTGAGAGGAGAGGGAAGTCCGTTGAGCAGAATCTGGCCGTTGAAGCGGAAGGTGGAGCTATCCAGACTGGTAAGGTCGTCGGGGTCCTCCAGTACCACGGATTCCACACCGGGGGTCAGCACCTTGTCCAGAAAGGCCTGTGCGGCGGTTTTGGCCTTCTCGGGATCCCCCTGAGGGAAGGTGGGCAGTCCCTGCTGGGAAGAGGAATCCGTCTCGTTAGTATAGAGATAGTAGCTGGTAATGGTGCCGTTTTCCAGGGCAGTGACAGAAAGGGAACCGGAATCTCCATCCCAGTAGAGATCCCACATCGGGGTGAGCTCCTGCTCATTGTAGTTGCCCTGGAAGTGGGAGTAATCCTCCGTATCCAGGGCCAGGGTGGTTTTGACGGACTGGGTGATCTCTGTGAGCTTCGCATCGGCGGTTGCCTCCGCCGCAGCCGCCGGGAGTGCGGCGCCGGTGAGTAGCATAACGCTTAAGAGCAGGGAGAGCAGCTTTTTCATGTTCATACCTCCATTTTCTCTTGTGGTTTTGCTTGTAACCATATCTTACCATAGAAATAGACGAAAACAAACTGCCGATGTTCCTCCTGATTGGACAAATTTCCAAAGAAAATTTATTCTGTGTGTAAGAAATCTGCACCGGAGGAAAAAGAGGGCAGCAGGACAGAAAAAAGAGGACCCACGCTTTCTCAATGGGAGAGGCGCAGGTCCTTCTTTGATGCGGAACAGGCAGCTCACAGCAGCGCTCAGCGGATGATCCGCTGAATGTCCTCGCTGCGGCCCAGCACCAGCAGGTGTTCGTCTTCTTTAAATGTGTAGTCCGGGTGCAGATTGGGCCGGATCACATCGTCTTTCACCACCGCGATAACGGTCATGTTGTATTTGACCCGGAAGTTCAGCTCCTTAAGGCTCTTGCCCAGCCACCGCTTGAGGGGCTGGAGCTCATAGATGGAGTAATCGGCGTTGAGGCGGATGCAGTCGAAGATGTTGTCGGAGCTGGCGCTTACGGCGATGTTGGAAGCAACCTCACGTTCGGGGTAGATGACCTCGTCAGCGCCGTTGCGCAGGAGAAACTTGGCCTGGGTATCGTCGTCTGCCTTGCTGAACACCCGCTTGGCTCCCAGCTCCTTGAGGAGACTGGTGATCTGGAGACTGGCGAGGACGTTTGAGCCCATGCAGACGAAACAGGCGTCAAAGTTATCCACGCTGAAGGAGCGCAGCACATCCTCATTGGTGCAGTCGCCCACCTTGGCGCTGACCACATAGGGCAGTACATCCTCCAGGGCCTCACTGACCTTGTCCACCACCATGATCTCGCAGCGCTGTTGGGCCAGGGCGTGACACAGGTGGTGGCCAAAGGAGCCCAGACCGATGATCAGAAATGACTTCATTGCAGGTACCTCGCTTTCTCAGCCGATAGTGATCCGTTCCCTGGGGAGGGTCACGGGGGGAAGTGCTTTCTTTTCCAGCAGAGCCACGGCAAAGGAGATGCTGCCCACCCGGCCGCAGTACATCAGGAAGATGATGACCCCGCGGCTGAAGGCGGTAAGGCTCCGGGTGACGCCGGTGCTCATACCCACGGTGCCGATGGCGGAGAAGACCTCAAAGAGAACCTCTGTCAAGGGGAGGGACTGTACGCCGCAGATCAGCAGGGTACCGCCCAGCACCAGAAACAGGTTGGTGAACAGCACTGATGTGGCCTTCTTCAGCGCGTCATCCCCGATGCTGCGGCCAAATACGTTGGTGCTCTGCTCCCGACGGACGCCGGCAATGGTGTGGAGGAGTATCACCGCCACGGTGGTGGTTTTGATACCGCCGGCGGTGGAGCCGGGGCTGCCACCGATGAACATAAGGACCATAGTGAGCAGGAGACTGCCGGAGCTGAGGGCGGCGGTATCCGTGGTGTTGAAACCGGCGGTGCGGGGGGTGACCGCGTCAAAGAGGGCGCAGAGGATCTGTTTCCCCAGAGGCTGCCCGGCACCCAGGTTATTGCGCTCAAAGAGGAAAAACAGAAGAGCGCTCCCGAAAATCAGCAGGGTGGAGGTGGCGATGACCACCTTGGTCTGGAGACGGTAACGCCGCCAGCGCAGGCCATTGCGCAGGAGATCGTCCCACACCAGAAAGCCAATGCCGCCCACAGTAATGAGCCCCATGATGGTCAGGCTCACCAGGGGGTCCCCGGCGTAGGCCACGAAGGAGGAATATTCCCCGCTGTGGGGCCCCATAAGGTCAAATCCCGCGTTGCAGAAGGCGGAGATGGAGTGCCATACACCATAGTAAATGCCCCGGCCTGTGCCGTATTGGGGGACGAAGCGCAGGGAGAGGAGGACGGCGCCCAGCCCCTCCACCAGTATGGTGCCGAAGAAAATTCGCTTGACGAAGGGGACGATGCCGCTGAGCTGGTAGTGGCTGATGCTGTCCACCACCACCTCCCGCTGCCGCAGCCCCAGCCGTCGCCGCAGCAGCAACATAAACAAGGTAGCGATGGTCATGAAGCCCAGACCACCCACCTGGATCAGGGCGATAATCACCACCTGACCGAAGGTGCTCCAGTAGGTGCCGGTGTCCCGGACCACGAGACCTGTGACGCAGGTGGCAGAGGTGGCGGTAAAAAGGGCGTCCCCGAAGGAGGCGCCGCCGGGCGCTTGGGTGGATACCGGCAGCATAAGGAGCCCGGTGCCAGCCAGAATTATGAGAAAAAAGCCCAGAGCAATGATCTGCAGGCTGGAGAGTTTTGCTTTTCTCTGCCGCTGTTGTTCAAACATAGAAGGTTGCCCCCAGTAGATCCCCGCCAGATTCCGGGAAAAGAATTTCACTGCAGAATAGATATGGCGGATAATGGCGCAAACAGGGGACAGCGGCCGTAAGGCGGCCTGTGTCCCCCAATATCTGCTATGCATGGTATCACACAACAGAGGGAAGCGCAAGGGATCTTCAGTCTTTTCACGGGAAATTCACGCAGAGACGCAACAAAAAGCCCGGCTATAAGCCGGGCTTCGTGAAGAAATAAAAGCGGTTTTGCCCATTCCATCAAAAGCTATCCAATGGTTTCAGCTGAACCGGAAGAGGGAACTTCTGCTGGAAGGGTAGAGTATATAGGCGCGTCAGGGGAGGCGGGGATGGTAGGCTTTTCCGGAATAGGCAGCGTCTCATCAACAGGCTCCTCTCCGGCGGGGACTTCGGGCGTTTCCGGGGACGGCTCCGGAGCAGATCCTTCCGGCTGCACAGGCTGGGGCGCTGTTTCGGGAGGTGTCTGCTGGTCCGGCTGCTGAGGCTCCTGAGGCTGGTCGGCGGATGTATCTTCACCGGCGGCGGGCGTTTCAGGCTCAGGCAGCGCGGCGGGGGTATCCGTTTTGCCGTGGGTAGTAAAGTACGTATACCCATAGAACTGACCGGGCTGCATCAGCTCGCCGTAATAATAAGCCATCAGCTCACTGACAGTGACCAACTGGTAGCCCTGCTGGATCAGCCAGGGGACGAGAATCTTCACTGCATCCACGGTGGTCTCATAGGAGCTGTGCAGCAGGACGACCTCGCCGTCCAGACTGGGCAGAGATTTGACATAGGAAACAATTTTGTCAGTATCCCGGCTTTTCCAGTCCTCGGTGTCCACCGTCCAGGTGATGACGCTGTGGCCGGTATCATGTTTTACGCTGCTGTTTACTGCACCATAGGGCGGGCGAAGCAGGGTGGGGGCGAAGCCCACAGCGTCGATAAAGGCCTGGTCCGCTGCGGCCATGTCCTTCGCAAGGGCGTCAGAGCTGAGTTTACTGAGATCCTTATGTACGTAGGAATGACTGCCGATTTCACAGCCCAGTTCCACCATTCGGGTCAGAGGCTGGGGGCAGTTGGCTACGTTCCGCCCCACCTCAAAGAAGGTAGCTACCGCGTTGTTCTCCTCCAAAATATCCAGGATCATGTCGGAGTAGGTGGCGTTGGGGCCGTCGTCAAAGGTCAATGCCACCATAGGCTTGGACGGATCGATGGTCCGCGGGCTTTCCGGGACAGGAGTGCTCTCTGTCTGTGTGCCGTCTGTGGACTCCGGATCTGTTGTGGGAGGCTGAACAGGGTCAGGGGCCGTCGACTCCTGAGAAGACGGCTCAGAAGCTTCCGGCTCCGCGGGGGTGACCGGCTCCACTTCCGGATCCTTCTCCGGGAGAGGATCGCTTGGGGAGGGGAGCTGAGGCCGGGACCCATGGAGAAGCTGCTCGTCATGTTCGGGCGTGATATGGGATGGTGTATCAGAACCGTCGTTGGCGGCTGAGACAGGGCTGACGCAGGCGGTGCAGGTCAAAAGCAGGATACAGGACAAAAGAAAAGAGAAAAAACGATTCATGGCAGGGACTTCCTTCGACAACATTTTGCATATATCCCATTATCCATGGAACCGCCGCCAAAAACAAGAGGAAATTGGTAACAGTTTGGAAACCAATAATTACAAGCTGTCCTCATGGTCATGGTGAGGCTTATAGGGGGCATACCAGATATTCCAGTGGAGGGAGTAGGTCCGATAGACTGTCTCGCCGGCACAAAGAATCGTGAGATGCTCCACCTCCGTATGGTCATAGAGGAAATCCATTACTGCCTTGAGAACGGCTGGGGCGGCCTTTGCCACAGAAAATCCCAGCGGAGCTGTATCAAAGCATGAGAGGGTCAGGTCCCGCTGGCCCTGTTCCAGATCCCAGGCAAGCTGGGAAACAGACCACTGGGCCAGGTCCTCCGGTGAGGCCAGGTAAATGAGAGGCATGGGCAGGTGATCTACCTGCTGGAGGGTTACTTTTCGGGTCATAGTTACGGCCTCCTTAACAAGATGTTTACATAATTTACAGATTCTTCATGAATGACATCGCTTTGTAACTTGAGGGAAAGCCCGAATTTTGGTATACTGAATTTCAGAAACAACGCCGCTTGGCCCCGGACCACAGTGAGGAGGCGGCATTTTTACGGGAAAGGAGACTATAAACGTGCAAAAGATCGTACCTTCTTATAGCGGCACATTGCGCAGCCATCTGGTGGAGGTGCCCCAGTGCATCGCTGAGTGCACCGGTATCCGGATTTTTGGCCGCCGGATCAAGTCCCTGGTGTTTTCCACGGATGTGGCCATCATCAAGAACATCAACGGTGACGCCATCATTGCCGTCTATCCTTTTACCCCTCAGCCCAGCATCGCTCAGGCTATTATCAGCGTGTCCGACGTGCCGGTATTTGTAGGTGTGGGCGGCGGCGTGACCAACGGGCGGCGCAGCGTGCGTCTGGCCACCTACGCTGAGCACCAGGGGGCCTTCGGTGTGGTTGTGAACGCACCGATTGCCGATGAAACGATTGCCCAGATCAAGGATGTGGTGGACATTCCGGTGATTGCCACCATTGTTTCCAGCCAGATGGATGTGGGAAAACGGATTGCCAGCGGAGCGGATATTCTCAATGTGTCCGGTGCTGCCCAGACGCCGGAGATCGTGCGGAAGATCCGCAGTGAGTTTCCCGACATCCCCATCATCGCCACCGGCGGCCCCACCGATGAGAGCATCATGGAGACCATCCATGCCGGAGCCAATGCTATCACCTATACGCCGCCCACCAATGGATCCCTGTTTGCCGAGAGCATGCGGCGCTATCGGGCCAGATATACCACAGAGGAGTGACAGCCGTCACTCCTCTGCTTCTGTTTTATCGGTGGCAGACTCTCCGGTAAGGGGCAGATCCACCAGTCCTTCCAGATCTGCTGTGGTAATGGTGAGAATGTCCTCATCAGAAGGGGACTCCAGAGCCGCTACCCGGTTGGCCTGGTTGGCCACGATCCGCTCGAACAGATTTCGGACGTCCCGGGCGTTGCCGAAGTTTTCGTCCCGGTCCTCGTAGAGCTCCTCCAGGTGTTCCCGGATCGCCTGGGCGGCGCCGTCATCCAACCGGTAGTCGTTGCTCTTCACCCGGGCGAGGAAAATATCGTAGAGCTGTGCTCCATTGTAGTCCTCGAAGAAGAGGTATTTGTTGAACCGGGATTTGAGGCCCGGATTGCTGTCAATGAACCGGGGCATAAGGCTGGCGTACCCTGCCACGATCACCACAAAGTCGTCCCGGTGGTCCTCCATGGCCTTGAGGATGGTGTCGATGGCCTCCTGGCCAAAGTCCTTGTCGGCGTTCTCCGGAGCCAGGGAATAGGCCTCGTCGATGAACAGAACGCCGCCTAGGGCCTTTTGAATGACCTCCTGGGTCTTGATGGCGGTCTGCCCCACGTAGCCCGCCACCAGACCGCTGCGGTCCACCTCTACCAGATGGCCCTTGCTGAGAAGGCCCAGGGCGCTGAAGATCTTGCCGATGATCCGGGCCACCGTGGTCTTGCCGGTGCCGGGGTTACCGGAGAACACCAGGTGGAGAGACAGATCCGGGCACTTGAGGCCCCGCTCCTTCCGCAGGGTGCGGACCTTCACCAGGTTCACTAAGCTGTCTACGTCTTTTTTTACCGCCTCCAGGCCGATAAGGGCATTCAGTTCCGCCATAGCCTCCTCCAGGGTGGGCTTGGGAGATTCCTCCTCCGGTGCTGGCTCCTGCGGTGTGGTTGTCTCAGGCGGGGGAGGCGGCACGTCCTCCTCCTTCACCGGCAAGGGATCCAGGGGGCTGCGCATGGGTTCAGACGGCGTGCCGAAAAAGTCGTTGTAAAGACTGCGGGACTTGTCCCGGGATAGAACCTGGCTAAACTCGTCCATTATGTCGTTGAGTTCCTTGGCGGATACCTCCGGGGAGCGGCGGGCTGTACCGAGGTAGTGCTCCGGCCCCGGGGTAAGTGTCACCGGCGGTACGCCTGCCTTGTCGCAGACAGTGACCAGTTGGTCGTACAGGGTGGTGATCCGCTTGCTTTCGGAGAAGGAGAAGCTGCCGTCGCAGGCAGCGCAGAGCATTAAAAGGTTCTTCTGGATCTCCGCGAAGGTGCGGCTGCGGCTTTCCCCTCGGCGGGCGTCATCTTCCGCCAGCTTTTGGAAAAACTCCGGCACGCCCACTGTATAACCGGGATTGTTCCGGTAGTAGGCCATGGCCTTGTCAAACTGCCCGGCGGTGAATCGAACCGGATGATCCGTGTAGATCTGGCTGATACCGGCGAGGCCGCCGCCCTGGCCGGGAGAGCCGGACCAGAGATAGAGGGCACAGGCCCGGAAGTAGGCGTCTACTGCCTGGGTGGTGATCCCCAGCTCCGGCGGCAGGCTCTGACAGAAATGGCCTACGCTGTCGGCGTAGTCTCGGTGAAAGTTCTTGCTCATGAATGCCTCCCATAGCAAGGAAGTATAATTTTGCTTCAGTATAGCATACCCCGATCGAGAAATAAAGTAGGTGGAGATATTCCATTCTGCTCTCTCAAAAAATTAATGTGTCCTATACTTGACGGGGGAGAGGGAACAGGATAGGATAGAGAGGACAGGCGCCTGTGGGATAAAAAACAGGCGAGCCTAGAAATGGGATGCCGGAGAGGCCGGTGTTCCCCTAAACTGCCGCGCCCTGGGGCGCACGGAGGTCGATATGGAGATTTCCCGGACAACAATGAAGAAATTACTGCTGCTGATCGCTTTTGCCGCTTTGGCATTTACAGCTTTCCAGTGGATTGACGGTGTGGCTGCGTCTCTGCGCTTTTTGGTGGAACTGCTGTCTCCCTTCCTGGGAGGAGCCGCTCTGGCTTTCATCTTAAATGTGCCCATGCGCTTTCTGGAGCGGAATGTTTTCGCCTGGGCGGGAAAGGACAAGCGAGGAAAGGAGCGGCTGCCCAAAGGACTGGTGCGGGTACTGAGCCTGCTTTTGACATTTGTAGTAGTGGCCTTGGTGGTGATGCTGCTGGTATGGGTGGTAGTGCCGGAACTGACGGAGACCATTGCCGGGCTCTCTGTCACCATTCAGGCTGCGGTGACCAAAGCTCTCCTGTGGGCGGAGGGTCAGTTTGCCAACAATCCCCAGATTGTGACCTGGCTGGAAAACCTCACCATTGACTGGCGTTCCATCGACTGGGAATCTATTCTTTCCGGTGTGGCGGACTTCCTGCGCAATGGTGCGGGAGATGTGCTCAACTCCACTATTTCTGCTGCAAAGAGTATGGTCAGCGTGCTCACGTCCTCCTTCATTGCCTTTGTTTTTGCCTGCTATATCCTGCTGCAGAAGGAGAAACTGGGCCTTCAGTGCCGCAAGGCGCTTTTTGCCCTGCTGCCCAAGCAGGCGGCGGAGCAGATCATCTCTGTGTGCAGCCTCAGCCATCGCGTGTTTTCCAGCTTCATTACCGGTCAGTGCATGGAAGCTGTGATTTTGGGCACCATGTTTTTTGTGGCCATGTCCATCCTGAAGATGCCCTACGCTCTGCTGGTAGGATGTCTGATTGCGGTGACGGCCCTGATCCCCATTGTGGGTGCATTCATCGGCTGTGGTGTGGGCGCGTTTCTCATTTTGATGGTTTCCCCCATGCAGGCGCTGATCTTTGTAATCATGTTCCTGATTCTCCAGCAGGTGGAGGGAAACCTTATCTATCCCCACGTGGTAGGCAGCTCTGTGGGCCTTCCTTCTATCTGGGTACTTTTTGCTGTCACAGTAGGCGGTAGTCTCATGGGCGTGTTGGGAATGCTGTTATTTATCCCTCTGACCTCAGTGATCTACACGCTGTTCCGGGAGTTTGTTTACAAGCGGCTGCGGGAGAAGAACATCCGGGTAAAATAGAGAAGATAACGGAACGCCGTCCGGGCTATTGCCCGGACGGCGCTTTTGTTTTCTGCAGAAGGGGAGGAGTCACGTTTTTCGCAGCCAGTCCGGCAGGGAGCGACTGCGGACGCCGGAGACGATGCCCATGGCGGCATAGAGGGTGACAATGGAGCTGCCGCCGGAGCTGAAGAAGGGAAGCGTCAGACCGATGACTGGCATGACAAACAGGCACATGCCGATGTTTTCCACGGTCTGGAAAATCAGCATGGTGCCGAACCCTACGCAGATGAGGCTGCCCATGGTGCCCTTGGCAATCCGGGCGGTCTGGAAACAGCGCCAGACCAGCAGAAACTCCAGAATAATGATAGCGAGGCATCCCACCATACCCAGCTCCTCCCCGCACACGGCGAAGATGAAGTCGGTCTGCCGCTCCGGCAGGTTCTCCGCGAAGGAGGACTGGGTCTGGATGCCGTTGAAAAGCCCCTGACCGAAGAGCCCGCCGGAGCCGATAGCCATAAGGCTCCGGGTCTGCTGCCAGCCAACCCCATCAGGGTTGTAGCTGTGGTCGAAAAGGACAATAAACCGCTGCATCATATGGCTGGGTAATTTCTCCAGCAGGACCAGTGCACCGATGCCTATACCCATAATGCTGAGACCCGCCACAAACCAGTACCAGGCAAGGCCGGCGGCCAGCGCCATGCCGGCGTAGATCATGAGATACACCAAGCCGCTGCCGGCATCGGAAGAGATGGCCACGATCCATACGAACATCAGTCCCGCATGGGCCGCCGGCCAGAAGAGGGAATCAAAGCCCCGCATTTTCCGGTTGTCGCGGAACCAGGCCATTTGCCGGGCCAGCAGGATCGTAAAGGTCAGCTTCACAATCTCCGAAGGCTGAATGCTGGTAGGCAGCCAGGAGGCGGTGAGCCAGGATTTATTGCCGTATTTTCCCGTCCCCAGCGGGGTGAGCAGCAAGGCAATAAAGCCCAGGTTGAAGAGAAAAAACCATTTCCACTTTTCGGAGTAGTGTTCCACATCCAGCGCGGAAAAGATGAAATAGGCAAACAATCCGATGACTGCCGCCGCCCCCTGGACGATGACGTCCCGGTAACTGTTGGTGTAGTTGGTGGCGCTGGCGATGAGGACAAGACCATAAATAGTGGCCACCAGACTCAGGCCCAGCAGCACCATATCTGCCTTTTTTACAATATATTTGATGGCGCCCAGGATCTGGGCAAAGATGGACAATGGCGTCACCTCCTCATATCAAACCACAATAAGTGTACCACACAAGCCATATTCTGTAAACCGTGGTTTTTTTCATTTTTTCACTATGTTCCTCTTTCCAGAGTCTATATTCCGTGGTATACTATTTTGTCGAGTATGAGGATGGAGGCGTGGCAATGGAGTATCTCTCTCACAGCGAACAGGAGACAGAGGCCCTGGGGGCATCCCTGGCCCGACAGCTCAAGGCGGGGGATGTGGTGGCCTACCGGGGAGACCTGGGGGCGGGGAAGACTGCTTTTACCCGGGGACTAGCCCGAGGACTGGGCTGTGCGGGGCGAGTGACCAGCCCCACGTTCACCATTGTCAACGAGTATGAGGGGGAAATTCCTCTGTTTCACTTTGACCTCTACCGCTTGGGGGATGAGGAGGAGCTGTGGGATATCGGCTGGGAGGATTATCTCAACCGGGGCGGCGTATGTGCTGTGGAGTGGAGTGAAAGCTTTCCAGAGGCGCTGCCGCCGGACTGTGTTACCGTTACCATCTGCCGCTGCCCGGACTGCGAGGATTGGCGGCGTATTACGATAGAGGGGGTGTCCCAATGATGATCCTGGCACTGGAGACTACCGCAAAGGCGGCCTCCTGCGCAGTGCTGCAGGAGGGTATGCCCCTGGCCACTGCCTGGCAGGCTACCGGCCTTACCCACAGCCGGACCTTGATGCCCATGGTGGAGGACATGCTGAAAAACAGCGAGTTGACCCTTTCGGATATGGACGCCATTGCGGTGGCGGCGGGCCCTGGCTCCTTTACCGGGCTGCGCATCGGTATCGCTGCGGTGAAAGGTTTGGCCTGGGCTGCGGATAAACCCTGCATCGGGGTGTCCACCCTGGAGGCCATGGCCTGGCCGCTGGCTCATATGACGGGAACGATTGTCTGCGCGATGGATGCCCGTCGGCAGCAGATTTATAATGCGATTTTTGAGGCCGGGGAGGGGACGCTGAAGCGCCTCTGCCCTGACCGGGCCATCTCTCTGGCGGAGGCGGCGGAGGAGCTGCATCACATCCACGGCCCGATTACCGTGGTAGGGGACGGCTGGAAGCTGTGCACGGATTTTCTGACGGAACAGGGAATTGCCTGTCAGGCTGCACCGGCCCACCTGCGGCTTCAAAGCGCTGTAGGCGTTGCTATGGCGGCGGAGCGACTGGGGCAGGAGGGACAGGTGTCCGCTCAGGATTTGGCTCCGGTGTATCTCCGCTTGAGCCAGGCGGAGCGGGAGCGGCTGGCAAGACTGAATCAGGGATGATGGATGTTTTTTCCATTGAAGCCGACGACATGATTTTACAGCACCCCGGGATATTTTTGTCCCGGGGTGCTTTTTTGTATTGTTGGATACAAGAAAATCTGATCCTATTAGAAATAATATATCTGATACTTTGATGGGACCAGTTTCCCTGCTATACTACAGCAAAGCAATAAAAAGGAAGTGCGGCTCATGAAACGTATTGTCAGCATTCAGGACATCTCCTGCCTGGGGAAATGTTCCCTCACAGTGGCTCTGCCGATTATCTCCGCCATGGGGGTGGAGTGCTCCATTGTACCCACGGCGGTGTTGTCTACCCACACCATGTTTCAGAACTTCACCTGCAAGGATTTAACGGACCAAATTGGTCCCATTGCAGATCACTGGAAGAGTGAAAATATCCACTTTGACGCCATCTACACGGGCTATCTGGCTTCCAAGGAGCAGATTGGGGATATCTGCGCTTTCTTTGATGCCTTTAAGACAAAAGATAATCTCATCGTGGTAGACCCGGTGATGGCGGACAACGGAAAGCTGTATCCTGCTTTTGGTCCTGAGTTCCCGTCTGAGATGGCCAAAGTCTGCGCCAAAGCGGATCTTATCGTTCCCAATCTGACGGAGGCCGGCCTTCTTACGGGATTACCCTATCGGACGGAGTATGATGAGAGCTATATCCAGGAAATGCTCCAGGCCCTGGCCAAGCTGGGGCCCCGTTATGTGGCTCTCACCGGCGTAAGCTTTGAGAAGGGGCGGCTGGGAGTTATGTACTACGACCGGGAGAAGGACGAGTACGGCAGCTACTTCGCTGAGCACCTGCCCGCCAGCTTCCACGGTACCGGTGATGTGTTTGCCTCTACCTGTGTGGGCGGCCTGATGCGGGGACTGTCTCTGGGTGAGGTGCTGGCTTTGGCGGCGGATTACACGGTGGAATGCATCCGGCTGACCCTGGCTTCTCCTGAAGCCAAGTGGTACGGCGTGGAGTTTGAAAGCGCCATCCCTTATTTGGTAAAGCGGCTGTCCTGAGCAAAAATGAAGAACGACAGCGTCTTGCATTTTTCCACGCGCTGTTGTACAATACTTCCGGGAAATTGAAGATGGAGTATGTGCAGGTGGGAGAAACCCAATAGCTGGACATTTCGCTCTGCTCCGTCATACAAAAGAAAGGGAGTATATTGCTATGTACAGTGAAAAAGTCCATATTGTTGATCACCCCCTGGTAGCTCATAAGCTGACCATCCTGCGGGATAAGAACACCTCCACCAAGGATTTCCGGGAGATTGTCTCTGAGATCGGCATGCTGCTGACCTACGAGGCCACCAGAGATCTGCCTTTGACGGAGAAAGAGGTGGAGACTCCCATGGGCAAGACTATGGCTCCCACCCTCAAGGGTAAGAAGTTTGCCGTGGTGCCTATTCTCCGGGCGGGACTGGGTCTGGTGGACGGCGTGCTGCGGATGGTGCCTTCTGCCCGCGTGGGGCATATCGGCCTGTACCGCAACGAAGAGACCTTGGAGCCTGTGAAGTACTTCTGCAAGATGCCCAAGGATGTGGCTGACCGTGATATTCTCATCGTGGATCCCATGCTGGCTACCGGTGGTTCTGCCGCTGCTGCCATCGGCTTCATGAAGGAGTACGGCTGCGCCAATATCAAGCTCATGGTGCTTCTGGCTGCTCCGGAGGGAATTGAGCGCCTTCAGAAGGAGTATCCGGAGGTGGATATCTACTGCGGCGCTGTGGACAGCCACCTCAATGAGATCGGCTATATTGTTCCCGGCCTGGGCGATGCCGGTGACCGTATTTTTGGCACTAAGTAAAAAAGAAGGAACAAATAAAATAAGAAGATCGGGACGGCATCGCCGTCCCGATCTTTTTTGCGTTTTTCTAACGGGGCCGCATTGTTGTGCGGCAGCGCTTTGCTTTTGACAGGCAGATTACTCAGCCTTGGGGCCAGCAGCCACAAGAGCCTTACCGGACTCGTTGGTGGTGTACTTGGCAAAGTTCTTCACGAAGCGGGAAGCCAGATCCTTGGCCTTGGCATCCCACTCAGCGGCATCAGCATAGGTGTCGCGGGGATCCAGAATGTTGGAGTCAACACCAGGCAGAGCGGTGGGGACCTCCAGGTTGAAGTAGGGGATGGTCTTGGTCTCAGCCTTCAGGATGGAGCCATCCAGAATGGCGTCGATGATGCCGCGGGTATCCTTGATGGAGATACGCTTGCCGGTGCCGTTCCAGCCGGTGTTCACCAGGTAGGCCTTGGCGCCGGACTTCTGCATCTTCTTCACCAGCTC
>CALXGE010000011.1 GCA_944387775.1 uncultured Oscillospiraceae bacterium | reverse complement strand
ATCGCCGGCCTGCGGGCCGCCACCTTCATCGGTGAGATCGGCCGGAACGTGACCCCCGACGAGACCCAGGAGTTTGAGACTCTGGGCATCAAGGAGGGCATCGAGAAGTATCCCGACCTGCCCCGCGTGGCTTATGTCCACATGCTGCAGAGCCAGGGCCTGCTCCACGACACCTACGTCTACGGCGTGGATGCCAAGCGCAGCCTGACCACCATCCTCAACCCCACCGAGACCATGGATGGCGCCATCATCAGCGGTAACTGCGTGTCCGCCTGCGACAAGAACACCACCTATCATCACCAGAACAACCCCGTGGTGAAAGCTCTGTTCGCCGCTCACGGCAAGACCCTGAACTACGTCTGCAACATCATCACCAACGAGAACGTTTACCTGGCTGACAAGCAGCGCTCCTCCGACTGGACCGCTAAGCTCTGCCGCCTGCTGGATCTGGATGGCGCTATCGTGTCCCAGGAAGGCTTCGGTAACCCCGACACCGACCTGATCATGAACACCAAGAAGATCGAGCTCCAGGGCGTCAAGACCACCATCATCACCGACGAGTACGCCGGCCAGGATGGTAAGTCCCAGTCCCTGGCTGACGCCGATCCTCTGGCCGACGCCGTTGTCACCGGCGGTAACGCCAACGAGGTCATCATCCTGCCCAAGCTGGACAAGGTGATCGGCACCCTGGACTATGTGGACGTCATCGCCGGCGGTCATGCTGGTTCCCTGCGTCCCGACGGCACCATCGAGGCCGAGCTCCAGGTTATCACCGGCGCTACCAACGAGATGGGCTTCAACCGTCTCAGCGCCCGATAATGAAGGAAAGGAGGATCATTCATTATGAGTTATAAAGTAGTACACTATATTAACCAGTTCTTCGCCAACATCGGCGGCGAGGAGATGGCTCATGTGGCTCCCGAGCTGCGGGAGGGCATCGTCGGTCCCGGCCTGGCATTCAATCAGGCTTGGAAGGGCGAGGCTGAGATCGTCAAGACCGTAGTCTGCGGCGACTCCTACTTCGCTGAGCACGAGGCTGATGCCAAGGCTCAGATCCTGGACTGGGTCAAGGCTGAGAAGCCCGACTTCTTCCTGGCTGGTCCTGCTTTCAACGCTGGCCGTTACGGCTACGCCTGCGCCACCATCTGCGCCGCTGTGCAGGATGAGCTGGGCATTCCCGTTCTGACTGGTATGTACGAGGAGAACCCCGGTGCAGACCTGAAGAACAAGGTCCTCATGGTCGCTACCGCCAACAGCGCCGCCGGCATGCGCAAGGCTGCCCCCGCTATGGCTAAGCTGGCCCTGAAGATGATGAAGGGTGAGAAGATCGGCGCCTCCTGCGAGGAGGGCTATATGCCCAACGGCATCCGCAAGAACTTCTTCGAGAAGAAGGTCGGTGCTGAGCGCGCTGTCGACATGCTGGTTGCCAAGCTCAATGGCAAGCCCTTCACCACCGAGTATCCCATGCCCTCTTTCGACCGTGTGGCTCCCAATCCCGCTGTCAAGGATCTGAGCAAGGCTACCATCGCCCTGTGCACTTCCGGCGGTATTGTCCCCAAGGGCAACCCCGACCACATCGAGTCCTCCTCCGCTTCCCACTACGGTGAGTACAACATCGCCGGTGTGGAGGCTCTGACCAGCGAGGGCTATGAGACCGCTCACGGCGGTTACGATCCTGTCTACGCCAACGCCGATCCCAACCGCGTCCTGCCTGTGGACGTGCTGCGGGATATGGAGCGCGAGGGCAAGATCGGCAAGCTCCACGATTTCTTCTACACCACTGTTGGTAACGGCACCTCCGTGGCCAACGCCAAGTCTTTTGCTGCCGAGTATGCTCAGAAGCTGCTCCAGGCCGGTGTTCATGCCGTTATCATGACCAGTACCTGAGGTACCTGCACTCGTTGCGGTGCAACGATGGTTAAAGAGATCGAGCGTGCCGGTATCCCCGTGGTGCATATGTGCACGGTCACTCCTATCTCCATGACGGTGGGCGCCAACAGAATTGTTCCCACCATCGCTATCCCCCACCCCCTGGGCAACCCCGCCCTCTCCCACGATGAGGAGAAGGCTCTCCGCCGCAAGCTGGTGGAGCGTGCCCTGGAGGCTCTGACCACTGAGGTCGAGGATCAGACCATCTTCGAGGTCTAATCCGTTGCGGATTTAATTCCCGGTATGGGACAGGCGGGGCTGCGGCCCCGCTTTGTCCCATGCCTCTATCGAAAAAAATTATAGAACTTATTGGGCGCAGGCGCCTCAATTTCCTCATTGACCGATTGACTGGAAAACCGGTATGGGATATACTATATCTGCTGATATGGTTTATCCCATGCCGGACATTCTGAAAAACAGGAGTTTACATTGGATATGAGCAAGATTTATGATGTAATTGTTCTTGGCGCTGGCCCTGCGGGCCTGGCCGCCGGCCTCTATGCCGGCAGAAGCCGTCTGAGCACCCTGATCATTGAAAAAGGTCAGGATGGCGGTCAGATCGCTATCACCGATGAGATCGAGAACTACCCCGGCCAGATTGTTGAGGGCGAGAGCGGCCGCAGCCTGATTGCCCGTATGACCGAGCAGGCCAAGAAGTTCGGCGCTGAGCGCTGCTCTGATGTGATCAAGAGCGTGGAGCTCAACGGCGACGTGAAGAAGCTGGTAGGTGCCAAGGGCGAGTACGAGGCCAAGTGCGTCATCATCGCCACCGGCGCTTTCCCCAAGCCCATCGGCTGCGAGAACGAGGGCAAGTTCACCGGTAAGGGCATCTCCTTCTGCGCTACCTGCGACGCCTCCTTCTTTGAGGACTTTGAAGTGTACGTGGTAGGCGGCGGCGACAGCGCCGTGGAAGAGGCCATGTACCTGACCAAGTTTGCCCGGAAGGTGACCATCATTCACCGCCGGAACGAGCTGCGTGCTGCCAAGTCCATCCAGGAGAAGGCCTTTAAGAACCCCAAGCTCCACTTCATGTGGGATACCGTGGTCACCCGTGTGGACGGTGACGAGCTGCTCAGCTCCATGACCGTGAAGAACGTCAAGACCGGTGAGCTCACCACCATCAATGCGGACGAGGATGACGGCCTCTTCGGACTCTTCGGCTTTATCGGCTATAACCCCAACTCCCAGCTCTTCGAGGGCATGCTGGACATGGAGAACGGCTACATCAAGACCGACGAGAATATGCACACCAGCATCCCCGGTGTGTTTGCCGCCGGCGACATCCGCGTCAAGAGCCTGCGCCAGGTGGTCACCGCCGCCGCAGACGGCGCCATTGCCGCCATGCAGGCTGAACATTACGTCAGCAACCATTGATTCTTGGCTATAGATAGGATATACTGTTTCTATCATTAATACAAAGGAGGAGTTTTCCCATGCTCGAGCTGGATAAGAACACTTTTGAGGCTGAAGTGCTGAAGGCCGAGGGTAAGGTCCTGGTAGATTTCTATGGTGACGGCTGCGTCCCCTGCGCCGCCCTGATGCCCCACGTTCACGCTTTTGCCGAGACCTACGGCGACAAGATCAAGTTCTGCGCCCTGAACACCACCAAGGCCCGTCGTCTGGCCATCAGCCAGAAGATCCTGGGTCTGCCCGTCATCGCTATCTATGAGAACGGCGAGATGATCGATTCCTGTGTCAAGGATGACGCCACCCCCGAGAACGTAGAGGCTATGATCAAGAAGTACGTGTAAGCGTACGCAAATCTCTGGTAGATACCGCAAGGTTTCTATAATAAAATCTATTGCAAAGGAGGAAAGAGACATGAGCATCTTGGCTGGTAAGAAGGTCATCATCATCGGTGACCGCGATGGCATCCCCGGACAGGCCATTGAAGCCTGCGCGGAATCCGCCGGCGCCGAGGTCGTGTTTTCCTCGACGGAGTGCTTCGTCTGAACCGCCGCTGGTGCAATGGATCTGGAAAATCAGAAGCGGGTTAAGGAACTCGCCGAGCAGTATGGTCCCGAGAACGTTGTCGTTCTGCTGGGCGCCGCTGAGGGTGAGGCTTCCGGCCTGGCCGCCGAGACGGTGACCAATGGCGATCCCACTTATGCCGGTCCGTTGACAGGAGTCTCGTTGGGACTCAAGGTTTACCATGTGTGCGAGCCCGAAGTCAAGGCAGAATTCGACCCCGCCGTCTATGACGAGCAAGTCAGCATGATGGAGATGGTGCTGGATGTTGATGATATCATCAACGAAATGACCAGCATCCGGGAGCAGTACTGCAAGTACTAAGGGAGCAAGACATGCCTATCGGGCGGCGGCTACAGCCGCCGCCCTTCCGTCTTTCTGTCACTATAAATGGCTGCAGGAGCGATTGCCGCCCGCGGGCCACGCCATATGGTAAGGAAGCACCCCTCCCCGCAGCAGGGGAAACTGCTGCATCGATTT
Organism: uncultured Oscillospiraceae bacterium; assembly: GCA_944387775.1. Taxonomy (GTDB): domain Bacteria; phylum Bacillota; class Clostridia; order Oscillospirales; family Oscillospiraceae; genus Pelethomonas. The sequence continues at coordinate 37,127 of CALXGE010000011.1, read as the reverse complement.
ATAGCGATTGATGGACCGTTTTTGACGGTCCCCGGAAAAACAATACAAGAAAGGCTGTGGACAATATGAAAAGTGTCATCAAAGGCGCCGGATACATTCTGGTGCACACCCCCGACATGGTTCTGCACAACGGAACCACTCAGACCACCGAGCGGATCGTGAACCCCGACGGCGAGTACCTCAAGGAGCTGCCCAAGCACATCCGTACCTTCGAGCAGGCCCTCAGCTACTGGCCCAACCAGGTGTACATCGGCAACAAGACCCCCGATGAGCTGGCCGCTGTGGAGCAGCCTTGGTGCGATAAGGTCTGCGATGTCAATGATCGCTATGGTCACTTTGGCCAGATCATGCCCCAGGAGGAGTTCCTTCTGCTGATGCAGGCCTGCGATGTGTTCGGCCTTGTCAAGCTGGAGAAGGGCTTTGTGGAGGCTCACAAGGCCGCCCTGGCTGCCAACCCCATTATCGATGAGACCATCATGGCCCGTATCCCCGCCGAGCAGACCGATGCCGCTGAGATCCAGCGTCTGGTGGACGAGGAGCACTCCGAGGGCCTGTATCATAACGGCGAGCTGGTGGGCTGCGTCAACCGCGCTCACGACATCGACGTGAACCTGTCCGCCCATGTCATACACGAGAACATCGTCAGCAAGGCCAGCTCCGTCACGGCCCTCCTCTCCGCCGTGAAGAACGCCGGCATCGCCAAGGAGGACGTGGAGTACGTGGTGGACTGCGCCGAGGAGGCCTGCGGCGACATGAACCAGCGCGGCGGCGGCAACTTTGCCAAGAGCGCTGCTGAGATCGCCGGCCTTGCCAACGCCACCGGTTCCGACGCCCGCGGCTTCTGCGCCGCTCCCGCTCACGCCATGATCGAGGCCGCTGCCCTGGTCGCTTCCGGCGCCTACAAGACCGTCGTCGTCACCGCCGGCGGCTGCACCGCCAAGCTGGGCATGAACGGCAAGGACCACGTGAAGAAGGGTCTGCCCATCATGGAGGACATGATCGGCGGTTTCGCCGTGGTAGTCACCCAGGACGACGGCGTAAGCCCTGAGATCAACCTGGATATGCTGGGCCGCCACACCGTGGGTACCGGCTCCGCTCCTCAGGCCGTTATCTCCAGCCTGGTCACCAACCCCCTGGACAAGCACGGTCTGAAGATCACCGACATCGACAAGTACTCCCCCGAGATGCAGAACCCCGACATCACCAAGCCCGCCGGCGCCGGCGATGTGCCTCTGGCCAACTACAAGATGATTGCCGCCCTGGCTGTCAAGCGCGGTGAGCTGCAGAAGGCTGACCTCGCCTCCTTCCCCGCCAAGCACGGCCTCACCGGCTGGGCTCCCACCCAGGGTCATATCCCCTCCGGCGTGCCCTACATCGGCTTTGCTCGTGAGGACATCATGGCCGGCAAGCTCAACCGCGTCATGATCATCGGCAAGGGCTCCCTGTTCCTGGGCCGCATGACCAACCTGTTCGACGGCGTTTCCTTCGTCATCCAGGCCAACACCGGTGCTGAGGAGGCCCAGGCTGGCGTCAGCGAGGAGGAAGTCAAGGGCATGATCGCCAAGGCTATGCGTGACTTCGCCGCCACGCTGATGGCTCAGGCTGAGTAAGCGGGAGGCAAACCATGAGTAATTTGGAAAAAACCATTGCCAAGGCCTTCCTGGAAATGGCGGAAGGCCTGGAGACTGGCTCCTTCGGCCCCCGGCCGAAGATCGCCATCACCGGCATGGGCAGTGAGCATGGTGAAGAAAACGCCATGAAGGCCGCCCGTATGGCCGCCGCCCGGGGTGTGGATGTGTACTACATCGGCACCCTGGAGGCCGAGGGCGTCACCACTGTCCATGTGGACAACGAGGACGAGGGCCACAAGAAGATGGAGCAGATGGTGGAGTCCCACGAGGTGGACGGCGCCGTCACCATGCACTTCCCCTTCCCCATCGGTGTTTCTACTGTAGGCCGTGTCATCACCCCCGCCTACGGCAAGGAGATGTTCATCGCCACTTCCACCGGCACCTCCAGTGCCGACCGTATTGAGGGCATGATCAAGAACGCGGTCTACGGCATCATCACCGCCAAGGCCTGCGGCGTGAAGAACCCCACCGTGGGTATCCTGAACGTGGATGGCGCCCGCCAGACCGAGATGGCCCTCAACACCCTGAAGGACAACGGCTACGAGTTTGAGTGGGCCACCTCCGCCCGTGCGGACGGCGGCGCTGTCCTCCGGGGCAACGACGTCCTCAAGGGTACCCCCGATGTTCTCATCTGCGACAGCCTCACCGGCAATGTCCTGGTGAAGATGCTCTCCGCCTACACCACCGGCGGCAGCTTTGAGGCCACCGGTTACGGCTACGGCCCCGGCATCGGCCCCGGCTACGACAAGCTGGTGCTGATCGTGTCCCGCGCCTCCGGTGCTCCTCTGGTGGCTAACGCCCTGGAGTTTGCCGGCCAGCTGGTGAAGGGCAAGGTGTTTGAGGTTGCCGCCAAGGAGTTTGCCGCTGCCGAGAAGGCCGGCCTCAGCAAGATCCTGGCGGAGCGCAAGGCTGCCGCCAAGGGCGCTGCCGCCGACGAGGAAGAGGTCAAGGCTCCTCCTGCTGAGCCCTGCACCGCCAGCATCCCCGGCATCGAGGTCATGGACCTGGAGGATGCCGCTAAGGTGCTGTGGAAGGCCGGCATCTATGCCGAGACCGGCATGGGCTGCACCGGCCCCCTGGTGATGATGAGCGATGCCAACCACGATAAGGCCGTGGAGCTTCTCAAGGCTGCCGGCTACATCGGCTAAGGAGGCAGACAAGATGAAAGTCATCGACACTGTCAACAAGACAGAGCTGGATCTTACCACTGAGCAGCTCATCGATCTGGTGGCCAACCACAACCGCCAGGTTGATCTGGTCTTCAACGAGAAGCGCACCGACGAGGATGGCTATCTCAGCTGGGATCAGGAGAACTGGACCTGCGTAGACGGCAAGCGGTTCATCCGCAGCTACTTCTTCCAGGGCCGTGCTCTCAGCGACTACAGCGGCTACAACAAGTACGACATGGCTGGTTACTTCCTCCCTGAGGAGGCCGCCGAGGTCCGTCTGGGCTAATATCTGATCCATATACAGCAAAACCACCCGCTGCCGGTATCGGCGGCGGGTGGTTTCTATAACACAGATAAGATAAAAAGGCGGCCGCCGGAATCCCGGCGGCCGCCTTCCTGTAAACGCTAGTATTACTTTCTGATTCGCTCCAGCAGCTGCTCCGCCAGCTCCGCCGGACTGCTCGGCAGCAGTACGGCACCCCGGTCTGCCAGCTCCTGGCGGCTGCGGTAGCCCCATGGGGTCCCGATGGACAGCATCCCCACCGCCAGAGCGAAGGTGATGTCGGTGCCGCTGTCCCCCGCGTAAGCGATCTCCTCCGGCTTCAGCCCCAGAGTTTCCAGCACCGGCACCGCGGCGCCGGGGTCCGGCTTCAGAGGCCGGCCATCTGCCCGGCCCAGGACAAAACGAAACTCCGTGTCGGGAAAATAGGTGCGGATAATCTTCTGTGCGGTGGCCTCCGTCTTGTTGCTGAGGACCCCGAGAGCCAACCCCGCCGATGAGAGTTCCGACAGCATCTCCTTGACACCGGGGTAGTAGTCCGTCTCCTCAGCACAGTGGAAACGGTAGTCGTCCTTATAGCAAGCCAGGACCTTCTCCTGCATTTCATCGCTGGTTCCTGCCGGCACCGCCTTGCGCACCGCCTCGCGGATTCCGCCGCCGATAAACGTCTTACAGGCCTCCACCGAATGGGTAGGCAGACCACAGGCGGCCAGGGCCCGGTTCAGTGCCCCGGCAATGTCCGGAATGGTATTGAGCAGCGTTCCGTCCAGATCAAATACAACGGCTTTGATCATGTTATGTTCCTCCTGTTTCCTCTGACTTCAAAAGCAGCTGTATTATAGCACAGCCGGAAAAAGCTGTCAATTTATACGCTTTCAGCCATAAAGCACCATAAAGGTTTCGAAAATATCCTTTTTGCTGATTGTCCAATTGACTTTGCCCGGGAAGTGCAGTATGCTAGGGACAGGCAAAATTCTGATGGGAGGTATTACCATGAACACAGCAGAACTCAAGCAATTCTGCACAGAGGTTCGCCGCGACATCATCAACATGACTGCCAACGCCGGCAGCGGCCACCCCGGTGGATCTCTGTCTGCTACAGAGTTGATGAGCGCCATTTTCTGCACCCAGATGCGCATTGATCCCAAGAACCCCAAGGATCCCAACCGGGACCGCTTCGTCCTCAGCAAGGGCCACTGCGCCCCCTGCTACTACGGCATCCTTGCGGAGCTGGGTTTCTTTGACAAGGCGGAATTCCAGAACTTCCGTCAGCTCCACAGCATTCTTCAGGGTCACCCTGATATGAAGAAGACCCCCGGTGTGGACGCCTCCACCGGTTCTCTGGGCCAGGGTGTTTCCATTGCCACCGGTATGGCCCTGGGCGCCAAGTACCTGGGCAAGGATACCAAGGTGTATACCATTCTGGGTGACGGCGAGTGCCAGGAGGGTCAGGTCTGGGAGGCCTTTATGGCCGCCAACCACTACAAGCTGGACAACCTGACCGTGGTGATCGACAACAACGGTCTGCAGATCGACGGCTCCAACGACGAGGTCATGAGCCTGGGCGATCTGGCCGCCAAGCTTAAGGCCTTCGGCTTCCACACCATCGAGCTGGCCGACGGCAACGATATCGAGGCCGTGGTGGCCGCTCTGAACGAGCCCACCACCCCCGGCAAGCCCAAGGCCATCCTGGCCCACACCGTCAAGGGCAAGGGCGTCAGCTACATGGAGAACCAGGTGGGCTGGCACGGCAAGGCTCCCAACGAGGAGCAGCGCCAGCAGGCTTTGAAGGAATTGGAGGGCTGAGACAATGAGTGAAAAAGCAACGAGAGCCGCTTATGGCGAGGCCCTGGCTGAGCTGGGCGCCGTCAACGACAAGGTAGTGGTGCTGGACGCCGACCTGGCCCACGCCACCATGACCCTGACCTTTAAGAACGCTTTCCCCGACCGCCACTTCAACGCCGGTATTGCCGAAGCCAACATGGTGGATATGGCCGCCGGTATGTCCACCATGGGGCTGATTCCCTTCTGCTCCACCTTCGCTATGTTCGGTGCAGGCCGGGCCTATGAGCAGGTCCGCAACTCCATCGCCTACCCCAAGCTCAATGTGAAGCTGGCCATGACCCACGCCGGCGTATCCGTAGGCGAGGACGGCGGCAGCCACCAGTGCATCGAGGATCTGGCCCTCATGCGGGCCATCCCCGGCATGACCGTTATTTGCCCCGCCGATGCCAACGAGACCCGGAAGGCCGTGTTTGCCGCCGCTGAGATGCAGGGCCCTGTGTATCTGCGTCTGGCCCGCCTGGCCTCCCCCGTCTTTGAGGAGGACTATCCCTTTGAAATTGGCAAGGCCAATGTCATGCGGGAGGGCAAGGATGTGGCGGTGTTTGCCACCGGTCTGATGGTCAGCGCCGCTCTGGAAGCCGCCAAGCTCCTGGAGGCTGAGGGCAAGAGCGTCGCCGTTATCAACGTCCACACCATCAAGCCCATTGATGCCGAGTGCGTTATGGAGTACGCTCAGAAGTGCAGCCGCGTGGTGACCGTGGAGGAGCACAGCGTCATCGGCGGCCTGGGCGACGCCGTGGCCGATGTCCTCATGGGCAAGATCTGCTGCCAGTTCAAAAAGATCGGCGTACAGGATCAGTTCGGCCAGTCCGGCAAGGCCAAGGATGTCCTCAAAGAGTACGGCCTCACCGCTCCCCAGATTGCTGAGAGCATTAAGGAGATCCTGTAACACTGGAATGTTCTCCTCTTTTCTTAAAGAAAAGAGGCAAAAGAACTTCTGCGGCGAAACCCTGTTTCGCCGTCTATTCCCCCATTTAGCATAGAGAAAGCCCCGGAAGCAGCTGCGCTTCCGGGGCTTCTTTTGTTGCTTTATTCCGATGGGATATGGGCTCAGAGGCCCTCGTCCCGCAGGGCGGTCCACCAGAGCAGTCTCAGCCCTCGATGCGGAACTCTACCGCGCCGGCAGCACCGGCAGCGATCTCATACTGGGGGAACACCACTACCGGCACACCATCCTCACCGATGTAGAAATCGGTGTCTTCGTCCACCGTAGTAAATCCTCCCTGATCCGGCGGGAAGAAGTAGGTGAAGCCATCCTCGTCCACACTGGCATCGATCTGCTTCTGGATCGCCGTGTTGCAGATCTCCACCCAGTTCTCTCCCAGCAGGTCCTCCAGAGTGATGTCCCTGTCCTCCGCCAGATTCAGGTTGTAGAAGTACAGCTTGTTGTAGGCGTTAAAGGAACCCTGGAACAGGTTGACCACGAAGGATACCGTGGTGTCCGTCTGGCTCTTGATCTCGTACTCGATGATCACGTCCATCTGGCGCTGTTCCCACTCCTCTTCGGTGCCGCCGGTGGCCAGATAGGCCTCCCGGTACTCCTCCCAGAGCTGCTTTGTCTCCTCCAGGTGGGCGTCCACCCGCTCCTGAATCTCCGCATTGACCTTTTGGGCCAGGTCGTCATCCCCCTCGGTCTGGATCTCAGGCACGGATACGTGATAATTGATCTGGTCCTTGACTGCATCATAATTCCGAACCGTCAGCACCTGAAACAGGCCGCCCAGTACCGGAATCTCCGCAGCCGCCGAGGCAAAACCAGGAAACAGGTTCAAGCCGCCGATCAGCAGCGCGAAGCAAGCTGCAAAGCTCCCCACCGTGCGCAGGATCCGGCGCCGGATGGCCCGCCGACGGTTCACCCGTCCCTGACAGATACCGGCCCATACCCGACCGCTGAGCTCCTCAGGAATCGGCGTAGCCTCGTACTCCTGCTTTGCCTCCCGGAATTCATCCATATAGTTCATCTCCTTCCAGCGATACTCTCAGCTTTTTCAAAGCTGTGTACAGGCGCGTCTTCACCGTATTGAGGTTCCATCCGGTGGCTTCGCTGATCTCCCGGAGGGATAGCTCCTCATAAAAGCGCAGTCGGATCACCGTCTGCAACTCCAGGGGGAGCTCCTCTACCCGACGCTGCAGCAGCTCATCCGCCGGCAGCGGGTCTTCGTAGCTCCCCTCATCCAGTTCCTCCGGCGGCAGCAGCGTAATTCGCTTCTGTCGGCGGAGCGTGTCTGTACATACATTTATCAAAATGCGGTAAAACCAAGCTCGGAGGGCGTCCGGCTCATGGAGGCTATCCTGTTTTTCCAGTGCCCTGCAGACCGCGGACTGTACCGCGTCCAGAGCCTCTTCCCTGTTTTTGAGATAGCTGTAAGCCAGGCGGTAAAACCGCACCTGATTTTCCACAAAAAAGCTGGTCAGCTGATCTTCCTGAATTCTAGCCACGCGAAAAACCCTTTCCGCTTCGTTCTGAATAATAGACGAAGCAACACCGCAATAAGTTTTCTTCCTTTTCTTCGATAGTATCGCAAATTTTGGGATTTGGCAAGAGAAGAGCGGGGATGCCGGTATCGACATCTCCGCTCTTACAAATCAGATTCCATAGGTCCCGGTAATGGGATCGAGAAAAATAGGCAGGTGGGGCGGCGCATAGGTAAACCACACGAACAGCACCGCCAGGGCGGCGAACAGAGCTGCTGCCACCGCCTGCAGAGCGCTGCTCCGCATTGGCAGGTGCTTTGTCAGGTGGCTCTCCAACAGGAAGGCCACCGCAGCCGCCACAAAAAAGATGCCTATATCCACCCATGTCACATGGACGCCCAGAGATTCGGTGTATCCATAATACAGCATGGGAATCAGCAAAAGTCCCACCAGAGCCCCCGCCAGTTTTGCCGTCCAATACCCCCGGCAGTGCCCTCCAAAAATCGCTGCAGCCAGGGCCACGAGCAGCAGAGGCACAAACAGCAGCTTCATATGCTCCCAAGTGGATTCGTTCACCGCTGAAAATGCCCCCACAACAGGATTCTTTCCGCTCCAGTCATAGGTAAAGTGAAGCAGCGATCCAACAGCGCTGGTAAACAGAAAACCTCCGATTTGCCACTTCCGGCATCCAGTGTCCATATTCTTCCTCCTCTGCAGGGCTTTCCCGCACTTCTGGAGAAAGTATATGCCGTCTGGGCCTTGTTTATTCGCTGGTCCCGCCGGGCCTAGGGCATTGACAAGCTTCTCCCCAGGAGGTATCCTGAAAGAGAAGAATCTGTGCATCATTTCATAAAATAAGGGGGATTCGCACATGAAGAAGCGCGTCGGCATCCTGACCTCCGGCGGAGACTGCCCGGGCCTCAACGCCACCATCCGGGGCGTGGCCAAAGCCCTGTATCAGCGCATGGGGGACGATCTGGAGATCATCGGCATCATCAACGGCTACTATGGCCTTATCAACGGCGACTGGCGGGTCATGCAGCGGGAGGAGTTCTCCGGTATCCTCACCGTAGGCGGCACCATCCTCGGCACCAAGCGCACCCCCTTCAAGCTCATGCGGGTGGTGGGCGACGATGAGGTGGACAAGGTGGAGGCCATGAAGAAGAACTACAAAGAGATGAAGCTGGACTGCCTTCTGTGCCTGGGCGGCAACGGCACCCACAAGACTGCCAATCTTCTCTCCGAGGAGGGGCTCAACGTCATCGGTCTGCCCAAGACCATTGACAACGACATCTACGGCACTGACGTGACCTTCGGCTTCCACACCGCCGTGGACATTGCCACCGAGGCCATCGACCGCATCCACACCACCGCTGGCAGCCACAGCCGCTGCATGGTGGTGGAGCTCATGGGCAACAAGGCTGGCTGGCTGACCCTGTACGCCGGTATTGCCGGCGGAGCCGATATCATCCTGATCCCCGAGATTCCCTACGCCATTGAAAATGTCTGCGCCGCTATTGAGAAGCGGGCCAAGCACGGGAAGTCCTTTTCTATTCTGGCGGTAGCCGAGGGCGTCTACGACGTGGAGGAGGCCCGGATGAAGAAGAAAGAGCGGGCCGCCAAGCGGGCAGAGCAGGGCTACACCACCGCCACCAACCGCATTGCCAAGCAGATTGAGGCCATGACCGGCTTTGAGACCCGGGTGTGCGTCCCCGGCCATATGCAGCGGGGCGGCACCCCCTCTCCCTATGACCGGGTGCTGGCCACCCAGTTCGGCGCCTACGCCGCCAAGATGGTGGAGGACGAGAACTACGGCATCACCGTGGCTATGAAGAACAACCACGTATGGGCCAACAAGCTCTCCGATATCGCCGGCAAGAGCCGCCTGGTCCCTGAGGGCCACGGCATGCTGGAGGTCGCCCGCCGGATGGGCATCAGCCTGGGCTGATTCGCTGCTCATAAAAATATCCCGGGACCTTATCCGGTCCCGGGATATTTTTGTGTATCTTCTGAATCAAGGCACGGCCAGCACCGCCACCTGGGCGGGAGTGTCCTTTGTCACCTCCAGGCGGCTCACCGGATAGCGCCGGATCATCTCCCTGGGGAAAAGGCTGAGGAAGGAGTCCACCGTGTCCAGCTCCAGGAACCCCTTCTCCCCCTGGCGGTAGTGCATGGGGATAATGACCCGTGGCGAGAGCTGCTCCGCCACCTCCTTGGCAGTCTGAGCATCAATGGTATATGTCCCGCCTACCGGCAGCAGCAGTACGTCGCACTGCCCGATGGCCGCCGCCTGGCGCTCTGTGAGTCGGTGGCCCAGATCCCCCAGGTGGGCCACTGTGAGGCCCTCGGCGGAAAATACCCGTACTATGTTCTCCCCACGGAAGGAGCCGTTCTGATCGTCGTGGAAGGTGGGAACTTCCTTTACCGCAAAGGGGTCCGCTTTGCCGGAAGTGAGAGTCACGCCGGCAGTATGGGCATGGTCAAAGTGACTGTGGCTGCAGTAGACCGCATCCACCTCCGCGGTCACATCAGGATAGCCCCGGACCACCTTGTAAGGGTCCAGCAGCACCCGAAAGCCGCCGTTCTCCAGTACAAAGCAGGAGTGGCCCAGCCAGGTAATGGTCATAGATATCGCTCCTTTCGCCGCTTTTCCGGGACGGGGAGAGATACTCCCCGGACAGGCACCGTTTCCGGGCCCTGACGGATCCGCACATGATATAGTATTATAAAGCCCGGAACAAGGATTGGCAAGACAGATGATAAATTATTCCGACTTATCCCAGAGCATACTCCCTCTGCAGCAGCACCGCCCATGCCGCCGACTTACTCTGCCGGAGTGAACGATAAATCCAAAAATTTGTCTCCACTTTTCCTGTTTTCTTCCTGCTTGCTGTCATGTATAGTCCAATAGATTGCCCGCTGCAGTCCTTATTGTTTGGTATTTGTCATTTAACATATTTTTCTATACCTATGGACAAATTGCGCATTTGATGTATAATAGAATCGCATCATTGGATTTTTATCATTTTTCTGCGAATTTTTTGTTCGTTATCGAATGGAACAAATCATTTCAGGTACTGCTGTGAGCAGAAAGGAGTGTACCGCTATTGAGCCGACTTGACATCAAAACGCCGGACCGGGCCCAAATGGTAGTGGAGCAGCTCTACCACGACATGGAGCGCCGGATCGCCGCCTCCCCTCCGGGGCTCTGCCCGGTGGATATGGCGCTGAACTTTTTGAACCTGTGTCATGCCCAGACCTGTGGCAAATGCGTGCCCTGCCGTGTGGGATTGGCGCAGTTGTCTATTCTTCTCACCGATGTGCTGGATGGGCGTGCCAAGCCCAGGCATATGAAGATCATCGAGGACACCGCCCGCTCTATTGAAGAAAGTGCCGCCTGCGCCATCGGTCAGCACGCCGCCCAGTTGGTGCTCAACGGCATCCGCGGCTTTGCCGACGACTACTGGGAGCACATCAACAACCACCGCTGCCTGGGCAGTCTGGAAAATCCTGTGCCCTGCGTGGCGCTGTGCCCCGCTGGCGTGGATATTCCCGGTTACATAGCTCTGATCAACGCCGGCCGCTGCGAAGACGCCGTGCGCCTGATCCGCAAGGATAATCCCTTCCCGGTGGCCTGTGCCTACATCTGCGAGCATCCCTGTGAGGCCCGCTGCCGCCGGAATATGATCGACGACGCCATGAACATCCGGGGGCTGAAGCGCTACGCCGTGGACACCGCCGGCGATGTGCCCCAGCCTCTGTGCGCCGCACCTACCGGCAAGCGGGTAGCCGTCATCGGCGGCGGCCCCGGTGGTCTTTCCGCCGCCTACTATCTGGCCCTCATGGGCCATGAGGTCACCGTATATGAAAAGCGCAAGCAGCTGGGCGGCATGCTTCGCTACGGCATCCCCAGCTATCGTTTCCCCCGGGAACTGCTGGATCGGGAGATCGACTCCATCCTCTCCCTGGGCATCACGGTGATCACCGAGGTGGATGTCGGAAAAGACATCCCCTTTGAGGAGCTGCGCCGCCAGTATGACAGCGTGTACATCTCCATTGGCGCCCATACCGACAAGAAGACCGGCATCCCCGGCGAGGACAGCCAGGGCGTGGTCAGTGCGGTAGAGATGCTCCGGGCCATCGGCGACAACGAGATGCCCGACTTCACCGGCAAAAAAGTGGTTGTCATCGGCGGCGGCAACGTGGCTATGGACGTTACCCGCAGCTCCGTGCGGCTGGGCGCGGATAAGGTTTCCTGCGTCTACCGCCGCCGTCAGGTGGATATGACCGCCCTGCCGGAAGAGGTGGAGGGCGCTGTGGCCGAGGGCGTGGAGCTTCTCACCCTGATGGCCCCTGTCCGCATTGAAGCCGATGAAAACGGCCATGCTGTGGCGCTGTGGGTCCAGCCCCAGATGCCCGGAGATATCCGGGGTGGCCGCCCTGCTCCCAAGACGGCCGACCAGCCGGAAGTCCGCATTCCCGCGGATGTGGTGGTATTTGCCATTGGTCAGGGCATCGAGACCAACGCCTTTGAGCACGCCGGTATTCCCATCCACCGCGGCACCATTGACGCTCTCAGTGACAGCAAGCTGGCCAAGGCGGATATGGACGGCATCTTTGCCGGCGGCGACTGCGTCACCGGCCCTGCCTCCGCCATCAAAGCCATTGCCGCCGGCAAGGTGGCTGCCGCCAATATTGATGAATACCTCGGTTTCCGCCATGAGATCACAGTGGATGTGACCATCCCCGACCCGGATCTCCGGGATCGGACGCCTCACGGGCGCGTCAACACCACAGAGCGGGAGGCCAGTGAGCGTAAACATGACTTTGTCTGCATTGAATGTGGACTCAGTCAGCAGGGAGCTCTGGAGGAGAGCGCCCGGTGTCTGCGCTGCGATCACTTCGGCTACGGTGCATTCAAGGGAGGGAGGCATGAGAAATGGTAAGACTGACCATTAATGGAAAGACGCTGGAGGTAGCGGAAAATACTACCCTCCTGGAAGCCGCCAAGCTGGCCGGTTCTCCCATCCCCAGTCTGTGCTACTGGAAAGGCCTGAATGAGATCGGCGCCTGCCGGGTATGCGTGGTGGAGGTAGAAGGGATTGACCGGCTGGTCACCGCCTGCAATAACACCGTTCAGGAAGGTATGGTGGTTTACACCAACAGCCCCAAGGTTCGCTCTGCCCGGCGCACCAATCTGCGCCTGATCCTCTCCCAGCACGACTGTCAGTGCGCCTTCTGCGTGCGCAATGGCAATTGCGCTCTGCAGGAAATGGCTATGGAGGCAAACCTCCTCTATATTCCCTATCCCATGAACATCCGCAAGGGTCTCTGGGATCGTTCCGCCCCTCTGATCCGGCAGGAGAGTAAGTGCATCAAGTGCATGCGCTGCATTCAGGTCTGCGACAAGATCCAGGGGTTGAATATCTGGGATGTGGCGGGAACCGGTTCCCGCGTCACCGTCAACGTCAGCCATAACCGGAAGATCCGGGAGGCGGACTGCGCTTTCTGCGGGCAGTGCATCACCCACTGTCCCACAGGGGCTCTCCGTGAGCGGGACGACACCGAGAACGTGCTGGACGCCCTGGCAGATCCGGAGATCACCACTGTGGTCCAGGTAGCCCCCGCAGTGCGGGTGGCCTGGGCAGAGGAGTTCGGCCTGACTCCCGGCCCCGCCACCACCGGAAAGATGGTCTCCGCCCTCAAGCGGCTGGGCTTTGACTATGTATTCGACACCAACTTCAGCGCCGACCTGACCATTATGGAGGAGGGCAGCGAGTTCGTGGAGCGGTTTACCCACCGGGAGGATTACCAGTGGCCCATGTTTACCTCCTGCTGTCCCGGCTGGGTGCGGTTTGTCAAGTCCAACTACCCCGAGTTCACCGACAACCTCTCCACCGCCAAGAGCCCGCAGCAGATGTTCGGCGCCGTCGCCAAGACCTACTTTGCCCAGAAGATGGGGCTGGATCCCCACAAGATCCGGGTTATCTCCATCATGCCCTGCCTGGCCAAAAAAGAAGAGGCCGCACTGGAGCCTATGCGGGATGCCTGCGGCGATCCGGATGTGGATATCGTCCTGACCACCCGTGAGTTCGTGCGGATGCTCCGCAGCGACCACATTATGGTGGATACTCTGGAAGAATCTCCCTTTGACAGCCCTCTGGGCAGCAGCACCGGCGCGGCGGTGATCTTCGGCGCCACCGGCGGCGTCATGGACGCGGCCCTGCGCAGCGCCTACTATCTCATCACCGGCCGCAACCCCAACGCCGACACCTTCCGGGCAGTCCGTGGCATGGACAACGGCACCTGGAAGGAGGCCACCTTCAACATTCCCGGTGCCGGCGTGGTCCGGGTAGCCGTGGTCAGCAGCCTGGGCCGTACCCGGAAGCTGATGGAGGCCATTCGCCGCGGCGATGTGGAATATGACTTCGTAGAAGTCATGGCCTGCCCCGGCGGCTGCGCCGGCGGCGGCGGTCAGCCCATTGTGGACGGTGTAGAGATGGCGGAGTATCGCGGCGGTGCCCTGTGGAATCTGGATAAGAACGAGAAGGTTCGTTTCAGCCACGAAAACGAGGATATCCGCACCCTGTACCGGGATTATCTGGAAAAGCCCTGTGGGGAGCGGAGCCACCACCTGCTCCACACCGACCACCACGCCTGGGAGATGCCAAAAGCCCCCTCCCGGCTGTAAAAAACGATATCATCCGGTTCTGCCCCCAAAGGTCCGTCCTGCGGGGAAAGGCATGGAAACGACCTGCTGATCCGCCCGTAACGGGCGGAGGAAGGCCCATGCCTGTGGCATGGGCCTTCCTCTTTGTCTCGCGAGGCGGTCCGGCAATATACGATCAAACTTCACACAGGAGGAATTCATAAAATGGAAGAACGTATCGCCCTGGTGGGCATTATCGTGGAAAATCCCGACGCTGTAGAGCAGCTCAATGCTATTCTTCACGAGTATAGCGGCTATATTATTGGCCGCATGGGCCTTCCCTGCCGGGATCAGGGACTCAGCCTTATCAGCATTGCCATGTGCGCCCCCAACAATGTCATCAGCGCCATGAGCGGCAAGCTGGGGATGCTCCCCGGTGTATCCACCAAGACCGTCTGCGCTAAGGCAACAGAAAACTGACATAAATAGAGAGAGGGATTTTTATGAACGCAAACACCAAACCTGCCAAATGGATTGCCGTCACCGCCATGGGCGTAGCCCTGGTGGTAGTGGCTCAGTACCTGGGGAGTCTGATCCCTGACATTGCCGTAATCTTTGGACCCTTTAGCGTCAAGCAGCTCATCACCGGTACCCTGGTCAACTGCGTGCTCCTGGTATTCACCGCTATGGCGGGTCTTACCTCCGGCGCCGTCATTGGCTTTCTGTCCGCCTTTCTGGCAGCCTTCATGGGCATCAGCCAGATTGTGGTATCCCCGGCTGTGGCCATTGGTAACGCGCTCTTGTGCGTAGTCTACAGCCTGCTGGCCCGCCGCCCCTCCTGGCATGTCCCTGCTATGCTTCTGGGCGCCGTGGTCAAGTGCGCCTTCCTGTGGCTGACGGTGCCTCTGATTCTGGGACTGGCCGGACTGCCGGAAAAGCAGACCACCATGCTCTCCATTATGTTCTCCTGGCCCCAGGGCGTCACCGCCCTGTGCGGCGGTATCATCAGCTGGCCCATTATTGTCCGGCTGAAGAAAGCAGAGCAGTAACAAAAAACTCCCTCCTCCCCAACGGGAGGAGGGAGTTTTTTGTGCTTTGGGCATCCGCCTCATTCTACTATTCCCATAATTTTAGCAACAAAATTGCATCGTTTTGGAAACATTAGGAACTTTTTCAATCGGAAAGTCGTCCTAATAGCAAAACTCTTTTTCAAGGAGGCCACCGATATGAAAAAGCGAATCCTGGCGGCAGTGGTCCTCTCTCTCCTGCTGCTGGTATTGGGCCTGGATATCATTTTTGCGTCCATAGACCCGGGCCGCAGGCGACTGCCGGTCCTCATGTACCACCACTTCGACCAGGAGAGCAGCGCCGACACGGTGGTATCCGCCGGCGTTTTCCGGGAACAAATGGAGGCTCTGAAGGCGGCGGGCTTTACAGCAGTAACCCTGAAACAGATCCAGGCCTTTGTGGAGGAGGGTCAGCCTCTCCCCAAAAAGCCGGTGCTCATCACCATGGATGACGGCTACACCAGCAATCTCACCGTGGCCGCCCCGATTCTGGAGGATCTGGGGATGTGCGCCACCGTATTCGTCATCGGCATTAATGAAGGGGAGACCACCTACATCCACTCAGGGGAACCTCTCATGCCATCCCGTTTTTCCTATGAGGAGGCCGCCCCATGGGTCAAAAAAGGTGTGCTGGACCTCCAGTCCCACAGCTATGACCTTCACCAGCTGGCCAGCTATGGCTACAGCGACCGGGACGGCATGCGCCCTCTGGCGGGCGAATCCCTAGCGGACTACCAGCGAGTATTAAGCGAGGATATGGCCCAGTTCCGACAGCGGCGGGAGGGCCGTGTGGCCACAGATCTGGTGGCACTGGCCTACCCCTTTGGCTATTGGACGGAGGAGGCGGATGTTATCCTTCAGGAGGAGGGAATCCCTGTGACCTTTACCATTGACCCCCACTGCAATCTGCTGATCCGGGGAGACGATTCATCCCTGCGGCTGCTGGGCCGCTACAACGTCACAGACCGATGGAGTGGTCAAGCCCTAGTCCGACTGCTGGAGAGAGCCCGCTGACAGTTGACAAATTTCCACCGGAACGGTAAGCTTTACGAGAGAACCTGTACAGGAGGCTGCCACCTATGACCATACCTGAATTTTTTGCCGCCCACCCCGACTGTGCCGTGGCCTTCTCCGGGGGCATTGACTCCGCCTGGCTTCTCCATGAGGCCCTGCGCTGCGGCCGGAAGGTGAGAGCCTACTTTGTCCGCACCCCCTTCCAGCCCGCATTCGAACTAAAGGACGCCCAGGAAACCGCCGCCGCTCTGGGAGCGGCTCTGACGGTGCTGGAGGTGGACGTGCTGACAGTTCCTCAGGTGGCAGCCAACCCGGAAAACCGGTGCTATTACTGTAAACGTACTCTCTTTACAGCCCTTCTGGCTCAGGCCAAAGCCGACGGTTTCCCCCTGGTGCTGGATGGAAGCAACGCCTCCGATGACGCCGGGGACCGCCCCGGCATGCGTGCCCTCCGGGAGCTGGGGGTCCGCTCCCCTCTCCGAGAGTGCGGTGTCACCAAGGCGGGCATCCGAGCCCAGGCCAAGGCGGCTGGAATTGCCCTCTGGGACAAGCCCTCCTACGCCTGTCTCGCCACCCGCATTCCCGCCGGCACCCCCATCACCCGTGAGGATCTCCGTCGGGTGGAAGAGGGGGAGGCCCTTCTCATGGACCTGGGCTATATTGACTTTCGGCTGCGGCTCCGGGGAGACTACGCCCTTTTTCAGGTAAGGGAGGCAGACCTGGACAGGGCGGCAGCAGAGCTGCCAATGCTGCAGCAGAAGCTCCGCCACATCCTCCCCCAGGTGGTGCTGGACAGCGTCCCGCGGCAAAGCCGCGAATCCTGACAGTATTTGTCGTTTTAATTATAACGATTTGTATAGGATTTTTCCCTTATACAGCTTGGGAAATTGGCATTTCACAGAAGAGAGGCAGGACGCGGGACTATTTCCGCGCCCTGCCTCTTTTGATTTTCCGGCGGCATATTTCCCCTCCTCTCTGCGTCCTGATAGATAGAACGCCATACGAGGAGGAATGACCGATGAAAAAAAGGACCACCGCTTTGCTGCTGTGTCTGGCACTTTTTCTGACCCTCGCCTCCGGCTGCGCCGGAGAGCCGAACCTCCAGGCCCAGGATCTGACCAAGACCATCTCCGCCCGGGACGTTGATACCACCGGAGCCCTGAGCGATACTACCACCCAGGCCGCCACGGACTTCTGTGTGGAGCTGTTTCAGGAGAGCTGCCTCACCGGGGACAACGCTTTGCTCTCCCCGGTATCGGTGCTCTATGCTATGGCTATGGCCGCCAACGGCGCTCAGGGAGATACCTTAACCCAGATGGAGGCCGCCTTCGGCATGTCCATTCAAGATCTGGATCAGTATCTGGCGGCCTTTCAGGAGGCCATCCCCCGGAAGAGCGGGGTAAGTATTGCCAACTCCCTGTGGCTGCGGGACACTGAAAATCTGAACGTGGAGGAGAGCTTCCTCCAGACCAACGCCGACTACTTTGACCCCGACATCTACCTAGCCCCCTTCGACGGCACCACTGTGGCAGACATCAACCGCTGGGTGGACGCCCGCACCGACGGCATGATCCCCCATCTGGTGGACCAGCTCTCGGAAAGCACCGTCATATGCCTTATCAACGCCCTGACCTTTGAGCAGAAGTGGGAGGAAGTCTACGAGAAGGACCAGGTCCGCCCCGGCACCTTCACGTTGGAGGATGGCACAGAGCGGACGGTGGAGCTCATGTACAGCGAGGAGTCCTATTTCCTGGAGGATGAGGATACCCTGGGATTTCTCAAGTACTATAAGGGCCGCGATTACGCCTTTGTGGCTCTGCTGCCGGAGGAGGGAATGCCTCTCGCGGAGTACGCCGCCTCCCTCACCGGGGAGAAGCTCTGCCGTATGCTCCGCAATATTCAGGAAGGTATAGTGTCTGCCGCCCTGCCCAAGTTCCAGATGGAGGACACCCTGTCCCTGGCAGCACCGCTGGCCTCTATGGGGATTACCGACGCCTTTGATCCCGGCCTTGCGGATTTCTCCGCCCTGGGCAGCTGCGGCAGCGGCCCTCTCTACATCAGTGAGGTGCTCCACAAGACCTTCCTCTCGGTGGACGAGCAGAAGACCAAGGCGGCAGCGGCCACCCTGGTGGCCATGGACGCCGGCGCCGAGTGCTTTGTGGGCCGGGAGGTCATCCTGGACCGACCCTTCCTGTGCCTCCTGATCCACTGCGAGACGGGGCTGCCCCTGTTTATGGGAGCGGTGATGGACATCGGGCAATAGCGATGCAGGTATGTACCATCGGGGCGCCGCCCCGGACCCCGCCCACTTTTTTGAAAAAAAGCGGGGCAAAAAACTTTGTCCGCAAGGCGAATGCCTTGCGGGGGAACAAACGATAGGGCAGGCCGCCGGGGGAAAATGTAAAGTTCCCGGCGGCTTGCCGCGTTTATTTGACAAGCTGCCGGGGATGCGGTATGCTGATAGGGACGAATCGGGCGGCCCGGAGCCGCCAGAGCGAGGAGAGACGATATGGAACGAAAGGAACTGCTGGCCCTGCTTGACGCTGTCAGGGCCGGAGACATTATACCGGAGGAGGCGGCCCGGCAGCTGGAGCGGCTGCCCTCCTTCGAGGACCTGGGCTACGCCCGGGTGGACCACCACCGGAGCCTCCGTCAAGGAACGGCGGAGGTAATTTTCGGCCAGGGCAAGACAGCGGAACAAATTGAAGGCATTGTCCGGTGCATGATGGACCGGGGAAGCCATAACATCCTCATCACCCGGCTGGACGGGGAGAAGGAGGCGAAGCTCCGGGGCAAATTCCCCTACGACTACCACAACGCTCCTCGGCTGGCCATTGCCAACCCGGCGGAGCAGCCCCAGGTGGGGGCTATCGCCGTAGTATCCGCCGGCACCAGCGACCTGCCGGTATGCGAGGAGGCTGCCCTCACCGCCGAGGCCCTGGGCAACAAGGTATACCGTATCTATGACGCAGGAGTGGCGGGCCTCCACCGTCTGCTCCACGAGGTACCTACCCTGGAGAAGGTCCGGTGCATCATTGCCGTGGCAGGCATGGAGGGGGCTTTACCCAGCGTGGTGGGAGGCCTTGTGAGCTGCCCCGTCATCGCCGTGCCCACCAGTGTGGGCTACGGAGCCAATCTGGGAGGCCTTGCCGCCTTGCTGGCTATGCTGAACTCCTGCGCCAGCGGCATCAGCGTGGTGAACATTGACAACGGCTTTGGGGCAGGCTTTCTGGCCTCCCGGATCAACCAGATGAAGGGAGTAGATGAGGCATGAAAACACTGTACCTGGAGTGCGCCATGGGCGCAGCGGGAGATATGCTGATGGGAGCCCTCTACGAGCTGTACCCGGAAAAGGAGCAGTTCCTCCATACCATGAACCACCTCTTTCCCGACCTCACAGTAGCGGCAGAGAACGTCCGCCGCCAGGGCATTGCCGGCACCCACATGCGGGTAGTGATCGACGGTCTGGAGGAGGGCCACGGCGGTCTGGTCCACGCCATCGGCCAAGAGCACAGCCACGAGGGCCACGACCATCCACATGAACACGAACATGACCATCATCACGAACACACTCATGACCACGCGCATGGCCATGAGCACCACCACCACACCCCCGGTCACATCCGGCACCTGATCGAGGAACTGCCTCTCCCTCAGCCGGTGCGTGACCAGGCGGAGGCGGTATACGGCCTTCTGGCTCAGGCGGAGGCCCGGGCCCACGGCGTGCCGGTGGAGGAGGTCCACTTCCACGAGGTAGGAGCTCTTGACGCGGTGGCAGATGTGGTAGGCGTGAGCCTGCTGCTCCACCTGCTCTCGCCGGACCGGATCGTAGCCTCGCCGGTGACGGTGGGCAGCGGCACAGTCCGCACTGCCCACGGTCTCCTGCCGGTACCGGCCCCTGCCACCGCCTGTCTTCTGGAGGGGGTCCCGGTGACCACCGGGGACATCGCTGCAGAGCTGTGCACCCCCACTGGGGCAGCCCTGCTGCGGACCTTTGCCGGGGACTTCGGCCCCATGCCTGCCGGTGTGCTGCTCCGCTGCGGCCACGGCTGCGGCACCAAGGATTTCCCCCGGGCCAACTGCGTGCGCGCTTTCCTCCTGGAAGAGGAAGGCGGAGCGGAGGGTCCCAACGACGCCGTCACGGAGCTGAAAGCCAATATCGACGACATGACCGGGGAGGCCCTGGGCTTTGCCATGGAGGCCCTGCTGGCCGCGGGGGCTCTGGACGTATCCTACCAGCCCATCCAGATGAAGAAGAACCGCCCCGGGGTGCTCCTCACCTGTCTCTGCCGTCCGGCGGAGGCGGACAGGCTGGCCAAGGAGATGCTCCACCACACCACCACCTTTGGGGTCCGGCGGACGGACTGCACCCGCTACGCCCTTTCTCCGGCCTCCGTCACCGAGCACAGTTCCTACGGCCCCGTCCGTCGGAAGGAGGGCATGGGCTACGGTGTCACCAAGTCCAAGGTGGAGTACGCCGACATGGCCCGGATCGCCCGGGAGCAGAACATTCCCCTGAGCCAGGTACAGGACGTCCTGAACCGGGGATGAACTGGGTATACATCCTCCGCTGCGGCGACGACTCACTGTACACCGGCTGGACCAACGACCTGCCCCGGCGGCTGGCGTCCCATCAGGCGGGCAAGGGCGGCAAGTACACCCGCTCCCACCTGCCGGTGGAGCTGGTATATCAGGAGACCTATGACACCCCCACCCAGGCCCGACAGCGGGAATGGGCCCTTAAGCAGCTGAGCCGGGAGGAGAAGCTGGCCCTCATTGCAGGCAGGGGCACAATATAACAGCACAAGCCCCGCTCCGGAACTGATGGTTCCGGAGCGGGGCTCTTTTTTCTTGGGCTGAATTCAGGTTATGCGGCCTCAAACTGGGCCAAGTACAGCTGGCGGTAGAAGCCGTTCTGGGCCATCAGGGAGTCGTGGGTACCCTGCTCCACCACCCGGCCGTCCCGCATGACCAGGATGTGGTCCGCGGAGCGGATGGTGCTCAGCCGGTGGGCGATGACAAAGCAGGTCTTGCCCTTCATGAGTTCCCGCATGGCCGCCTGGATCTCCTGCTCCGTCCGGGTGTCCACGTTGGAGGTGGCCTCGTCCAGGATCAGCATATGGGCATCCAGCAGCATGGCCCGGGCAATGGTGAGGAGCTGCTTTTGCCCCTTGGAGATGCTGGTACCGTTGTCGGAGAGAATGGTGTTATACCCCTCCGGCAGCCGGGAGACATAGGAGTGGATGCGGGCAGCCTTGGCGGCCTTCACCACGTCATCCATAGTGGCCCCCGGCTTACCGTAGGCGATGTTCTCAAAGATGGTGCCGTGGAAGAGCCATGTGTCCTGGAGAACCATGGTATAGGCCCGGCGGAGGGAATCCCGCTTCAGGGTGCGGATATCCTGACCGTCCACATAGATGGCCCCGCCGTCCACGTCGTAAAAGCGCATGAGAAGGTTGATAATGGTGGTCTTGCCCGCGCCGGTGGGACCCACGATGGCGGTGAGGGAGCCGGGCTGTGCGTGGAGGCTGAAGTCGTGGATAATGGGCTGGCCGGGCAGGTAGGAGAAATCCACGTTCCGGATCTCCACATCCCCCTTCACCTCACCCAGCTCCTTGGCATCGGGAGCATCCGGTGCCTCCGGCTGTGCATCGATGAGGGACAGTACCCGTTCCGCCGCGGCGAAGGCGCTCTGGAGCTCGGAGATGATGTTGGCTACCTCGTTGATGGGGCCTGAAAACTTCCGGGAGTACTGGACAAAGCTGGAGAGGTCTCCCAGCTGTACCTTGCCCTGAAGGAACAGCAGGGAACCGAAGACGCACACCAGGGTCAGAGACACATTGTTGATAAAGTTCACCGAGGGGCCGGTAATGGTACCGTAGGCCTCTGCCACGGTATAGGCATCCACCGCCATCTTGTTCTTCTCATCAAACTTCTCCAGCACCGCTGCCTCCCGGCCGTAGGCCCGGGTGGTTTTCTGGCCGGAGAGCATCTCCTCCACGAAGCCGTTGAGGGCGCCCAGTCGGGCGCTGCGGCGGCGGAACATAGGCCGTACCTTCCCCGCCAGCCACTTGGTGAACACCACCGTGGCCGGTACCGTCACCGCGAAGATAATCACCAGATCCGGGGCAATGGTGAGCATCATCACAAAGGACATCACCACCGTCACCACACTTTGGAGGATCTGCAGCAGGTCCGCAGAGAGGGACTGGTTCACTGTGTCCACATCGTAGGTGACTACGCTGATGATGTCGCCGGTCTGGTAGCGGTCAAAGAAGCCCACCGGCAGGGCCGACAGGTTCTCGAAAATATCGTGGCGCATCTGCCGGGACACCCGCCGGGACAGGCGGACCATGACCACATTGAGAAGGAATGTAAATAGACTGGAGAAGATATAGCAGGCGGCCATCAGCACCGCACACCGCCAAACCACAGAAAAATCCACCTTCCCCGCCCCCAGGTCGATGGCGTTGATGGCCTCACCGGAAAGCTTGGGACCGTACAGGGACAGGAGGCTGCTGCTGAAAGACAATACCACCGCCAGCACCAGCAGCAACCGGCTGCGGCCCATGTATTTCCACAGGCGGTAGAGGATCCGCCCCTTGGACTGCTTTCCCGCAGGCTGGGTCCGCAGTCCCTGTTCCTGGGGCTCGGTCTGTTCCTTTTTGGCCATCAGGCTCCCTCCTTTTCCTCGCCCATCTGGGTCTGGGCGATCATGCGATATTCCCCACAGCTCTCCATCAGCTCCTGATGGGTACCGCTGCCGATAACCTGGCCGTCGGAGAGGACCAGAATATGGTTACAGTGGCGAATGGAGCTGATCCGCTGGGCCACCAGGATGGTGGTCACATCCCGATAGTTGGTCCTCAGGGCCCGGCGCAGCTGGGCGTCGGTGCGGTAATCCAGGGCAGAGGAGGCGTCGTCCAGCACCAGAATCTCCGGCGCCCCCGCCAGAGCCCGGGCAATGAGAAGCCGCTGCTTCTGGCCGCCGGAGAGGTTATTGCCCCGGACCGCCACCGGCGCGTTCATCTGTCCCGACTTGTTCTGGATGAACTCCAGGGCCTGGGCATCCTCCGCCGCCCGGGTCAAGGCCTCGTCCGCAAGAGGCCGGAAAAAGCGGATGTTATCAGCGATGGTGCCCTCGGCCACAAAGTCGTTCTGGAACACCACGCCAAACTTAGGCCGCAGCTCCTCCGGCGGTATGGTCCGCACGTCCCTGCCATCGATGAGGACCTGGCCCTGGTCCGGATCGTAGAAGCGCATAAGGAGATTGAGGATAGTGGACTTGCCGGAGCCGGTAGCCCCCAGGATGCCCAGGCTCTCTCCCCGCATAAGACGGATGCTCAGGTGACCAATGTTTTCGCCCACACCGGTGTAGGAGAAGGTCACGTTCCGGAACTCCACGTGGGGTACCGGCTGCTCCTCCCCGCTGTTTTCCACTTCCGCGGCGGGCAGCACCGTCAGGTCCGCCGGAGTAGCCAGCACGTCCGCCACCCGGCGGGCGCTGGCCTCACCCTTGGACCAGATGACAAAGATCCGGGTAACGCCCAGCATGGCATTGAGAATCATCACGAAGTACTGCAAAAAGGCAACGATCACACCGCTCTGGCAGCTGCCGGCGTTGACCCGGTAGGCTCCCGCCACCACCACTGCCGTGAGGCCCAGGTTCAGGATAAGGGAGGCCCCTGGGTTGGTGATACCGGAGATGATGCCTGCCTTCTGGTCGATATTGGTGAGCTCCTGATTCACCTGGTTGAAGCGGCCCTTCTCATAGTCGGTCTTGCTGAGGGCCTTGATGACCCGAATGCCGGTAATATTCTCCTGGAGCACCCGCACCACCTTGTCCAGCACCCCCTGCTCCGTAGTATAGAGAGGCACACTGGCTTTGGTGACAAAGTAGACGATAAGGGCGATGGCCGGCAGCATAACCACCAGGACTGTGGCCAGGGCCGGATCCATACCCAGCATCATAACGATGCCGCCCAGCAGCAAAATGGGCGCCCGGACGCCCAGGCGCTGAATTCGGGCCAGCAGCTGGTTGATATTATAGGTGTCGCTGGTGAGCCGGGACTCCGCAGAGGACACGGTAAGCTGGTCCATCTGCCGGGCGGAGAGGCGGCTGAGCCGGTCAAAGAGGTCGTGGCGGATGGCCAGAGTGATCTTGCCGGAGCTGATAGCAGACATCCGGTTGGCCACGATGTTGAGCAGCAGACACCCGCCGGCACACAGCAGCATCAGTCCTCCATAGACAAACACCAGGTTTCTTCCCCCGGCAGGTACCACATCATCCAGAATGATCTCCATAAGGTAAGGGACGAACAGCTCCATCACCGCTGCCAGAAGCTTGATGGCCATGGTCAGCACGATATAGCCCCCATAGGGGCGGATATAACTGCTTAATTTACCCATGCTCTCACTCCTCCAGCAGCGCCGACGCCCGGCGCGTCATATCCTCCAGCAGGGCGGAGAGTTTCTCCCGCTCCGCCTCTGTCAGCCCAACGGCCACAGCCTCCTCCCAATTGCCCATAATCTCCTGGATCCGGGGCAGAGCCGCCTGGGCCTTCTCCGTGGGGTATACCCGCATCACCCGCCGGTCCTCCTCCCCGGGGCGGCGGGTAACATAGCCGTTTTCCTCCAAAATGGCCAGCTGTCTGGCCACATTGCTCTTATTGATATAGATCCGGCGGGCAAGCTGCTCCTGAGAGATCCCAGGACAGGCGCAGATCTCCAGCAGATAGCTGGCGTGGCAGGATTTCAGCGCCATAGGCGCCAGCAGCTCTGTCCGGTACTGATTCATACACCGGATCAGGTTATTCATGTGGGTGGTTATGGTATACATGTCCCGGCCTCCCATCTATAATCGTTGCGTTCGCAACTATTATACCCCTATCAAATTTACCTGTAAAGCAATTTTTCCCGCTTTTTGTGATTTCACGCCCAAACAGTACCGGGCCCTCTACTTATCACGCAGAGGGCCCGGGATACTTATCAGATTTCATTTTTTCGGTTGTTTCTGATCCGGAGCAAACACTTTGGGCCGGTAAAACACTTCACTGACAGTATAGACCGTGACAAAAGCGCCCGGATCCACCTTGCTAAGAAAATCTACCAGCTGGCGGTACTCCCCCTTGTCCACGATGGTAATGATCTCCCTGCGGGGCTGCCCATTATAGGCGCCGATGGCCTCATAGATAGTGGCACCACTATGGAGTCTGTTCAGAATGAAATCCCGAATCTCTTCCTCCCGCTCGGAAATAATGCACACCCGTTTCTTCACATTTGCCCCGAAAATAAAGTGGTCCAGCACCAGGCCATTGATGTAGGTTCCCAAAACGCTGAGCACCACCGTCTTTGCATCATATACAAAAGCCGCCGACAAGGCAACACACATTCCCGACAGGGACATGGCGTGGCCCAGGTCCATACGGAGATACTTGTTTAAAAATTTCGCTATAATGTCCAGGCCTCCAGAGGATGCGTTGCGGTTAAACAGCATGGACAACCCCAGGTCCGCCAGGAAAATAAAACAAATCATATCCAAAACGGGGTCCCTCATCAGAGAAGTATATCCCGGGAATATCCACTCAAAAACCGCCAGGAAAACCGGCATCAGCAGAGAGGTATAGACCGTTTTAGCTCCAAATTCCCGGCCGATGAACAAAAAGCCCAGCAAAAGCAGCGCTACGTTGAGAATCATGGTAATCGCAGAAATAGGCAATGGGATCACAACGCCCAACACCATGGCCAGACTGGACACGCTGCCCACCGGCACCTGACTGGGAACCAGGAAAAAGAACACCGATGCAGACACAATCGCCGTGGCCACAGTAATGGAGAGCCAATCCCATACGATCTTTCCGTAGTTATTCCGCTGCATCTCCTCAATTCCTCATTTCTCCGCCGGTCCAGGCGGTAATTTTGTCTGCTCCATCGGTTCCGAAACGCAAAATTACTCGGGGCATTACCGCTTTGTCCATTCCCCATATACAGCATAACAAATTTTCAGTTCACGTCAAGGACAGTTTGCAAAAATCTACCTGCTTTTTGAATATTTTTTCTCAATTTTGAATTTCTTTGAAGCTTCACCGAGAAACGTGGCCGTCTTTCTTTCCTGCTTCCCGGTTGCTTTCCCCTTTGACAGGAACCAGGAAAGGCCGTATACTGTCTCTACAGAAGCAAGGAGGAATCGCTTATGGACGTAGGGGCATACTTGCCGTTTTGGACATCACTAACCCCTGCCCAGCAGGAGAAGCTGGCCAAGGCCGCCGTCCTCCGCCATGGAACGAAAGGACAGATGATCCATGGGACGGGAGAGCAGTGCCTGGGGCTTCTGGTCATTCGCTCCGGCCAGTTGCGCGCTTTTATTCTCTCCGAGGAGGGCCGGGAAATTACCCTTTACCGCCTGTTTGAGCGGGATATCTGCCTCTTTTCCGCCTCCTGCATGCTGCGGGATATTCAGTTTGACATCGCTGTCGAGGTGGAACGGGATGCCGATTTCTGGATCATTCCGCCCGACCTCTACCGTGGACTGATGGCGGAGTCCGCCGCCGTGGCCAACTATACCAACGATGTTATGAGCAGCCGCTTCTCCGAGGTCATGTGGCTCATAGAGCAAATCATGTGGAGAAGCTTCGACCAGCGGCTGGCCGGTTTTCTTCTGACAGAAGCCCGACTGGAGGGAAGTCTTGTATTGCCTGTTACCCACGAGCGGATTGCCGACCATTTGGGTACTGCCCGGGAGGTAGTAACCAGAATGCTGCGGTATTTCCAGAGCGAGGGGATGGTTCGTCTGGCCCGAGGAACGGTGGAGATCACCGACGAAAAAAGGCTGGAAGCCTTGGCAGAAAGCTAAAAAGAGAGCCGTCCGGCGCAGATCTGCGCCGGACGGCTCTCTTCTATGTGCGGCAATTATCCCAGCAATTCCAGGATCTGATCCTTGGGGCGGGCCCCCATGGCTCTGTTGACAATTTTGCCCTCTTTCATGACCACCAGGGTAGGGATACTCATAACCTTGAACGCGGCGGCCAGCTCCCGCTGCTCCTCCACATTGACCTTGCAGACCTTTACGTCCGAGCGCTCCTCGGCGATCTCATCCACAATGGGACTCACCATGCGGCAGGGGCCGCACCAGCTGGCCCAGAAGTCCAGCAGGACGGGCTTTTTGCTGTTGATTACTTCCTCCTGGAAGTTATTCTTGGTAATAGACAGAGCGGACATTGTAACATCCTCCTTAGGTGTTGTGTTGTTTTATGGGCCTATTATAGCAGGCCCCTGCCGCTCCTTCCGTGACATGGTCACCAAAGTATTTTGATTCTTTTCGTGCCGGCGAATGTCTTGTCTTTTTGGCGCAGCAGCAGTGCTCTATACTGCCCGCCGCCGTCCCAGGATACTCTCCGCCATAGCGGCATACCCGGATTTTTTCTTGGAAATTGTTATACGGGAAACTGACGGATCACGTCGTAAAAATCCTCGTAGGGCAGGTAGGGAAGGCCGCATTTCTGAAGGTATTGCGCCAGGATATCCCGGGCAAAGATGGTGTCCACCGCCTGGCTCATGTTTCGGTCGGTGAAGCTGTCACCGATCCCCACCGAGCGGCGGTAGTCGTAGAGCGCCATGACGTCAGTCTTTTTCAGCAGCTCGTCGCCGTTGTCATAGGCGGAGACCAGGTGCATCTGGGGACGGCTCACATCCAGGTCTACCGCGTGGACGCCCAGCAGCCGGTGGCGGAAGGGGGCCAGAGTCTGCTCCACAAACTGCCGCACCCCGCCGGAGATCACCACGACCGGAATACTCTGGCGCTCCATCTCGTCGAGAAAGTCGGAAAAGCCGGGGCGCAGGGGAACGGTTTTCACGTACTCCAGCATCCGGGCCAGCAGCTCCGAGGGTGCCCCGTCAAAGGCGCGGCGCACCACCTGGCTCAAAGTCATCTCGCCCTGAGCCAATTTCTGGCTGTACAGGTGAAATTCCGCCGGGTCTACAAACAGGCGGATCGCCCCCACCAGCGTATCCTCCAGGGTAATGGTGCCGTCAAAGTCGGCGAATACAATGGTGTCGTACAATAGGATTCTCCTTTCCGGGTAAGGTACCGCGGCGGAGGGTATCCTCCGCCGCGGCAGCAAACACTTAGTTCATCAGGTCGAAATTCTTCCGGAGGTCCGGATTCAGATAGCCCAGCATCCGGGCCAGCTCCGGGTGGTCCTTGGCGTACTCGGTTACAGGAATCCCCGCAATGGCCGCATCAATAGCCTGACGCATGCTCTTGGCGCCGGCCTCGCTGCCGTCGGGGTGGCCGTGGACGCCGCCGCCTGCGGCCAGGATCACATCGGTACCCACATCCCGGATGATCTTCTCCACCGCCAGCTGGGTGGTGCCGCCGGAGCAGGCGTACATCATGGGCTTGATGTTCCACCAGGGCTGGGTGAAGAACTTGAAGCTGCGGTAGAACATCTTATAGGGCACCGGGAATTTGCCGTAGGGGTGACCGTTGATCTGGAAGTCGCCGCCGGCCAGACGGGTGATCTTGCCGATGAGGAGCGGCGCGGCGATGCCGGTGTAGGTGGAGGCGGCCATGGTTCCCGCAAAGTTCACATGGGCCAGGATGGGCACGTTGATGTTGGGGTCCTCCGCCAGCATCTTCAGCGTGTCAAACCCGGTGGTGTAGGTGTTGACCATGAGGCAGTTGGTGCCGTACTCCAGCGCCCGGTAGGCGTTGTCGCGGACCTTCTCGGTGCTATCGGAGATATTGACGGCGTAGAGGCTGTGCTCGCCGGTCTCGGCAAAGACCTGCTTTTCCTTCTCCATGAACTTGGTGACCCGGTCCTTCAGAGGACAGAAGGGGCCGTCAGCCAGCATCAGCTCATCGTCCTTGATGATGTCCACGCCGCCCTTGCAGGCGTGATAGAACAGGTCCGCGCCCTCATCCGGCGTCCAGCCGATGTTGGGCTTGATCATGGCGTTGAGGAGGGGCCGGTCAGGCACCTCCAGCACCTTCCGCAGGCCCTCTACGCCGAACTTGGGGCCCTGGAACTGGGCGATGAACTTCTTGGGGAAGGCAACGTCGATCAGCCGGATCATGCCGGAGGCAGAGATATTGCCAAAGAGGATGGTCAGCATGGCGGACATACTAGTGGAGAAGTTGGACATGGGGTAGGCCACCTGGATGATGTACATAGGCGGCTCGTCGGACTGGTAGTCGCAGCCCACATCAGGCACCTCGTAGAGGGCCACCAGCTTGGAGCCGAAGCGCCGGGTCTTCTCCAGAGAGTCGGCCCCCACCTTGATCCAGGTGCCGGTGGTCTGCTCGTCGGCAATGGCCATGGCCAGCTTCTCAATGTTCTTGGTCTGTACCTTGGCCTGATAGGTGGCAATCACATAGTCGTTGTCGAAGGCCACCTCAGGAAAAGCGTAAGTCAGGTTTTCCACATCCAGTTTACGGATCATATCGTGTTCTCCTTTCAGCGCTCCACGTTGGAAAATACGTCCTCAAATGCGTTCAGAGTCTGGGCGATGGTCTGGTCGTTATCCGCCATGCTGGTATAGATACGGGAGCCGGCCAGGGTGATCACGCCGTTGGCAGTCAGGGCCGCGCCGAACTCCTCAATATATTTCTGCCGCTCAGGGATCTTGGTGAAGATATCCGGGTCTGTGACGCTCAGGTACATGACGTCGGAGACCTCGAAGTGGACAATGGAGCCGGTGTTCCAGGTGACGAAGGGCAGATCATACTTGTCGATCAGCTTCTGGATGCCTGCGCAGAGCTTGTCGCCGTTTTCACCGGCCTTCTTGGCTGCATCCTGGCGGATGATCTCATCGATGGCAAAGTAGCCCGCCGCACAGCTGAGGGGGTTGGCCGTCAGAGTACCGCCCACATAGGCCTTTTTCTTGCCGGCCTTGACGCCTGCCGCCACGCAGGACATGATCTCCTCCCGGCCGCCTACGCCGCCGGCCATGGGGTAGCCGCCGGCCACAATCTTGCCGAATACAGTGAGGTCAGGCCGCACATTGAAGAATCCCTGGGCGCCGCCGGGGCCTACCCGGAAGGCAGTGACCACCTCGTCGAAGATCAGCAGGGCGCCAAACTCGTCGCACAGCTCCCGGGCCTTGGCCGCAAAGTCCATGGCCACCGGGCGGGTACCGCTCTCAGGGCCGAAGGGCTCGATGAGCACCGCCGCGGTGCCGCCGTACTTCTCGTTCTCCTCCAGCACCTTTCTCAGGCCGTCCACGTCGCCGGGAAAGAACTCACAGGTATTGGCGCTGGCCTCCTTGGGGATGCCGTGGGCCTCGAAGGTCTTGGTGTAGGGGATGTGGAGGGAGTAGACCAGCTGATCGCTCCAGCCGTGGTAGGCGCCGCCCACCTTCACGATCCGCTGCTTGCCCGTGTAGGTGCGAGCAATGCGGATGGCCACCATGTCAGCCTCGGTGCCGCTGGCAAGGCAGCGATACATTTCCACCCAGGGCATGCACTCCCGAATCTTCTCCGCCAGCTTCTTCTCAAAGGGATGGAACAGGCCGGTCACCGGACCGGATTCCCGGACCACCTCCCACACCTTCTCGTTGACCGGGCCATAGTTGCTGCCGAGCAGGGTGGGACCGCCAGCCTGGAGATAGTCCACATACCGGTTGCCGTCGATGTCGTAGAGGTACGCCCCCTCCGCCTTGGTAATGACCAGGGGAAAGGGATAGTTAAAGGCCAGATTGTGCTGTACGCCGCCGGGAATGACCTTTTTCGCCTCTTCGATCATGGCCTTGGAGCTTCTGCACCTGGTATCAAAGTAGTTGAGATAGCGCTTCATCGCCTCCGGCTTGATGTGGTGAAGGGGCTGGTTGACCAGACGGTCCATTTTGGCAAAGATCTCTTTTTCATCCGGCCAATGGGACACGCCGTAATGTTCTTTCATCATACCGATTCCTCCTGTTGCTTTTTACTGGTATCGTTTCATACTGATTATTTTCCTTCGTTGAGGGCCGCAAAAGACTTTTTATTGTTGTGGTACAGGTCCTTGAATACCGGCAGAATTCGGTCATAGACAGCGGTATTTTCCCGCCGGGGATGGTAGATCGCCTGGACCTTTATGATCTTCTTGATATCCTTGATGTCCGGCAGAAGGCCAAAGCTGACAGCCAGCAGGGCCGCTGCACCCATGGCTCCTACCTGCCGGGGATTTTCCACAGTCTCCACATCCCGTCCCAGCACATCGGCCATGACCTGGCAGATATAGGGCGCAATGGCGCTGCCGCCGGTGAAGCGGACCACAGGATTGGTGGGGAAGGTGTTTTCCGTGCACTCCAGAAGCCAGCGCATGTGCAGGCAGACGCCTTCGATCACGGCCTTCATGAGATCAGAGCCCCGGGTGGTGATATCCAGATTGAAGAACACACCCCGGGAGTTGGCATCGTCAAAGGGGCAGCGGTTGCCGTGCATCCACGGAGAGAACACCACGCCGTTGCTGCCGGCGGGGGTATCCTTGATGTACTCGATCATCTGGTCGTAGTCCATGCCCATCTGGTCAATGCGGTCCTTGACCCACTCCATACACTTGCCGGAGGTCTCCACCTCCGCCACGTAGTTGTAGGTGGTGGGGTCCACGCCCACCAGGGCGCCGATCAGGTTCCCCAGATCCAGGTGGAGTTTTCCCACTGTGGTAGCTACCCAGCCTGAGGTACCCGAGTATACCAGCACATCTCCCAGCTCCACGCAGCCGGCTCCTACAGAGCACAAGCTCACATCGCTGGCCCCGGAAAAGACCGGTGTACCCGCAGCCAGTCCCAGCTCCTCTGCCGCCTGGGGCAGCAGGTCCCCCACCTTATCGGTGGAGTCGCACAGAGGCGGCAGGTGCTCCATGTTGATGCCCAGCATCTTACACAGGGTCTTGCTCCAGCAGCGGTTCTTTACATCGTAGAGGAAGGTGGCGCAGGCGTCGTCGCGGCTGGCCACCATGTTTCCCGTGGCCCGGCAGGTCAGATATTCCTTGGCGTCCAGCCATTTGTATGTATTGCGGAAGATTTCCGGTTCATTGTCCCGTACCCACAGATACTTCCAGGCCGGGTCCTTGGCGCTGCCGGATACCGCCCCGGTGATCTTCAGGTACTTGAGGACTTTGACAATGTCCAAGCCCTCCACCTTCAGTCCGGTGGCCATGCAGCGCTTGAACTGGAGATCCGCACGGGCGTCCATACAGCTCATGGCGCGGCGCAGGGGCTTGCCCGCTTTATCCACCATCACCACCGTCTGAAACTGGGAGCAGAAGGTGATGCCCCGGATCTCCTCCTTGGCGGTACCGCTCTTCTCCAGCAGGCGCCGGGTGCTGCGGGCCATGGCGTCCCACCAGTCCGACGCATCCTGCTCCACGCCGCCGTTTTCCAGCACATGGAGCTCATAGTGCTCCACCTCGCCGGCCAGATATTGTACGCTTTCCTCGGCGGAGATGCGGAACATACAGGTCTTGAGTCCAGTGGTGCCCACATCGTAGGCAATGACTTTCATTGACAACTGGTTCTCCTCCTTTCCTCGGATCCATTGCACAACTGAGAGATCTATGATAAAATATTGTACTATATTCTAAATTTAGCATCAAGTACAAGAATTGTTAAATCAGGCAGTGCACACAGAAAAATTCGCGGCGTAAATTTGTTCAGTATAAACAAAAGCAGAAGATAATAGCAGCGCTTTTTGGGCGAAATGGGGACGACAGTTGCGCTGAAGATCGGATTCTGTTATAGTTATAATAATGGAAACTAAGATGGGCCTTCCTGGAAGGTCCGGGATAACGGGTGTACGGTATGAAACAGGGAAGACGGGAACTGAATAAGATTCAGTGCCGAAACCGGATTTTGAAGATGTCCCGGCGGCTCTTTACCGCTAAAGGGTACGAAGAAACGACCATGGAGGATATTGCCGAGGCGGCTGAGGTCTCCAAGGCAACCTTGTACAACTACTTCTCCAGCAAGGAAAATCTGCTTCTGGGAATTGCTGAGGCGGCTTTGGACGAAGTCCGCCAGTTGATAAGCGAGGATCTCCGGGACGAACCCGACAGTCTGGAAAAGCTGCGGCGCGTAATGGAAACCCTGGTGACAGACTCCATCCGGTATCTTACCCTGTCCCGAAGGATCCTCTACTCCAACCTCTCTCCTGACAGTGAGCTCCATGTGACTCGTCAGGAACTGGTGGAGATCCTGGGCCAGATGGTCCGGGAGGCCCAGGATCAGGGCCGTCTGCGCCGGGACCTGTCCCCGGAAGCCTTGACGGAGGGATTTCTGGGTGCATACCTGCTGACCCAATTTGGATGGGAGAATCTGGAGCACTATACGCCGGAGCAGTGCCACCGGCGGGTGCAGGATATGATAGATCAGCTGCTGGCAGGCGTGGCAGAAAAACGGGAGGCGTAACGATGCTGGAAATTGAGCTCAAAGCTTCTTTGGAGGGGATGTCCTCTGAGGAGGTGCTGCACCGGGCACAATCCTGCGGGTTTGTACCCTGCGAGCAGGTGCGGGAAACGGACATATATTTTAATGGGGACCAGCGGGATTTTCGTCGGACAGACGAGGCCCTGCGGCTGCGCAGTCTGACGGTTTTGCCTGACGGCCCCTGCGAGAGCCTGCTGACCTACAAAGGGCCAAAACTAGACCAGATTTCCAACACCAGAACGGAGTATGAGACAGCGGTAGCGGACGGGGAGACAGCAAAAAAGCTGCTGGAAGCCCTGGGTTACCGGCCGGTCTTTACGGTCGATAAGACCCGGTACACATACCGTCTGGACGACGTGACGCTCTGTATGGACGACGTGGTGGGGCTGGGGAAATTCGTGGAGCTGGAGACCCTTGCTGCCTCAGAGGAGTGCCGTGAGACATCCGTGGCACGGCTGCTGACACTGCTGGACCGCTTGGGGGTGGACCGGAAGCGGCTGACGCGCCGGTCCTATCTGGAGATGCTGCTGAGGCGCCAGGCCTCAACCTTGTGATGGCCGGCACTGTGCACCTCTCTCGGTAGAACACCAGGCATTTCCCATGAGGCTTTGACGGAGCAAATCTTGTCTGCGACCTGGAACAGCGGTCAGGAGAGTGTTTGGCTGTATCCATTTGGCGCGGATGCTCCTTCCGTACAGAGATGCGCCGCAGAAGCATACACCCAATTCATGGCGGCAGCATATTATGTACTCGAGCGAAAGCTTAATGCAATATAAGGAGCGAGCCATTTATGGGTATGCCAGTTATTACCCCCAGCGCAACTACCAGAGAGCAGGCTGTAACCGATATTATCGAATCCGTCGCTTTGCAGGAAACTGCTCTGTCCCACATTCTGAATGCTGAGGGTGAAAAAATTCAGAAAATGGTGGCCCTGCCGGATGTTACGCCGGAGGTGCTGCTTGCCACCAACAAGTCGGTGGAATCCATGGTGAACGCTGTTTCCAGGCTGGAAATGATTCTGCAGTCCAAGCTCTCCACTTTTGGAAGCTGCCTGTGTGACACCACTACTCAGCCGTAAGCGTATACTGCTGCTCTGTCAGGCGGGACCTCAAAAGAGGTCCCGCCTTTTTCGTAACCTCCCTTTGGCTGCGGCATATATTGATATTGTGCGCAGAAGCTTACTCTCGCACGAGGAGGATTGCACATGGCAGTCAATTTAGGCTTGGCCAATGACTATAATGTATTCGTATTCGGCAATATGAGCATGAGCAATACGGATGCCGAAGGCAGAGTCGCCGTTGGCGGCAATGCGACGCTGAGCAACTACGGCGTCGGTGCCGGAATCATCCCGCTCCCGCCTGCCAATACCGACCCATCCTTTGTGATAAGCGGCGACGTCAATGTGTCCGCAGGCTCCAATGCAAGCGGAAACACCGTCATCAGTCCCAGCAGCACCGTGCTCAGCTATACCATGGGGAACCCCAATGGAGCTCTTGTCACGGGCACTCCCATTGATTTTGCGGAGGCAGAGCGGTATTTGAAATGCGCATCCGCATTCTGGGGCGCGCTTGTGGAGAACGGAACCGGTGAAGTTTTATTCAATCAGCTCAACCTGACCGGTACCAATCCGGATCTGAACATCTTCCGGTTTGACAGCTCCAACATCTATGGTACCGGTCTGTCTCTCAACCAGTTAAATGGAATCAACATCATCGCTCCCATTGACTCTACTATTCTGATCAATGTGACCGGTGCGAATATTCAGTACGGCAGCTACCAGATATTCCGAAACGGAATCGCGGCAACCAGAGAAAACGCGAGAAAAATCCTGTGGAACTACCCGGATGCACTGACCTGGTCCAACAGCACCACTGCAATTTATGGATCTGTCCTGGCCCCTTATGCCGCCGCAAACACCACCTACAGCCAGATAAACGGTAATATTGTATTTGACACATTTACCGGAAACTCAGAAAGCCATAACGAGCTGTTTATCGGCCAGCTGCCGGAGCCAACAGCCTGTCTTCTGACCACCAGCAGCACCACTAGCTCCACCAGTACTACCAGTACTACCAGCACTACCAGCACTACCAGCACCACCAGCACTACCAGCACTACCAGCACAACGACGACCACATCTACAACTTCAACCACCACCACGACCACAGTGGCTCCCGATTTCCGCAG
Organism: uncultured Oscillospiraceae bacterium; assembly: GCA_944387775.1. Classification (GTDB taxonomy): domain Bacteria; phylum Bacillota; class Clostridia; order Oscillospirales; family Oscillospiraceae; genus Pelethomonas. The sequence goes on along the minus strand of CALXGE010000011.1, from coordinate 1,467 downwards.
TCAGGCAGTTTCAGACCTGTTTGAGTCCATTGCGCTGCAACAGGCTGCATTGGCGCATATTCTGAATGCGGAAGGCGAAAAGCTGCAGAAGGTATTCTCTATTCCCGGAATCTCTCCTGAAATCATCCTGCAGACCAATCAGTCGGTGGAATCCATGGTAAATTCTATTGCCAGTCTGGAGAGTATTTTGAAGCAGAAGTTGGACTTGTTTGACGAGTGTATGTGCGACAGCACCACAAACCAGGCATAAAAATTTGGCGCAGCAGGATTCTGCTGCGCCAAATACCATAAAGAAGGATGTGAGTCTCCTCCGTATGAAGGTTGCCATTGTAACCATGTTCTCCGGCCTCTCCTCCACGTACTCCCTGGTAAATGTAGTGGCGGATCAAATCCAGATGCTGCTGCAGGCCGATATTCCTGTCAAGGTTCTTGTGAGTGAAACCTGTCCCGACAGTGATCGGACGGGGATCTTCTTGGATCAGCGTATCGAGTGGGTCAAGGTTACCAATACCCTGAATGGGAAAAATATCACATGGCACGACTACTCCCATGTTTCAGGAAATGTGCATGAAACATTTTTTCAGGAAGCCGATGTGATCGCTGCGGATTTTGTACGGCATCTGAAGGATGTGGATGTGTGTATCCTGCACGATATTTTATATCAGGGATGGCACCTGGTCCACAACATCGCCATCCGGACAGCGCAGAAGCAGCTGCCCCATGTCCGTTTCCTGGCCTTCACCCACTCTCTTCCCCTCAGTCGCCCCAGAGAAGTGGAGTACCCCTTTTCCGCATGATTTACCGACATGCCCCGGACCCGGTTTATCTACCCCACCTATTCCGGCATTCCCGCACTGGCCAGACAATACGATATTCCCGAGGGAAAATGCGCGGTTGTATACAATACACTGCCGCTTCTCTCCTCCATGAGCCCGGATGTGCAGCGGGTGGCCGAAAACATTGATCTCATGCGCGCAGACATTCTGGCGGTCTATCCTGCCAGGCTGACAACCGGAAAGCAATTTGAAAAAGTTGCGGCGCTAATGGGCGCCATCAAGTCCCAGACAGAAAAGCGCTGCAAGGTGGTATTCTGCGACTTCCCCAGCGCCGACATTCCAAGCCATGTCTATAAAACCATGATACGCATGGAGGGGAAACGGTACGGATTGGATGAAACCGATATCCTGTTCACATCTGACATCGGCTATCCAGAGGGGTTTCCCAGGCAGGGCGTGTTTGAGCTGTTTACGCTCTCCAATCTTTTTATCTGTCCCTCCTACTCCGAGTCCTTCGGACTGACGGTACTGGAAGCCGGCAGCAGAGGGAATTTCCTGGTTTTGAATGAGGCTGTTCCCGCGCTGAAGGAGCTGGGCGAAACATTGGGGGCTTATTTGTTATGAAAACCTTCCCCCGGAAGGGCGCAACAACCCAGCCCGCCTGGACGGCAGGCTAATTGATCGTATAGGT
>CALXGE010000010.1 GCA_944387775.1 uncultured Oscillospiraceae bacterium | reverse complement strand
GGACACCTTGATGCCAAAGGTAACACCCTTGTCACAGAATTGACACTTAGCCATCCGTTGCACCTCCTTGCTGTTCTAAATAAAACATGTGCCAAAAGCACCGACTGATATAATAGCAGAGTTTGACAGGAAATGCAAGCATAAAATGAAAAAACTTCAAAAGTTTTTGCGCTCTTGTCAAGGCTGCCCATTTATACTATAATATTCCCAGCAAAATTCCCCTGTCAAGAGGATTTTGAAGAGGGAGGAAGACCAATGATTCAGCAGGATGAGATGAGGGGCGGCGTAAAGCTTTCTGAATTGGTGAAGCATCTTGGTTTAGCCGTCGTAAATAAAGGAAAAGACTTTGAGAATGCCCTGGTGGGTATCCGCGACGTCAACCGCCCTGGTCTTCAGCTGGTGGGCTTTTTTGACTACTTTGATGAACGCCGTCTCCAGGTTATCGGCATGGCGGAGACAAAAATGCTGGAGAGCATGACCACAGAACAGCGAACAGAGAGCTTCTCCCGCCTTTTTGAGTACGATATTCCTGCCCTGGTAGTGTCCCGCGATTTGGATATCTATCCGGAGTGCCTGACTATGGCCCGGAAGCATCAGAGGACGCTGCTCCATACGGCAGATACCACGGTGGTCTTTACCACCCGGGTTATCGAGTATCTCAGCCTCCGTCTGGCCCCCACGATTACCCGCCACGGTGTGCTGCTTGATATCTACGGTGAGGGCGTCATGATCATTGGTGACAGCGGCATCGGTAAGAGCGAGACCGCCATCGAGCTGGTCAAACGAGGTCACCGGCTGGTAGCGGACGACGCGGTGGACATTCGGCTGGTATCCGACCGGCTGCTTGGCAAGGCTCCGGAGCTGATCCGCCACTACATCGAACTGCGTGGCATTGGCGTTATTGACCTGCAGCAGCTCTTCGGCATGAGCGCTGTCAAGCTGGAATCCCAGATCGATCTGGTGGTGGAGCTGGAGCGCTGGCAGGAGGACAAATTTTATGACCGTTTCGGTCTGGATGAACAGACGGTGGATATCCTGGGTATCAAACTGCCTATCGTGACCATCCCAGTCCAACCGGGGCGGAACCTGGCAGTGATCGTGGAGGTAGCTGCCATGAATAACCGTGCCAAGAAATATGGCTACAACGCCGCTGCCAAGCTGGCGGAGGAGCTGGAGCGCCATGTTCAGGGCAGCTGAGAAGTGCTGTCAGAAATGAGAATGTTGAAATAAGGTGGGAATACTATGTACTATGTAGGTATTGATGTTGGCGGAACCAACCTGAAGGCCGGACTGGTAGACGAGAGCTACCGGCTGGTGGCTACAAAGAAAATGCCTCTGCAGTTTGTCTCCATGGAGCAGATGGGGGAGACGCTGGTGGATATGGCGCTGGGGCTGCTGGAGGAAAACCATATAGAGCGCAGCCAGGTGGCCTCGGTGGGAATGGGCTTTCCGGGCTCGGTAGACAATCGCCGGGGCATGGTGATCAAAACCGTAAATATTCCCATCCGGTTCATGCCGGTGGCGGAGATCTTCCACCGTCGCTGGGATGTACCCGTGCACCTGGGCAATGATGCGGACTGCGCCGCTCTGGGGGAATACTACCACTATGGTGAGAAGCTGGAGAGTCTGATTCTGGTGACCCTGGGTACCGGTATCGGCACCGGCATCATTCTGCACGGCAAAATTCAGTCCGGGTGTAACGGCTTTGGCGGCGAGGGTGGCCATATCGTTATCGTCCACGGCGGTGAGCTCTGTACCTGCGGCCGTAGGGGCTGCTGGGAGCGCTATGCCTCCGCCAGCGCTCTGGTTCGCCAGACCAAGACAGCTATGGAGGCCAACCCTGGCTCCGCTATGTGGCAGGTATCCGGTGGATTGGAGCAGGTAGATGGCCGCACGGTCTTCGCGGCCATGCGCTCCGGCGATGCCGCAGCCAAGGCGGTACTGGAGCAGTACCTGGACTATCTGGCCGAGGGTCTCGCCAATTTCATCAACATCTTTCAGCCGGAGGTCATCGCTCTGGGCGGCGGCGTCAGCCATGGGCTTGATGAGGAGCTTTTGGCATCCCTGCAGTCCAAGGTGCTGGATATGTGCTTTGGCCGGGAGGCGGAGCGCCGCACCAAGCTGGTGAGGGCCCGGTTGGGCAACGATGCCGGCATCATCGGCGCTGCCCTGTTGGGTGTTTCCGGCTGAGAAATTCTGCAAAGTTAGGAGACTTTTCATGTCCTGGTATAAAGGATTTGATACGGTGATTGCTCAGCAGCTTCCCCATCTCCGCGTTCTGCACGATGAGCCAATGTCCGGTCATACCACTTTCCGGATTGGCGGTCCGGCCCGGCGCATGGCTTTTCCTGCCTCACCGGAGGAGCTGGCCGCTTTGCTGAACCTGGCGACAGAGGAGGGCTGGCCCTGGATGGTGGCGGGCAATGGGTCCGATCTGTTGGTAGACGATGCTGGCCTGGATCTTCTGGTCATTGTTACTACTGCCATGGACCAGATGGAACGGACAGGAGAGACAACCATCCGGGCCTGGGCGGGCATCTCGCTGGCCAGACTGGCTGTGTTTGCCATGGAACAGGGGTTAGCGGGGCTGGCTTTTGCCCATGGGATTCCCGGCAGCCTGGGCGGGGCGGTGTTCATGAACGCCGGTGCCTACGGCGGAGAGATGTGCCAGGTGGTGGATGCTGTGACGGCATGGCTGCCGGGCCGGGGCGTTGTGGAGATGCGGGGAGATGAGCTGGTCTTCGGCTATCGCCGCAGCTGCTTTGGTACGAATGGTGGTGTTGTGCTGTATGCGGATATGAAACTGACTCCTGGGGACACTGGGATGATTCGCCGGGAGATGGAGGAGCTGATCCGCCGCCGCCGGGAGAAACAGCCCCTGGAATACCCCAGCGCAGGCAGTACCTTCAAGCGGCCGGAGGGCCACTATGCCGCGGCGCTTATCGAGCAGTGCGGCCTTAAGGGTGTTGCTGTGGGAGGCGCGATGGTGTCCCCCAAGCATGCCGGATTTGTCATCAATACCGGCGGTGCCACCTGCGCTGATGTGCTGGTATTGATGGACCAAGTGCGGGAGACGGTGTACCGGGAGACTGGTGTGGAACTGGAACCGGAGGTCCGGATCCTGCGGGGGCCGGGAAATAAACAGTGAGAGATATGTGCCGGCATCGGAAGATGCCGCGAATAGAGAGAAAGGCAGCGCCATGGAGATACTGATCATATCCGGCCTGTCCGGCAGCGGAAAGAGCAAGGCGGCTTCTTTCCTGGAGGACATCGGCTTTTACATCGTGGATAATATGCCGGCGGGGATGATTTTAAAATTTGCGGAGTTTTGCGCCGCAGGCAGCAGCCGATACAGCCGGGTAGCGCTGGTGTACGATGTACGTACTGCCGACAACTTCGATGACTTTCTGGATGTATTGCATACCCTGCGGGAAAAGGAGTACCAGTGCAAGCTGTTGTTCCTGGAGGCGGATGTACGCACCATTATTAAGCGCTACAAGGAGACCCGCCGTCTCCATCCTCTGCAGGAGCAGGCCGGTACCCTGGAAGCAGCGGTGAATCAGGAAATTCAGATGATGGCCCCGGTCCGGGAACAGGCGGATGTGGTCATCAATTCTACCACCTACTCTACTGCCCGACTCCGTGGAGAACTGGTGCGCCTTTTTGGCGGGGACCAGACCAGCGGGGAGATGACTGTAAGCTTGGTATCCTTTGGCTTTAAGCACGGTCTGCCCATGGAGGCAGATCTTGTCTTTGACGTGCGCTTTATGCCAAATCCGTTCTATATTGATGCCTTGCGCAACTGCACAGGCCTGGATAAGGAGGTCAGAGACTACGTCTTTTCCTTCCAGGAGACCGGGGAGTTTATGGACAAGCTGAAGGATCTGCTGCGATTTGTGCTGCCGCTGTACCGGGAGGAAGGAAAGACAGTGCTGGTATTGGCGATAGGATGTACCGGCGGCCACCATCGCTCTGTGGCAGTGACCCACGCACTGGCGGAGTATATAACTTCTCTGGGGTATCGGGTCACAGAAAACCATCGGGATATGACCCGGATGTGACGAATTAAAGAACTATGACAGAACAAACCATTTATCGAGGCCCCAGCGGAAAGGGCCCCCGGATCGTGGCCATTGGCGGCGGAACGGGGCTGAGCACTATGCTGCGGGGGCTCAAGCGCCACACCAACAATTTGACCGCTATTGTCACGGTGGCGGACGACGGCGGCGGTTCCGGCGTGCTGCGTCAGGAGCTGGGCATGCTGCCGCCGGGGGACATCCGGAACTGTCTGGAGGCACTGGCCAACGTGGAGCCTTTGATGAGCGAGCTGCTCCATTACCGCTTCACGGAGGGCTCCCTCCGGGGGCAGAGCTTCGGCAACCTCTTTCTGGCCGCTCTCAACGGCATCTCCGGGAGCTTTGACCAGGCGGTGAGCCGCATGAGTCAGGTCCTGGCTATTACGGGCACCGTGCTGCCGGTGACTACCACCGATGTACAGCTGGAGGCGGAGTTTGAAAATGGGGCACGGGTCCTGGGGGAGTCCAAGATCTTCTACTGCAAGAAGCGGGAGGATTGCCGCATCCGTCGGGTCCGTCTGATTCCGGAGCGGCCGCCGGCGTTAGCGCCGGCCATTGCTGCCATCGAGGAGGCGGACATGATACTGCTGGGGCCTGGGAGCCTCTATACCAGCATTATCCCCAACCTGCTGGTGGATGGTATTGCAGAGGCGATCCTTCGCTCCGACGCTTTGAAAATTTACATTGCCAACGTGATGACCCAGGAAGGGGAGACGGAGGGTTACTCCAACGCCGACCACATCCGTGCCATTTTCCAGCACTCAGCAACGGGGCTGTTCCATCTGTGCCTGGTGAACTCTGGCACGATTCCCCACGATGTGCTGGGCAGCTACGCCCAGGAGGGAGCGGAGCCTCTGCGTTTTGACAAGACCGCCTGCGCCGAGCTGGGGGTGGAGCTTGTGAGCCGCCCCGTGTCCACCGTCCGGGACGGCCTGGTGCGCCATGACCCCGAACTGCTGGCGGCTGCCTTGCTGGAGCTCCACGCCCAGCGCAGCGTCCGCATCGCCGGCCTTGGCCGCTACCGCAGCGAGGCGTAAGGGCGGCTGTACGGCAGGTTCTGTTCTTTTTCTTGAAAGAAAAAGAACCAAAAAGAACTTTTTACGCGAAACGTTGTTTCGCTTATGGGGAAAAGGAGAGAGGTCGATGAAATGCCCGCTCTGTGGTAAGGAAATGGAGACCTGCTTTCTGGAGAGTAACAGCTTTCTGTATTTGACGCGGAAGCTGCACCCTTTTATGGGGCCTGTATCTGCACCAGACTGCGACAAGATTGCCAAACTGAATACTCGGGCGGACGGCACCGGCATTCCTGTTTACATCTGCCAGACCTGCCGCCAGGTGACCTTTCGTTACTGACCTAAGATACGCGAAACGAAGTTTCGCGCGAAGTTTTCTTTTGCCCCTTTTCTTTTTCAAAAGAAAAGGGGGAATCTCTGCCTGTGAGGAGGCGAAGTGCGCCGTGTCTTTTTCGGGAGAAGTAAAGAGTGAGCTGTGTCGGGCATCCATGAGTCGGGGCTGCTGCGCCCGGGCGGAGCTCTACGGCGCTCTGCTCTACTGCAACACCTTTACCGCTCAGGAGGTCCGGGTGATCACCGAGAGCGAAAGCTTTGCCCAGAGGCTTCCCAAGCTTTTGGACCGGGCCTTCGGTATGGAATTTGACCGGCTGCCCAGCGACAATGAGCAGAAATATATCTTTCAGATCACGGAGACGGGGAAGTTGGCAAAGATCATCGACTCTTTTGGTTTTGATCCCCGGCAGAACCCGGTACTCCACATCAACTTTGGCCTTCTGGAGGAGGACTGCTGCCGCTCCGCTTTTCTGCGGGGGGTATTTCTCTCCGGCGGCAGCATTACCGACCCCGCCAAGCGCTATCACCTGGAGCTGGTCACCAGCCACGCCCAGGCCAGCCGGGAGCTCTATGCCCTGCTGTCTGACATGGGCTACCAGCCCAAGCAGGTGGCCCGGGGAGGCTACCAGGTTACCTACTTCAAAAACAGCGACCAGATCGAGGACCTGCTCACTGCCATGGGTGCGCCGCTCTCAGCCATGGAGCTGATGAACGCCCGGGCGGAGAAGGAGCTGCGCAACGGAGTAAATCGGCGGGTAAACTGCGAGTCCGCTAATCTGGACAAGGCGGTGGACGCCGCTCAGGAGCAGCTGGAGGCCATCCGGCGGCTCTATGAGCTGGACCGGGTAGAAAGTCTGCCGCCTCAGCTGAAGGAAACTATCATTCTCAGGGAGACCTACCCGGAGCTGACTCTTAGCCAACTGGCGGAGGAATTTGACCCGCCCATTACAAAGAGCTGTCTCAACCACCGGCTCCGCAAGCTCATTGCACTGAGCCGCTCATAAACGGAGGATACGACTATGTGTGAGAAACTGGACCGGACCGCCCTGGCCAACAGCTACCACGAAAAAGGTTATAGCTGTGCCCAGGCGGTGGCCTGCGCTTTCTGCGATATGTTGCCTTATGCCCCGGAGGAGCTGGCGCCCATTCTGGGCTGCTTTGGAGGAGGCTTTCGCAGTGGGGAGATCTGCGGTACTGTCAGCGGGGCAGCTGTGGTGCTGGGCCTTCGTTTTCCCCATAGTGTAGCGAATGACCTGGAGGCGAAGGAACTAGCCGGCGAGAAGATGCGGGAATTCCAGCGGAGATTTTTGGAGCGTTTTCCAACTGTGCGTTGCGCGGAGCTGAAGGAGCGTCCTGATGCGCTGGAGGGATCTGCTGCTGCCGCTCGCCTGGGGTTTAAAAAGAATTGCACCATTTATATTTCCGGCGCCGTGGAGATCCTGGAGGAGATGCTGACGGAGAGCTGCTGAAAGGAGAAGATACCATGAAGCAGAAAAAGGGAGAAACGGATCTCGGGAAAACATTGGGGGTAGCCTATGGGCTTTGTTTCGGCGGCCTGTTGTCGCTGGCGCTGGGATGTGGTATCCAGTATCGGTGGAACGCTATCCTCGGCATTGTATTGGCTGTTTTAGGGCTGGCAGCTTTTGTTTCCGGCATTGTACTGGCCTATGCCCGGCTGCGCTGTCCCTATTGCGATGCCTCCCTGATGCAGAGGGGACGGCTCCCCTTCGAAGTGCCCAACTTTTGCCCCAACTGCGGGAAGCCGCTGGAATAAAACTGCTTTCTGTCACATTCAAGAGATAGACCCAGCATCGCTATCAGAAGGAAAACGTCCATGTCCTTTGTTCTCCTCCATGTCCATGCAGAGGTCCTGGAGGAGATGCTATGGAGAACTGAAGGGAGAAGGAGAGTGCCCTATGGACAACGCAAACGAACCAATGAGCTGTCATCAGGCACTGAAAATAGTTCACGGCCTCTTTTATGGCGGCCTGGGGCTGCTGCTGTTGGCCTGGGCTGTTTTGTCCTTGTCCAAAAAGACAGTCCCTGTTCCAGCTGTTGTATTGTGCATATTGGGAATTGTGGGCGTTGTCTCCGGCATTGTGCTGGCCTATGCCCGGTTGCGTTGTCCCCATTGCGGTGCCTCCCTGATGCTGGGAGGACGGATCCCTTCCAGCTTACCCAACTTTTGTCCTGACTGCGGAAAGCCTCTGGAATAAGACGGCTTTTCATCATTAATAGACGGCAAACCCTGTATCGCTATTAGAAAGGAAACGCCTATGTCCTTTGTTCACCTCCATGTCCATACGGAATACAGCCTCCTGGACGGGGCCTGCCGGATCGACGGTCTGGCCAAACGGGTCAAGGAACTGGGACAGAGCGCCGTGGCCGTAACCGACCACGGCGTCATGTACGGTGCCATCGACTTCTACCGTGCCTGCCTGAAGGAGGGAATAAAGCCCATCATCGGCTGTGAGGTTTATGTGACCCCTCCTGACAGGACCCGGTTTGACAAGGTCCACGAGTTTGACGCGGAGAGCCGCCACCTGGTACTCCTCTGCCGCAACGAGGAGGGTTACCGGAACCTCAGCTACATGGTGAGCATGGCCTATATGGAGGGCTTCTACATCAAGCCGCGGGTGGACATGGACTTGCTGCGCCAGTACAGCGGCGGGCTTATCGCCCTGTCCGCCTGTCTCGCAGGTGAGATCCCCCGCCGCCTGGTGAACGGCAGTTATGATGCCGCCCGGGATTACGCCCTGGAGCTGCGGGACATCTTTGGGGAAGAGAACTTCTACCTGGAGCTCCAGGACCACGGTATCAAAGATCAGGCGGTGGTGAACCAGGGGTTGTTGCGTATCCATGAGGAGACGGGGATCCCCTTGGTGTGTACCAACGACTGCCACTATCTGGCTCCCGCGGATGCGGAGAGCCATGATGTGCTCCTGTGCATCCAGACCGGAAAGCTGGTGGAGGACGAGAACCGGATGCGCTACGAGCCCCGGAACTTCTATGTCCGTTCCACCGAGGAGATGGCCGACTTATTTTCCCAGTATCCCGACGCATTGGAGAACACCCAGCGTATTGCGGACCGCTGTAATCTCACCTTCACCTTCGGCAAGTATCACCTGCCCCGGTTCGCCGTGCCGGATGGTTATACTGCCCAGACCTATATCCGGAAGCTCTGCGAGAAGGGCTTTGCACGTCGTTACGCAAAAACCCACCCCGAGTACCACGACCAGCTGGACTATGAGCTGAATATGATCGAGAAGATGGGGTTCACCGACTACTTCCTCATCGTCTCCGACTTTGTGAATTTTGCCCGGCGGCAGGGGATCCCGGTGGGACCTGGCCGCGGCAGCGCGGCGGGCAGCATGGTGTCCTACTGCCTTCACATTACCGATATCGACCCCATGGAGTACAGCCTCTACTTTGAGCGCTTCCTGAATCCGGAGCGGGTGAGCATGCCGGATATCGACATGGACTTCGGCGATACCCGCCGGGGCGAGGTGGTGGACTACGTCCGGGAGAAATACGGCGACGACCATGTGGCCCAGATCGTCACCTTTGGTACCATGGCCGCCCGGGGGGCCATCCGGGATGTGGGCCGGGTACTGAACATGCCCTACGCCGATGTGGATGTGGTGGCTAAGCAGGTGCCCAGCGGCCCCCAGAACCTCCACATTACCCTGGACGAGGCCCTCAGGCTCAGCAAGCCCCTCCGGGAGATGTACGAGCAGGACCCCCAGATCAAAAAGCTCATCGACACCGCCAAGGCCCTGGAGGGCATGCCCCGCCACGCCTCCACCCACGCTGCCGGTGTGGTTATCACCCGGGATCCGGTGTACACCTATGTGCCTCTGGCCAAGAATGACGAGTCCGTGGTGTGCCAGTACACCATGGTGACGCTGGAGGAGCTGGGCCTCCTGAAAATGGACTTTTTGGGCCTTCGTAACCTGACCATCCTGGAGGACGCGGTGCAGATGGTCCGGCAGAAGGAGCCGGATTTCTCCCTGGAGAACATCCCCGAGGACGATCAGCCGGTGTTCGACATGCTGACCCAGGGCAAGACCTCCGGCGTGTTCCAGATGGAGTCCGCCGGTATGACCGGCGTGTGCGTGGGGCTGAAGCCCCAATCCATTGAAGATCTCACCGCTATCGTGGCGTTGTACCGCCCCGGCCCCATGGAGTCCATCCCCAAGTTCATTGCCTGCAAGCACAATCCCAGCCTCATCTCCTACAAGCACCCATCCCTGGAGCCCATCCTCTCCGTGACCTACGGCTGCATCGTCTACCAGGAGCAGGTCATCGAGATCTTCCGTCGCCTGGGGGGCTACTCCCTGGGGCAGGCGGACATGGTTCGCCGGGCCATGTCCAAGAAGAAGGTCAAGGATATCGAGCGGGAGCGGGGAGCCTTCCTCCACGGGGACCCGGAGCGGAACATCTCCGGCTGTATCGCCAATGGCATCCCTGCCGATGTGGCGGAGGCCATCTACGACGAGATCTACGACTTTGCCAACTACGCTTTCAACAAGGCCCACGCGGTGTGCTACGCCGTGGTGGCCTATCAGACCGCCTGGTTCAAGTACCACTACCCACGGGAGCACATGGCGGCCCTTCTCACCTCGGTGCTGGACAGCACCGACAAGGTTTCGGAGTATATCAACGAGTGCCGGGACATGGGCATTGCCCTGCTGCCGCCGGATGTGAACCGCTCCCGGGACAGCTTTACTGTGGAGGAGGGAGGCATCCGCTTCGGCCTGGTGGCCATCAAGAATATCGGCCGTGGCTTTATTCAGAATATGGTCCGGGAGCGGGAGGAGAACGGCCTGTTTACCGGCTTCCAGGACTTCTGTCAGCGGATGTACGACTATGACATCAACAAGCGGGCGGTGGAGAACCTGATCCGGGCGGGGGCCTTCGACTGCTTCGGTGCCTACCGCAGCCAGCTGGTGGCAGTCCACGACAAGCTCCTGGACTCCATCGGCGACAGCCGTCGGCAGAATGTGGATGGACAGCTGGACTTTTTCGGCATGTCCACCGGAGAGTCCCGGAAGACGACGGTAGAGATCACCCTGCCCAAGATCCCGGAGTTTGCGCTGGATGAGCGGATGCGCCAGGAGCGGGAGGTGACGGGCCTGTATCTCTCCGGCCACCCCATGAACGCCTACCGGGAGGCCGCCCAGCGTGCCGGCGCAGTCCACATCGGCTCCATCAACGAGGACTTTGCCCAGGAGGGCGGCCCCACGGTATATCAGGATGAACAGCGGATCACCGTGGCGGGGATCGTCACCGCCTACAAGACCAAATCCACCCGGGCGGGGAATCTGATGGCCTATGCCACGGTGGAGGACGACACCTCCTCCATTGAGCTTCTCTGCTTTGCCAAGGTGCTGGAGCGGTGTGGCCGCTTTCTGAAAGAAGGCAGCGCCGTGGTGATCCAAGGCAAGCTGTCTGTCCGGGACGAGAAGCCCCCCCAGATCCTCTGCGACAATGTAGCGCCCCTGGACGGGGAGGGAACGGTTCTGCCGCCCCAGGACAGTTCGCCTCAGCCCCAAGCCAGGGCTGGCGTCCAGGTGTTAGAGGGAAATACCCTGTGGATCCGTCTCAGCAATGCCCAGGACCCCCTGCTCCGCCATGTGAACCGGGTCATCAACATGTTCCCGGGCCAGACCCCGGCCCGGCTGGTGTTTGCCGACACAGGAAAGCGGCTGGGCACCAGCTGCCTGCTGACAAAGTCCCTGGTGGATGAGCTCGTAGAAGTGCTGGGCCAGGAGAATGTGGTGATCCGCTGAAACAATCGGTTTGTCTGGCTCCCAGATACCCTCGTGGGGAAATGCGTTGAAAAGAGGATACCAGCTCTGCTATAATACAGGGTAACTGGCTGGAAAGGCCGGTTGCCCTGTTTTTTCATTTTTCCGGCAGCGGGCGGGAGAGTGTGCGGCTGACGGAGGAATTTTGACTGGATGCTGGATAGGCTGCCAAACGGACAAGCAGCCCGGCAGAGAGACGGAGAGGAGCACGTATGCTGCGGATATGGATGGGACCGGCCAATTCCGGTAAATCGGAAAAGATGCTGCGGGAGATCCGGCGGCTGGGAGACGAGAGCTTCCAGCTGCTGCTGGTGCCGGAGCACGCTTCCCACCAGGCGGAGGTGGATCTGTGCCGGGCCTGCGGCCCCACCGCCGCCCGCCACAGTGAGGTACTGAGCTTCCGGCTGCTGGCCAACCGGGTTTTGTCCCTAACTGGGGGTCTGGCGGACGGCGCATTGGATGCCGGCGGCAAGCTCCTCATGATGCAGCTGGCCCTCCAAGAGGTGCTGCCCCAGCTGACGGTGTACGCCCGACCCTCCCGGAAGGCCCCATTCCTGGGAGAGCTGGTGGCGCTGTTTGACGAGCTGGAGGCCTACCGCGTGGAGCCGGAACGGCTGGGGGAGCTGTACCTCGCTGTAGAGGGCCTCTCCGGGGCCAAGCTCCGAGACCTGTCTCTCATCTACGCCGCCTACCAGTCCCGGCTGTGCCGGGAGGGGAAGGACCGGCGGGACCGGATGGCCAAGCTGGCGGACAACCTGGAGAAATCTGGCTATGTGGACGGCCGGGACGTGTTCCTGGACGGCTTTTCCTATTTTACCGCCCGGGAGGAACAGATCATCGCCATTCTCCTCCGGCGGGCCAGGTCCGTCACCATTACACTCCTGGGAGAGAAGGACAGCCCTCTGGAGATCTTCCGCCAGGGTCTCCGGGCCCGGGACCGCATGGTGCGGTTGGCCCAGAGGTGCGGTGTCCCCTGTGAGATCGATTATCTCGCCGCACCTAAGCCGACTACGGCCCTGGCTCACCTGACCGCCGCCTTTTTCAGCGGCGGCGGGGCCTGGACCGGTGACTGCGGCGCTGCCGCCATCTACCGGGCCGACACCCCCTTTGCGGAGACGGAGTATGTGGCCTCCCAAATTCTCTGCCTGGTCCGCTCGGGGCAGTACCGCTTCCGGGATATCACGGTGGCGGCCCGGAACTTGGAGGAGTATGAGGCGGTCATCGAGAGCGTTTTTGCCCGCTACGGCGTGCCGGTGTACCTCAGCCGCCGCAGCGATATTCTGGAGAAACCGGTCATTGCCCTGATTGCGGGGGCTATGGACGCGGTGACAGGCGGCTATGAGTACGAGGATATGTTCCGCTGGCTCAAAACTGGTCTAGGGGGCCTTACCGACCGGGAGTGCGACCTTCTGGAGAACTATGTCATCGCCTGGGACATCCACGGCGCCCAGTGGGTACGGGAGGAGGACTGGACCGCCAACCCCGACGGCTGGCGGGAGGGGTTCACGCCGGAGCAGGAGGCGACCCTCGCTGAGATCAACGCCCTGCGCCGCCGGGTCCAGGCACCCCTTTCGGAGCTGGCCCAGGGCCTCCGGGAGGAGAAGAGTGCCACCGGCAAGCTGCGGGTGCTCTGGCGGTTTTTGGACCGGCTGGATCTGGCGGGCCAGCTGGAGGCGCGCCGGGCTGCCCTGGAGGAGCGGGGAGAGCTGCAGCTGGCGGCGGAATACGGCCAGCTGTGGGAGCTTCTCTGCGCCGTCATGGATCAGTTCGCGGAGATCCTGGAGGACGCACCTCTGGACGCCGAGGAGTTTGCCCGGCTGTTCAAGCTGGTGCTGACCCAGTACGACGTGGGCACCATCCCCGTGTCCCTGGACCAGGTCCAGGTCACGGAGATCACCCGCAACGACCGCCACCGGGTGAAGGTGCTGTTCCTTATGGGAGCCAACGACCACGTGCTGCCCGCCGTGTCCTTTGGTCAGGGGCTACTCTCCCGGGAGGACCGTGAGAAGCTGCTGGAGCTGGGGGTGGAGCTCTCCCCCAGCGGGGCGGAGCTCTTCGATGGGGAGCTGCAGAACATCTACGCCGCCCTGGCCCAGCCTACAGACAGCCTGGTGGTCACCTGGCCGGCCTCCGACAGCCAGGGAAATCCCCTGCGGCCCTCCTTTGTGGTGGAGCGGCTGCGCACTCTACTGCCGGACCTCTTCGATACGGCTGAGGACGGCAGCCGGAGCTACCGTCTCAGTGCCCCTGTTCCCGCCCTGGAGACGGCGGGGAGCTATCCCGGTGGGCCTTTGTGGGATTACTTTGCCAGGGATGGAGCGCATAGCGCCGCCCTGGCCGCCATGGAGCGGGCCTCCGGGATGACCCGGGGACGGCTGAGCCCCCAGGCGGTGGAGACACTCTATGGCCGCAGCTACCGCATGTCCGCCAGCCGCATCGACCGGGTCAACGCCTGCCACTTCGCCTACTTCATGGAGTACGGTCTCCGGGCCAAGGAGCGGACGCCCGCCGGATTTGACGCCGCTCAGGTGGGTACCTTCCTCCACTACATCCTGGAAAATGTCACCCGAGCGGTGTGTCAGCGGGGCGGCTTTGCTCAGGTGGGGGAGGAAGAGCTGCGCGCCCTCATCGAACAGACCATCCGGCAGTATATGGACGTGGCCATGCCCGGCTTTGACAGCCGGGACGCCCGGTTTAAATACCTGTTCCACCGCCTGAAAAAGACGGCGGCCACCATCGTTACCAACGTAGCCGGGGAGCTCAGGGAATCGGACTTTGTGCCCATGGCCTTCGAGCTGTCCTTCGGGGAGGGGGGAGAGCTGCCGGCTATCACCATCCGGACGGAGGATGCCTCCCTCACCGTCAACGGAAAGGTGGACCGGGTGGACGGCTGGCTGAAGGACGGAAAGCTGTACCTCCGGGTGGTGGACTACAAGACCGGCAAAAAGGCCTTTGACCTCAGCGACCTGTGCCACGGCCTGGGAATCCAGATGCTGCTGTATCTGTTCGCCCTGGAGAAGGAGGGAAAGGCCCTTTTTGGAAAAGCGATCGTGCCGGCGGGAGTGCTGTACCTTCCCGCCCGGGACGTGCTGGTCAGCGCGCCCCGGAATGAGGATGCCCTGCGGCTGAAAGAGGCTCTGGAGAAGGAGCTGCGGCGCAGCGGCCTGGTGCTGTCCCAGCCGGAGGTGCTGCGGGCCATGGAGCACAGCGCCCTGGAGTCACCCCGGTTCCTGCCCCTGACCCTGGGGAAGGATGGCAGTATCACCAAAGGGGTGGCCACTGCCGCGGAGCTGGGGAAGCTCAGCCGCTATGTGGACAGGCTTCTGGAGAAGATCGCCCGGGAGCTGAAGGCGGGCAACATCGATGCGGACCCCTGGAGCCGGGGGGAGAACGACAATGCCTGCACCTACTGTGAGTTTGCCTCCGCCTGCCACTTTATGGAGGAGGGGGCCTGTGACCGAGCCCAGCCCCTCCGGCCGGTGAAGCCGGAGGAGTTCTGGCGCCATGTGGACAAGACCATCGGAGAGGAGGAGAGCCAATGAGCGTACAGCTGACACGAGAGCAGCAGGCGGTGGTAGATGACCGGGGCGGACGGCTGCTGGTGTCCGCCGCTGCGGGCAGCGGTAAGACCAGGGTCCTGGTGGATCGCCTGTTCAGCCGGGTGCTAGGAGAGGAGAAAGCCAATGTGGACGACTTCCTCATTATCACCTACACCCGGGCGGCGGCGGCGGAGCTCCGGGGCCGCATCGCCCAGGAGCTGGGCAAGCGCCTGGCGGAACATCCCGGTGACCGCCATCTCCAGCGGCAGCTCCTCCTGGTTTACCAGGCGGATATCAAGACCATCGATGCCTTCTGTACTGCCCTCCTCCGGGAGAACGTCCACCTGCTGGACTACGGCGAGGGCCGGGGGCTGACGGCGGACTTCCGGGTGCTGGACGAGAGCGAGGCGGACCTGCTCCGCCGCCGGGTGCTGCCCCGGGTGCTGGAGGAATTTTATACGGATATGACCCCGGGGGCGGAGCAGCTGGCGGACGCTTTCGGATTTGGCCGGGATGACGGGCGGCTGGAGGAGCTGGTGCTGACCCTCCACGATAAAATCCAGAGCCACGCCTACCCGGAAAAATGGCTGGAGGAGCAGAAGAAGAGCTGGGCGGACCTCCCCGGCAACGTGGGGGAGACGGTCTATGGCCGGGAGCTCCTGGCCGCCCTGAGCCGGAAGGCCCGCCACTGGGCCAACCTGCTGCGACTGGGAGCAGAGGAGTGTGCCTGCGACGAGAAGCTTCAGAAGGGCTATGCCCCCGCCTTTCTCACGGAGGCGGGCCATCTGGAGGGCTTGGCAGCGGCTGCGGATACCGGCTGGGATGAAGCGGGGGACTGGGAACTCACCTTTCCCAGCCTGTCCCCGGTGCGAAAGTGTGAGGCCCCGGAGCTGAAAGCACGGCTCCAGAGCCAGTGGAACCGCTGCAAGAAGGAGATGAAAGCGGCGGTATCCATCTGGGATGCCTCCGCCGCTGAGGCGGCGGAGGATCTCCGCCGCAGCGCCCCGGCCATGGAGGCTCTGCTGGACCTGTGCGCCGCCTTTGGCCGGGCCTATCAGGGGGAGAAGCTCCGGCGGAACGTCACCGACTTCTCCGACCAGGAGCACGCCGCTGTGCGGCTCCTGCTGGGGGAGGACGGAGAGCCCACGGAGCTCTCGGACATCGTCTCCGGTCGGTACCTTGAGGTGATGGTGGACGAATACCAGGACACCAACCAGGTGCAGAACTGCATCTTCGAGGCGGTGTCCCAGGGGGGACGCCGCCTCTTCACCGTGGGGGACGTGAAGCAGTCCATCTACCGCTTCCGCCTGGCGGACCCCACGATTTTCCTGGAGAAATATACAGAGTATCCCCCGTCGGACCAGGCGGCGGATGGGGAGCCCCGTAAGATCCTGCTGTCCAAAAACTTCCGCTCCCGGCAGCCGGTGCTGGATGCGGTGAACTTCGTGTTCGGCGCCATCATGTCCCGGGAAATGGGAGAGATGGACTACGGGGAGGAGGAAGCCCTCCATCTGGGCGCGGAGCAGAAGCCGGAGCGGGCGGACTGCGCCGTGGAGTTCCACATGCTGGGGGTGCCCAGAGGGGGAGAGGAGCCGGTGAGCCGTCCCCTGGCGGAGGCACGCTTTGTAGTTGGCAGAATTCGGGAGATGTTGGATGAGGGCTTTCCCGTCACCGACGGGGACACGGGACAGCTCCGGCCCTGCCGGGCGGAGGATATGGCGGTGCTCATGCGCTCCCCGGGGCCGCGGCTCCGCCACTACCTGCGGGCCATGGCGGAGGCGGGGATCCCCTGTGCCGTCCAGGAGAGTGAGGATTTCTTCGCCTCCATGGAGGTAGCTGTGCTATACTCCCTGCTGCAGATTTTGGACAATCCCCGGCAGGACGTGCCCCTTATTGCCGTCCTCCGCTCTCCGGTGTTCGGCTTTTCCCCGGACCGGCTGGCGGTGATCCGGGGTAACCATCCCCAGGGGAATTTTTATGCCGCCCTGGAGGCCGACAGCGGTGAGGACAGCAAGGCCTTTCTGGACCAACTGACCCTGCTCCGGGGAGAGGCCAAGGACCTCAGTGTCCACGGCCTCCTCTGGCGGATCTTTGACCGGCTGAATATCCTGGGGATCTTCGGCGCCATGGAGGGCGGAGAGCAGCGGCGGGAGAACCTCATCACCCTCTGCGAGTACGCCCGCTCCTTCGAGCAGGCGGGGTACCGGGGCCTCTTCGCCATCGTGTCCCAGCTGCGCCGGCTGCTGGAGAACGGTCAACAGCCGACGGTGTCCTCCGGCAGCGCAATGAGCGGTGTGCAGATTATGAGCATTCACCGCTCCAAAGGCCTGGAATTTCCCATCGTGTTCCTGGCGGACCTGGATAAGCCCTTCAACCGCACGGATCTCCAGTCCCCGGTGCTAGTCCACCCCCAGCTGGGTCTGGGGCCCATGTTCATCGACTTAGACCGTCATATCCGCTACCCCACGGCAGCCCATCGGGCTGTGGGCGGACGGCTGAGCCGGGAGATGCGGGCCGAAGAAATGCGCCTTCTCTACGTGGGCATGACCCGGGCCCGGGAGAAGCTGATCCTGGTGGCCTCTACGGCCTCGCCGGAGAAAAAGCTCCAGGACCTCACGGCTCTCTCGGCCCTACCGGTGCCGCCGGAGACGGTGGACGGCGCCAAATCCATGGCGGAGTGGGTACTGCTGCCCCTGCTGGCCCGGCGGGAGGCGGTCTGCCTCCGGGCCATAGCCGGCATGGAGGAGGGGACATGGTCCCTGACGGAGGACCTCCCCTGGATGGTGTCGTTCCACGAGATCGGGGAAACCGTATCCGCCGAGGACCAGACGGAGGTACAGCCGGAGCGGCCCTCTGATCAGGGCCCGGAACCGGACCGGGAGGCACTGTCCTTTACCTATCCCTACGCCGCTGCCTGTGAAGCGCCCACCAAGCTCACCGCTACGCAGCTTAAGGGCCGGGAAAAGGACCAGGAGATCGCGGAGAACAGCTTCCAGCCCTATGTGCGTCGCTCCTTGGCTGCGCCCCGGTTTCTCAGCGGAAAGCTGCCGCTGACAGCGGAGGAGCGGGGTACGGCAGTCCATCTGGTGATGCAGTATCTGCCTTTGGACGGAGATGTGGACACCGTCATGAATGACCTTCTCCAAAGACGGCTGCTGACAGAGGACCAGGCCCAGGCGGTGGACCGGGACGCCGTGCGGCGATTCCTGAGCTCACCCCTGGCGGAGGAGCTGCGGCAGGCGGAGCATGTGGAGCGGGAGTACCGCTTCAGCCTCCTGGTTCCTGCTGGCGACTACGAACCCGGCCTGGGGGAGGAGGAAATTCTCCTGCAAGGTGTGGTGGATCTCTTTGCCGTAACGCACGGTGCTGTCACCGTGGTGGATTTTAAGACGGACTGGGTGTCTGGTGATGGCCTTGCCCGGCGGGCAGAGGAGTACCGCCCCCAGCTTCAGGCCTACAGCAGGGCCCTGGAGCAGATCCTGGAGCTGCCGGTGACGCGGCGGGTACTGTATTTCTTTCATGCCGGTGAGTCGGTGGAGCTGTGACAAATTTTGCGGGATTTGGCAGATGGCTCTTGTACTTTCGCCAAAACTTGTATATGATAGCAGAGAATGAGTATTTACGCTGGAGGACAGTCGCAGATGACCAGGGACGTGTTGCATATCATTCAGGAGAATATGACCAGCTTTTCCAAGGGACAGCGGCGGATCGCGGGGTATATCCTCTCCGACTACGATAAAGCCGCTTTCATGACCGCCAATAAGCTGGGTACCGTGGTGGGAGTCAGTGAGTCCACCGTGGTTCGTTTTGCAGCGGAACTGGGCTATGACGGCTACCCCGCCATGCAGAAGGCGCTCCAGGAGATCGTGCGCAGCAAGCTCACCTCCATCCAGCGGATCCGGGCCTCCAATGATCGGCTGTTCGGCTCTGATGTAGTGACCACGGTGCTGCAGACAGACATGGACAAGATCCGCTCGGCCATCGAAAGTGTGGACCGCTCTGCTTTTGAGCGTGTGGTGGATAAATTGGTGGGGGCGAAGCATATCTACATTCTGGGGGTCCGCTCCAGCTCCTTTCTGGCGGGCTATCTGAACTTCTATTTCCACCTTATTTTTGATAATGTGACCCTGGTTACCAGTAACAGCGCCGGGGATATCCTGGAGAGCATCCTGCGGATCGGACCGGGGGATGTACTTATCGGCATCAGCTTCCCCCGATACTCCCAGTCCACGGTGAAGGGGGTTCGCTTCGCCCACGACCGGGGGGCGGACGTGGTGGCCATTACCGACAGTGCCCTCTCGCCCCTGTACCCCATGGCCTCGGTATCACTGCTGGCCAGCAGTGACATGATCTCTTTTGTGGACTCCCTGGTGGCGCCGCTGAGCCTGCTCAACGCCCTGATCGTGGCGGCAGGCCACCGGAAGGATGCAGATGTGTCCCAGATTTTCAACCGTCTGGAGGGAATCTGGGAGGAATACGGCGTATTTGGACAGAGCGATGATGTATGATGTGATCGTGATCGGAGGCGGTCCGGCGGGGATGATGGCGGCAATTGCTGCCGCGGAGAACGGCGCTCGGGTCTGTCTTCTGGAGCCCAATGAGCGATTGGGGAAAAAATTAAATATTACTGGGAAAGGCCGCTGTAATGTGACCAACAACTGCTCCGCCGCTGAGCTGCAGGGCAAGGTCCTCTGTAATGGAAAATTCCTGTACAGCGCTTTTTCTCGTTATGATCCCAGCGATGTGATGCGCTTTTTTGAGGACCATGGCGTGCCGCTGAAGACGGAGCGGGGGAACCGGGTGTTCCCGGTTTCAGACCGCTCCTTTGATATTAGTGCCGCTCTGGAGAAATATCTCCGGGCCCTCTCGGTGGACCTGGTCCGGGACCGGGCGGAGGCGCTGCTGATAGAGGACGGAGCACTTCGGGGGGTGGTCTGTACCCATGGGCGGCGGGAGGCCCCCCGAGTCATCGTGGCTACCGGCGGCGTATCTTACCCCCTCACCGGCAGTACCGGGGACGGCTACCGTCTGGCACAGTCCGTAGGCCACACGGTAACGGAGGTGCGGGGTTCCCTGGTGCCTCTGTGCGCTGCCGGGGAGCTTTGCCCCCGGCTCCAGGGGTTGAGCCTCCGGAACGTGACGCTGCGGGCCTATGAGGACGGGAAGAAGATCTATGAGGAGTTGGGGGAAATGCTCTTTACCCACTTCGGGGTCAGCGGTCCCCTGGTGCTCTCTGCCTCTGCCCATATGCGCCATTTCGGGAAGAAGCACTACCGGCTGGAGATCGACCTCAAACCTGCTCTGGATTCGGCTGCTTTGGATAAACGGCTGTTAAGCGATTTTCGGCAGAGGTCCAACAGCGATTTTGTCAATGCTCTGGATGACCTGCTGCCCCGAAAACTCATCGAGCCCTTCGTGGACCTCACGGGAATCTCTCCCCGACAGAAAGTCCACGAGATCACCCGGGAGCAGCGGGAGCAGATTCTGAAGCTTCTGAAGGCTTTACCGGTGGAGATCACCGGGCCCCGCCCGGTGGCGGAGGCCATTGTCACCGCCGGCGGCGTGGCAGTAGGGGAGGTAAACCCCTCCACCATGGAGTCTCGGCTGATGCCGGGGCTGTATTTTGCCGGAGAGGTGCTGGATGTGGACGCCTACACCGGCGGTTTCAATTTACAGATTGCCTGGTCCACCGGCCATCTGGCCGGGGAGTCCGCGGCGCAGGCCGCCTGGTCGGACTGAGCGCGGAAGAGAGGATGTAATATGGAAGAGAAAAAACACTTTGCCGTGGCCATTGATGGTCCCAGTGGAGCGGGCAAGAGTACCCTGGCCCGCAGCATTGCCCGGGAGCTGGGGGCGGTCTATGTGGACACCGGCGCTATTTACCGAACAGTTGGCTACTGTGCCTGGAAACAGGGGATTGATCCGGCGGCAAAGGAGGAGATCTGCGCCCTTCTGCCCCAGCTGGAAATTGCCATGGGGTACGATGGCGATGGCCTCCAGCGGATGTACCTCAACGGGGAGGATGTAACGAAGGAGATCCGGCTTCCTCAGATCTCCATGTACGCCTCCCGGGTGTCCGCTATCCCGGAGGTGCGGGCTTTTTTGATGGATATGCAGCGGGATATGGCCCGGAAGGGCAGCGTGGTGATGGACGGCCGGGACATCGGCACAGTGGTGCTGCCCCAGGCGGAAGTAAAGATCTTTCTCACCGCCAGCGTGGAGGACCGGGCCCGCCGCCGCTGGGAGGAGCTCCAGGAGCGGGGCACCCCCAAGGACTTTGACGAGCTGCTGGAGGAAATCCGCCAGCGGGACCATAACGACGCCAGCCGCTCAGCGGCACCCCTGCGCCCGGCGGAGGACGCCATCCGGCTGGATACCACCGGCAACACCTTTGAGCAGAGCCGGCAGCAGATTCTCGAGATCATTAAGGAGCGCTTGGGCCAATGAACCGTTTCTACCACATCGCCTATCTTGTCGTTAAACCTATCCTGTCCCTTCTTTTTCCCCATCGGGTGATAGGGCTGGAAAATCTTCCTGAGGGCGGAGCCCTGCTGTGTGCCAACCACGCCAGCGCTTGGGATCCGGTCCTCATTGCCGTGTGCCTGCCCAATGACTCCCGGCTCTCCTTTATGGCTAAGGACTCCCTTTTTCGCATCCCAGGTTTGGGATGGTTGATCCGGAAGCTGGGCGCTTTCCCTGTGAAGCGGGGAGGAAATGACTTGACGGCCATGAAGACCGCCATGAAGGCTCTGACCGACGGTCGGAGGCTGATGGTATTTCCCGAGGGTACCCGGGTGGAGCATCAGGGCGATGCCGATGCCAAGGGCGGCGTCACCGTCATGGCAACCCGGACCGGCACGCCGATGGTCCCCATTTACTGTGGCGGAAAACACAAGTTCTTTCGCAGGACTACCGTGGTTTTTGGTGAGCCGTACAGTCCGGTCATTGCCGGACGGCGGCCTACTCCCGAGGAGAACCACCAGGCAGCAGAGGAGATCCTCTCCCGGATCTACGCCCTGGCGGAGGTAAGAGCATGAAGGTGATCCAGGCAGAGAGCGCCGGCTTCTGCTTTGGAGTAGACCGGGCGGTGCGGATGGCAGAGGAGCTGGCTGCGTCTGCGGAGAGCCCCCGGATGCTGGGCCGGGTGATCCACAACGACCATGTGATGGCCCAGCTGAGGGGACAGGGGATGCTGCTCATCGACGACCCTGTCCAGGCGGAGAAGGGGGACAGCGTTCTTCTCCGGGCCCACGGTGTTGGACGTGAAGTATACGAGGCCCTTGGGACCCGGGGGGCCGCCGTGGTAGACGCCACCTGCCCGAAGGTGGCAAGGGTCCACAAGATCGTGTCCCAGGCGGATGAGGCGGGGCGCCGGTGCGTGATGATCGGGGACCCTGGCCACCCGGAGGTCCAGGGCGTAGCCGGTTGGTGCCGAAATTTGCTGGTGTTTCGGGGCCCTGATGAGGTGGAGCAATGGCTTTCTGTCACGCCGGAAGCGGTAAATCTGCCCCTGACAGTGGTGGCGCAGACAACGCTGATCCGAGATATTTGGGAAAGTTCTTTGAATTTTCTAAAAAAACAGTGTACAAATCTGAAAATATTTGATACAATATGTAGTGCTACGCATATACGACAAGCCGAGGCCGCTGAAATTGCCGCCAAAGTGGACGTTATGGTGGTGGTTGGCGATCCGAAAAGCGCCAACACGAAGCACCTGACAGACATCTGCCGCCAGCATTGCTCCCGGGTTTTCCAGATTGAAAGCGCGGACGAGCTTCCCAGGCAGGCCCTGTCCGGCTGCTCCGTGGTTGGTCTGACGGCGGGGGCCTCCACGCCTGCGAGCATCATAAAGGAGGTCAAAAAGACGATGAGTGAAGAAAAAATCCCTAGCGAAGGCATGGAAAATTTTGCCGAAATGTTTGAACAGTATACCAATACTTTAAATACAGGAGATAAGGTAACCGGCGTTGTCACCGCCATTACCCCCACGGAAGTCCACGTGGATCTGGGCTGCAAGCAGGCCGGTTACATCCCTGTGGACCAGCTGACCGATGATCCCACCATGAAGCCTGAGGATGTGGTCAAGGTGGGCGACGAGGTGGAGCTGTTCGTTATCCGTGTCAACGATATCGAGGGCTATGCCACCCTCTCCAAGAAGCGCCTGGATGTGGCCAAGGTATGGGAGACCATCGAGGAGGCCTGCAACAGCAAGGAAGTTCTGGAAGGCGTTGTTACCGAGGAGAACAAGGGCGGTATCGTGGCGTCCGTCAAGGGCGTGCGCGTGTTCATTCCCGCTTCCCAGTCCGGTCTGCCCCGTGATGCTGCTATGAGCCAGCTGATCAAGCAGAAGGTTTCCCTGCGCATCACCGAGGTCAACCGCGCCCGTCGCCGTGTGGTGGGTTCCATCAAGGCCGTTCAGCAGGAGGCCCGTCAGGCCGCTGCTGCCGCTGTCTGGGCCGGCATCGAGGTGGGTAAGCACTATACCGGTACGGTCAAGAGCATGACCAGCTACGGCGTGTTCGTGGACATCGGTGGTGTGGATGGTATGGTACATATCTCCGACCTGTCCTGGAGCCGCATCAAGCATCCCTCCGAAGTGGTGTCCGTGGGCGATACGCTGGATGTGTATGTCATCTCCTTCGATGCTGAGAAGAAGAAGATTTCCCTGGGCGTGAAGGATCGCTCCACCAACCCCTGGCAGGTGTTCATGGACACCTACAAGGTTGGTGACGTGGCTTCCGTGCGCATTGTGAAGCTGATGCAGTTCGGTGCCTTTGCTGAGGTTGTTCCCGGTGTGGATGGCCTTATCCATATCTCCCAGATCGCTGATCGCCGCATTGAGAAGCCCGGTGATGTCCTCAGCGAGGGCCAGGTCGTGGATGCCAAGATCACTGCTGTGGACGAGGAGAAGAAGAAGATCTCCCTGTCTATCCGTGCTCTGCTGGCGCCCGCTCCCGCCGCCGCTGACGAGGAGAACGCATAAGCAGTTCCACGCGGAAAAGCGTAATCTGATAGAACAAAAGCAGGCAGCAGATTTGCTGCCTGCTTTTTTGTTGAAGCTGTTTGGTAAGGAAATCCCCCTTTCTGGAATAGAACTTGCAATTTTACCTGGTAAAGAGTACAATAAAATCAATGGTGTGTCAGTATGGCGACGGGATCGCTGGCTATGGGTTGTGTTCTGGAATGAAAGGTGGGCAGAATATGTTTTGCATAGGGGACAAGGTGGCACATCCCATGCATGGTGCAGGAGTCATCGCGGATATCGTCCGGGAAAAGGTGGCTGGTGCTGTGCAGGACTACTATGTCTTCCGCCTGTCTGTAGGCGGCCTGGTGCTGAAGATTCCCACTGCCTCCAGCAGGGCGGTGGGCCTGCGGAGAGTGGCGGATCAGGAGGAAATCCTGGCGCTTATGTCTGCTTTGCCCACTTTGGAGACGGAAATGACCGCCAACTGGAACCGCCGCTACCGGGAAAATCTGCAGCGGCTGAAGAGCGGAGATCTATATGAGGTAGCCAGGGTCATCAAGGGGCTGGCCTGCAGGGATAGCCAGCAGGGCCTCTCTACCGGTGAGCGAAAAATGCTCCATACTGCAAAGCAGATCCTGATTTCGGAGATTGTCCTGGCTCTGGGCCGGGAATATGAGGCGGTGGAACGCTGTGTCAATGCCGCCATGTCGGGAGAGAAGGTTGTATGAGAATATTTCTGAGCAAGCTGTTTGGAAAAGAGAAGGAGACCCACCCATTTTGCAGTGCGGTAGTGGCTGCGGCAGGTGGGTCCAGCCGCATGGGCGGCGTAAATAAGCTACTACTGCCACTGGAGGGAATCCCTGTGCTGGCAAGGACTCTCCGTGCTTTGGATGAGGCCAGCCTGGTAGATGAAATCGTGGTGGCCACCCGTGAGGAGGACTTGCTGACGGTAGGGGATCTTTGCAAGACATATGGGATTGCAAAGCCGGTGAAGATTGTCCGCGGCGGGGACACCCGGGCAGCCTCTGTTCTGGCAGCAGCTATGGAGTGCCGGACAGATGGTGCGTTTATCGCTGTCCATGACGGAGCACGCCCTTTGGCGGAGCCTGCTCTTATCGACAGTGTGATCCAAATGGCCTATCGGACCAATGCTGCTGCCCCCGCGGTCCCTGTTAAGGACACGATAAAAGTGGTAGCAGAGGGGAAAGTAGTTTCTACCCCAGACCGTGAGACCTTGCGCTCGATCCAGACTCCCCAGGTTTTTGACGGGGCGCTGTTGCGGGCCGCGCTTCAGGCGGCGGTGGACGGCGAAATTCCTATCACCGACGACTGCTCTGCTGTGGAGAGAGTTGGCAAGGAAGTCTACTTGACAGAGGGATCTTATGAAAATATCAAAATCACCACGCCGGAAGATATGGCTCTGGCGGCGGCGATCCTTCAGCGGAGGGAGGAGGAGCAGTCATGACGCCCAGAATCGGCTACGGCTATGACGTCCACCGCCTGACAGAGGGACGTCCTCTGGTGCTGGGAGGTGTGACCATCCCCTGGGAGAAAGGGCTTTTGGGTCACTCTGACGCGGATGTGATGCTCCATGCTTTGATGGATGCCCTGCTGGGTGCCGCAGCCCTGGGGGATATCGGACACCTCTTTCCCGACAGTGACCAGCGTTACCGGGGAATCGACAGCCGCAAGCTCCTGCGCCAGGTAGCGGTACTGCTGGAGCAGGCGGGGTACACTGTGGGAAATGTGGATTTGACTCTGGTTGCCCAGCGGCCGAAGATAGCCCCTTATATCGACGACATGCGGACGAATATCGCGGCGGATTTGGGTGTTTCCATTACCCGGGTCAGTGTGAAGGCTACTACCGAGGAGGGGCTAGGGTTCACTGGCACTGGAGAAGGTATGGCCGCCCATGCAGTAGCCCTTCTGGTGGGACGCGAGAATTGAGAGCCACCATGTTTCCGCTAGCCGACGACACGGAAAATGTGTGAATAGGATCACAATAGAGGGAACGTCCTCCGCCAGACGACGGAGGACGTTCCCTCTGTTTGTGGGACAAAAAGGATGGTGGGAGATTTTCTGCTTCGCTATCAGGAAGGCTTGGGGAGACACCTTTGGACGGAGGCGGCATACAATGCTCATAGGGGAGGCGTTGGCATTGCCATATTATCTTTTGCTCTGCCGCTCCATCACCCACGCCCAGCGCATGAGCACTCTGCTGGAGCGCTCCGGCATATCTGCGCCGTACTATCGAGCGCCCTCCGGCCTTACGGACCGGGGCTGCAGTTATGCCGTCCGCGTGGGTACCAATCACTATCAGACGGCTGTCCAGATCCTCAAAGCAGGCGGACTGCCGCCTATGCGGGCATTTTATTCCGCTGGTGATGGAGCTCACCGTGAAGTAACGATATAAAGGAAGGCCGGGCCGGCGGCCCGGCCTTCTGCTTTTCCCGGCAGCTTTCCCCGCGCGGAGGAGCCCCAAGGGGGGTTCCCCACACTTAGCCGGGGCGGAGACAATTTGACTATGGAGGGGCAGAAATGATCTATTTTGACAGTGCGGCTACCACGCTGCAGAAGCCTGCGTCTGTGGCCCGGGCGGTAGCCGAGGCCATTGGCACCGTAACTACGCCTGGGAGGGGAGATCATCCGGCAGCTCGTCGGGCGGCAGAATTGATGCTCAACTGCCGGACAGAGGCGGCAGAGCTGTTTCATGTGGCACAGCCGGAGAATGTGATCTTTACCAGTAACGCTACCCATGCCTTGAATATCGCCATCAAGAGCCTGGTAAAGCCGGGGGATACGGTAGTCATCTCCGGCTATGAGCACAACGCCGTCACCCGGCCCCTCACCGCCATTGGGGATGTGACGGTGAAGGTGGTCAACGGGCGGCTCTTTGATCCGGAGCAGATGGTGGATGGGTTTGTCCGAGCTTTGACGGGGGAGGTAAAGGCGGCGGTGTGTACCCACGTATCCAACGTGTTTGGTTATGCACTGCCTGTACGGGAGATTGCCTCCCTCTGCCGGAAGCGGGGGATCCCCTTGATCGTGGATGCCTCCCAGTCCGCCGGAATATTGCCAGTGGATGTGGCAGGCTGGGGGGCAGCCTATGCGGCCATGCCGGGCCACAAGGGACTTTATGGCCCCCAGGGAACCGGCCTTCTCCTCTGCGGAGAGGGGCAGATGCCCGGACCCTTGCTGGAAGGCGGTACCGGCAGCCTCTCCCGGCAGCAGGAGATGCCGGATTTTTTGCCGGACCGGCTGGAAGCAGGAACCCACAATGTTCATAGCGTGGCTGGGCTGTTGGAGGGCATCCGATTTGTGAAGGAGCGAGGGCTTACCCGGATTGCCCGGCAGGAGGGAGAGCTTATGGCTGCACTGGGTGAGGGCCTGGAGCGATTGGGGCGGTTTCGGGTGTTTCGGAATAGAGAAACGGAGAGTTCCGTCCTCTCGGTGGTGCCGCTGGAGGAGGACCCGGAGGTATTGGCCGCCCGATTGGCGGAGCAGGACGTGGCCCTGCGGGCCGGGCTCCACTGCGCGCCGCTGGCCCATATGACGGCGGGGACCGCAAAGACAGGGACGGTCCGTTTTTCCGCATCTGTATTCAACACCATGGCGGAGGTGGAGCAGGTGCTGCGGCTCCTGGCAGCGAGGTAAGGGGATCAACAGCGTGGGGGAGAGGGGTAAGCCCTCTCCCCCACGCTGAAAGTTTACGGATTAGTCAAAAATTGCCCCTGGAATTTGTTGCTTTTTCACCGAAGTTATATTAGAATAAGAGTACTTATGGGAATACAAAAATTGGAGGGGAAGCCATGGACATGTTGACGAACGCGGCCCAGGTTGCTATCAATTTTATCCTCTCTCTCAGCTTTTGGGATGTACTGGATATCCTGGTGATTGCTTACCTGGTGTACCGCTTGCTGCAATTGGTGCGGCGCACCAATACCTCACGCCTTCTGAAAGGTGTTTTGGTGGTTCTGCTGGCACTGTGGCTGTCCTATGGCAGGCTGCGGGCTCTCAACTATCTTTTGGGCCATATTGTGGATATCGGTATTCTGGCCCTGCTCATCCTATTCCAGCCGGAGATCCGGCGGGTTTTGGAGCAGGTTGGCAGCAGCCGCTTCAATGTGCTGGATATATTTGCCAAACCCCAGCTGGACAGAAAAGTCCTGGAGAATGCCATCTCTCAAACGGTACAGGCCTGTGGCGATATGAGTCGCTCCCGCACCGGCGCCCTCATTGTTTTTGAGCGGCACATCCAACTGGACGAGGTACTGCGCAGCGGCACCAAGCTGGATGCAGAGGTGTCCTCTGAGCTTCTCAAAAATATTTTCTTTGTCAAGGCCCCCATGCACGACGGCGCGGCCATTATCCGGGAGGGACGAGTCCTGGGAGCCGGATGTATGCTTCCCTTGAGCCGAAATGTGAACCTGAGTCGGGATTTGGGTATGCGCCACCGGGCGGGCATCGGCATGAGTGAGAACTCCGACGCAGTGGTGGTGCTGGTCAGCGAGGAGACCGGTACCATATCTGTGGCGGTGGGCGGAATGCTCAAACGTCACCTCATGACAGAGACTCTGGAGCAGCTCCTCCGCAATGAGTTGCTGCCGCCTTCGGAAGAAGACGGCGGGACCCAGAGCAAAAAGGCCAGCCTGCGGGGACTTCTTCCCAAGGTAAAGAAGGACGGTGAGAATAAAGATGAATGAGAAAGTAAACAAGGTCCTTTATATTGCCCTGTCCCTGCTGCTGGCAGTTCTGTTCTGGCTCTTTGTGGACAACGAGCAGGGTTCCCGGACTTCAGAGACATTTTATCGCGTTCCCATTGAATTCGTTGGAGCGGAGGATGTTCTGCCCAGCCGGGGACTGATGCTGGTGCAGGATGAGGATGTGACCATTGATCTTGAACTCAGCGGACCCCGACTGCTGATTACCAGCCTGAAGAAGGAGGATATCCGGGTGCAGGTGAACCTTACCGGCATCACGGCGGTGGGGACTTATCCCTGCTCCTTTGACGTTCTTTTCCCCGATGAGGTGGATTCCAGCAAAATATCCCGGGAGTGGGCCTCCCGCTCCACAGTGACGGTGGAGGTGACGGAGCTGTACACCAAGACCGTACCGGTGGAGATTGCTATCTCCGGCGAGGCGTCTGAGGGCTACATCTATATGGCGGAACGACTGACCATCGATCCCGCCAGCCTTACAGTCAGCGGACAGGAGGAGGATGTGAGCAAGGTCACATCGGCCCGGGTGTCTGTGGACCTCACGGGAGCTACGTCTTCTATTTCCCGGGAGTTTGACTACCAGCTTCTCGATGCTGATGGCCAGGAAGTGGATAAGGAGGGGCTCATCGTCTCGGACAATCAGATCCAGATTGATGCCCCTGTGTATCTAATCAAGACGCTGAATCTCACCGTAAAATTCAAAGACAGTCCCGGCTCCCGGCTGGAGGATGTGGATTGGAAGCTGAGCACCAATACCATTGAGGTGGCCGGTGAGGCTGCCAGCCTGGAGAACAAGGAGGATATTGTCCTGGGTGAGATCAATCTGGCCGCTCTCCTATCCGATACGGAGATGGAGCTGGATGTGACTCTTCCCGCCGGGACGGTGAACCTCAGCGGATTTACAACGGTAACGCTGTCGATCGACTTTAACGACGATCTGACCACCAAGGCGCTCTCTGTCAGCAACATCTCTGCTGTGGGCCTCTCCGAGGGACAGTCCTTTGACCGGCTGACAAGCTCGGTGGATGTGGTGATCCGCGGTCCCGCTGAGGAGGTGGAGGCCGTGACCGCCGAGGACATCCGGGTAGTGGTGGATCTCACAGAGTATACCTCCGACGGCACTTACTATGTTCCCGCCATCGTGTTTGTGGACGGCTATGAAAATGTAGGTGCCATAGGACCTTGCTCGGTGGCCTGTAAGATTAAGTCCTAGGGGGAAGCGGAATGACACAGACAGCGACGGTAGCTGCCGTACAGGGGCCCGGTGTGGTTCGCGTGACAGTGGCCAGACAGAGTGCCTGCAGCCATGCCTGCTCCACCTGTGCCGGTTGCGGCGCTGTTCCCGGCTCCATAACGGTACTGGCAAAAACAGACCTTGACCTGACCCCCGGTGATCTGGTAGAGTTATACAGCCGCAGCAGCCGAATCCTTCCTATTGCGGCTCTGGTGTATCTGGGACCGGTGCTCCTTTTCCTTATGGGATACCTTCTTCCGCAAGGCGTGAGCGAAGCGGGAAGAGGATTGCTGGGAGGCATTGGTTTTGTAATGGGGCTGGCATTGGCGGTACTGGCAGATCGGCGGCTGCGCCGGAATGGCGGTGCCGGCTACCGCGTGGTCAGAAAGCTGTAGGAAATGTTTGGATATGTACGGCCTTCTCTGGCCAGACTTTCTCAGGAGGATAAGGACCGTTTTTCCGCCATGTACTGCGGACTGTGCCGGGCGTTGAGCCGGCGCTGCGGCAGGGCGGCGTCCCTGATCCTTAACTATGATTTTACGTTTCTCGCTGTACTGCTGGCGGAGGGAGCTCCGGAGGATATCCTCCATGGCCGCTGCGTGGCCCATCCCCGGACAGGCCGGGACTATTTCCCGGGGAACAGTGCTCTGGACCTGGCAGCGGATTACAGCGTGATCCTGGCCTGGTGGCAGTTGCAAGATGCCATACAGGACGGCAAGGGGCTGGCGATAAAACATCGCTCCGCCGCCCTTCTCCTCCGGCGGGCCTACAGACAGGCACGGCGGAACCGGCCGGAGTTCGATGAAGCCACCCGCTGCCACCTGGCAGAGCTTTCCCGGCTGGAGGCGGAGCGGTGCCCTTCCATGGACCAGACGGCAGATACCTTTGCTCTGCTGCTGCAGAGTGCTGCCGCCCAGGTGGAGGACACCGTGAAACGCCGGGTCCTGGAGCAGATGCTCTACCATTTAGGCCGCTGGATCTATCTGGTGGATGCCGCCGATGATTTGGCGAAGGACTTTGATTCCGGCGATTATAACCCTCTCATCTATCGTTACGGCCTCACGGAAGGCAAGCTGACGGAGGAGGCACAGAAGAGCCTGGTGGTGTCCCTGGATCACTCTATCCGGCTGATGGCAGCGGCCTGTGAGTTGTGGGACTTTGGCGTATGGACGCCTATTATCCATGCTACTGTTTATGAAGGTTTGTTCCTGGTGGGACAGGCCGTTTTGGAGGGAACATTTCAAGCCGCAGACAGGCTGATGGTGCCGGGCGGCAGAGACGAGGAGCAGCTATGACCGATCCCTATAAAGTACTCAATATTCCCAGTACCGCCACAGATGAGGAGGTCAAGAAGGCTTATCGTGAGCTGGCCCGGAAGTACCATCCGGATAACTATCACGACAACCCGCTGGCGGATCTGGCCCAGGAAAAAATGAAAGAGATCAATGAGGCCTACGACACGATCCAGCGCCAGCGCCAGGGCCGCGGCAGCAGCGGCGGCTATGCCCAGCAGCAGAGTGCCTATGGCTACCAGCAGCGGCAGCAGAGCTATAGCGGTTCCGGTGTGTTCCAGCGGGTCCGCATGGCCATTAACCGCAATGATCTCAATATGGCTGAGCAGCTCCTTGCTCAGATTCAGGACCACGATGGAGAGTGGAACTACCTCAAGGGGACCATCTGCTATCGTCGGGGCTGGGTGGACGAAGCCAGGCGCTACTATCAAAATGCCTGCCAGATGGACCCCGGCAACCCGGAGTACCGACAGGCCCTTAATTATGTGGAAAATGGCGGAGATACCTACCGGCCGGAGGGCTACGACGTATACTCCACCAGCTGCGGTGGAGGAAATATGTGCGGAAAGCTGGCCTGCACCTATCTGCTGTGCAATGCCTGTGGTTTTGGCGGCTTGCGCTTTTTCTACTGTTGCTGATCTGCTGCCGGTTAAAATCCGACAGAGAATAAAATGTGTTTGAACTGCGCCCCATCGAAGTGGTGAGGCGAATGGGAGGGACGATTTTGGTCAAGAGTATGACTGGCTATGGAAGAGCCAGAGAACAGCGGGGAGGACGGGACATCACCGTAGAGGTCCGCAGCGTCAACAACCGCTATTTGGATTGCACGGTAAAGATGCCCAGAGCCTATATTTTTGCTGAGGACGCGGTGAAGGCTGCTGTCCAGAAGGCTGTCAGCCGGGGCAAGGTGGATGTGTTTATCTCCGTGGATTCCCTGGGTGCAGAGGAGACAGTGGTCTCCGTCAACGAGCCCCTGGCCAGGGCTTATATCAGCGCTTTGGCACGGCTGAAGGAATTGGGCGGCTCGGTGGTGGAGGAATGTTATCCTGCCACAGACCTGGCCCGGCTTCCTGATGTGCTGACAGTGACCAAGGCAGAGGAGGATCTGGAGAGCATCTCCGCCGATATCTGCGCGGTGCTGACAGACGCTCTCGCTGCGTACAATACCATGCGTGCCACGGAAGGGCAGAAGCTGGCGGAGGACATTCTGGGCCGGGCGGACACCATCGAGGCCATCACCGCCCGGGTGGAGGAGCGTTCCCCCCAGACGGTGGCGGAGTATCGGGAAAAACTCCTTGCAAGGATGCAGGAGGTGCTCCAGAGTACCACCATCGACGAGAGCCGTATTCTCACCGAGGCAGCCATCTTTGCCGATAAGGTGGCGGTGGACGAGGAGACGGTGCGCCTGCACAGTCACCTCTCCCAGCTGCGGGATATGCTCCGGGGAGATTTGCCGGTAGGACGAAAGCTGGACTTCCTCATTCAGGAGATCAACAGAGAGTGCAATACCATCGGCTCCAAGTGCAGCGATCTTACCATTGCCCGGGATGTGGTGGACCTGAAGGCGGAGGTAGAAAAGATCCGCGAGCAGGTCCAGAACATCGAGTAGGAGGCGCGCTGTGGAGCTTGTAAACATCGGCTACGGCAGCATGATCTCCGCCGGGCGGCTCATCGCCGTGGTGAGCCCGGACTCGGCACCCATCAAGCGCCTTGTGTCCGAGGCCCGGGACAGGAGCATGCTCATCGACGCTACCTTCGGCCGGAAGACCGCCGCTGTCCTCATCATGGACAGCGACCATGTGGTTCTCTCCGGTCTTCCCCTGGAGAAGCTGGCTCCCCGCTTTGGCCTTGATCCCACAGTGCTGGAGGAGGAAGTATGAGAAGAGGAAAGACATTCATCATCTGCGGCCCTTCGGGGGTGGGAAAGGGAACCGTGGTGGCCCGGCTTCTGGCCAGTGATCCCACGCTGTACTTCTCTGTTTCCGCCACGACCCGGGCACCGCGAAACGGGGAAGTGGACGGTGTCCACTACCACTTCCTCAGCCGGGAGCAATTCCAGCAGTGGATCGCGGAGGACGCCTTCCTGGAGCATGCGGAGTTCGTAGGCAATTACTACGGTACTCCCAAAAAGTATGTGGACGCCGCTATGGAGCAAGGCAGGGATGTACTCCTGGATATTGAGATTCAGGGAGCAGAGCAGGTCCACCGCCAGCGGCCTGAGGTGGTGCGCATCTATGTGGCGCCCCCCAGCTGGGCGGAACTGGAGCGCCGGCTCATTGGCCGGGGCACCGAGGACATGGAAAAGGTCCGCTCCCGGCTGGAGCGTGGCAAGCAGGAGTTTGCTGCGGCCAGCTCCTTTGACTATTTTGTTATCAACGACACCGTGGACAACGCGGTGACGGAGATCCGCGCCATCATGCTGGCAGAGCATTGCCGCCCTGATGAGCGCGTAGAGATGATCGACAGAGGATAACGAATCCTCTATTGTAGATTTTCTGTTATATAGTATTGAAAAATTATTCAAAAAGGAATGATCACATTATGATGCTTTATCCTGCCATGAACAAGCTTACCGCCAATGTGCCCAACCGGTATCTGTTGGTGAATGTGGTAGCACGTCGGGCCCGGCAGATTGCCCGGGAGGCCGAGGATCTGGGGGAGAAACTGGATACCAAGCCTGTGACCCTGGCTATCCAGGAGGTCGCCGACGGCAAGATCTCCGTGGACGCTGCCGACGTGGTCATCACGGATGTGGAGGGCTGAGAGCCAGAGCGCGGAGGAGACCCGAGGCGGGACGCTAATTGCCAAAGTGGCGGTAGAAGCTGCCACCTATGCCATCGATAAGCCTTATGATTACCTGGTGCCCCTTGGGCTTTCCGACAAGGTCCAGGTGGGAATTCGGGTTACTGTTCCTTTCGGCCGAGGGAATCGGACCAGCGAGGGAATCATTCTGGCGTTGGTTCGGGGCGAAGCCGGAGGGAAGCTGAAGGCTCTCTCCGCTGTGTTGGACAATGAGAGCGTACTGGACGAGGAACGGCTGAAGCTGGCCTTCTGGATGCGGGAGCGGTATTTCTGTACCCTCTACAGCGCTGTGCGAACCATCCTGCCAGCTGGCCTCTGGTATCAGATTCGGGAGGTATACAGCCTCACCGTGGATCGGGAGACCGCTCTGAACAGTGGGACCAGCGTTGGAGAGAGCCGCGCCCTGGAGACCTTGGTGTCCGGCGGCGGGAGCGCCGATCTGGATACCCTGCGCCAAGCCTGCGGCAGCGGGGTCACCGCCGTGCTGCGGACGCTGGAGGAGCGGGGCCTTGTCCGTCTGGAGGCTACGGCAACCAGAAAAATTCAGGATAAGACCGTTCAGCGGGTGACTTTGGCGGTGGAGCCGGAGGCGGCTATGGCTGCCGTATCGGCCCGCCGCCGCAGTGCACCTATGCGCTATGCGGTGGTGCAGCTCCTATGTACCGTGGGCAGCGCCCTCACCAGTGACCTCTGCTACTTTACCGGCGCCTCCATGCAGACCATCCGGGGCCTTGCCAAAAGCGGCTTGGTGGAGCTGACGCAGGAGGAATCTTTTCGGGTACCCCGGCCAGAACCAGCCGACGGTGCGCCTATTGTCCTTTCAGAGGAGCAGCAGGCGGCATTCGACAGCATTATGGGACTGGCAGCGGAGAAAAAGCCCGCCTGCGCCCTTCTCTACGGTGTCACTGGCAGCGGAAAGACGGCAGTGTATATCCGACTGCTCCAGGAGATCGTCCGCCGGGGACGGCGTGGAATGATCCTGGTGCCGGAGATTGCCCTCACGCCTCAGATGATGGCACGATTTTCGGCCCACTTCGGGGAGAAGGTGGTCATGCTCCACAGCGGGCTCCGGGTCAGTGAGCGCTACGACCAGTGGAAGCGGATCCGCCGGGGCGAGGTGGATGTGGTCCTTGGTACCCGCAGTGCTGTCTTTGCCCCTCTGGACGATCTGGGCATGGTGATCCTGGACGAGGAGCACGAACCCAGCTATCAGTCGGAAAATTCCCCGCGCTATCATGCACGGGATGTGGCCAAGTATCTCTGCGCCCGACAGGGCGCTACCCTGGTGCTGGGTTCCGCCACGCCGTCGGTAGAGAGCGCCTGGCAAGCCCAGCGAGGAGTCTACCACAAAATAGCCCTTACCAGCCGGTATAACCGGCAGGAGCTGCCCCGGGTGCTCATTGCGGACATGCGCCAGGAGGTGCGCCGGGGAAACGCCACCATGATCAGCGAGCCTCTGCGCCTGGAGCTGGAGGAGAACCTCCGGCGGGGAGAGCAGAGCATTTTGTTTTTGAACCGCCGGGGCAACAGCCGGATGCTGTTGTGCGGCGAGTGCGGCGAGGTGCCGGCCTGTCCCCGGTGCAGCGTGCCTCTGACCTACCACAGCGCCAACCGACGGCTCATGTGCCACTACTGCGGCTACTCTCAGCCGATGTTTTCGGTATGCCCTGCCTGTGGTGGACGGATGAAGGCGGTGGGGGCCGGTACCCAGAAGGTGGAGGAGGAGCTCCATGCTCTTTTTCCTGAGGCCACTGTGCTGCGGATGGATGCAGACACAGTGTCCGGCAACCATGAGAAAATTCTCAGCCGCTTTGAGAAGGAGAAAATTCCTATCCTCCTGGGCACCCAGATGGTGGCCAAGGGACTGGACTTTCCCAATGTGACCCTGGTGGGGGTATTGGCAGCGGACCTGAGCCTCTACGTGGACCAGTATACCGCTGCCGAACGGACCTTCAGCCTCTTGACTCAGGTGGTAGGTCGTGCGGGCCGGGGCAGTAAGGACGGCCGGGCTGTGATCCAGACCTACACCCCGGATAACGAAGTCATCACCAGCGCTGCCCGTCAGGACTACAGCAGTTTTTACGCCGGAGAAATCCGCATTCGGAAGGCCCGGCGGTATCCGCCCTTCGCGGATATCTTTACCTTGACGGTGTCCGGGGCGGAGGAAGAGGCAGTGCTCCGGGGAGCCTGCGGTCTGCGGCAGACTTTGCTGGAGGCGGCGGAGCGCTTGGGAGGTGCCGAAAAGCCGGAGATTCTTGGCCCTGCTCCCGCTCCGGTACTGAAGGTGAATAACCGGTTTCGTTACCGCCTATTCTGGATTGGCCACAATGATCATACGGCCCGGGAGTTGCTTGCCGGCTGTATACGGGCGTTTGCCCAGTGGAAGGGTAGCCGGGGGCTGTTACTATTTGTGGACTGCAACGGATTTGATTAAGGTGGTTTGACAAAAGAAAATTATGTACGGCGGACTTGTTTCGCCGGAAGGGGGATACAATAAAGCTATGGCAATTAGAACGATTGTGACGATGGGCGACGAGATGCTGACCAAAAAGTGCCGCCCGGTAACAGAATTTAATCAGCGGCTCCACGACCTGCTGGATGATCTGAAGGATACCCTGGCCCAGGCCCAGGGCGTTGGCCTGGCGGCGCCTCAGGTGGGGATTCTCCGCCGGGCGGTGGTGGTCATCAATGACGAGGATGAGGTCATCGAGCTGGTGAATCCTGAGATTATTTTCTCTGAGGGAGAGCAGACGGGACCAGAGGGCTGCCTGAGTGTACCCGGCAAGTGCGGCATGGTCACCCGGCCGGACCATGTAAGGGTCCGGGCCCAGGACCGATATGGCAACTGGTTTGAGACAGAGGGGACGGAGCTTACTGCCCGCTGCTTCTGCCATGAACTGGAGCATCTGGACGGCCATCTGTATGTGGAGCACATTGACCACTTCCTTACAGAGGAGGAACTGGCGGATTACTACCGCCAGCAGGGTTATGAGCTGGAAGAGGAGAGCGAGAGCTGATGCGGATCGTATTCATGGGCACTCCTGAGTTTGCCGTGGCAGTCCTCCGCCAGGTGGTGGAGGATGGCTGGGATGTGGTTGCCGCTTATACCCAGTCTGACAAGCCCAAGAACAGGGGAATGAAGTTGATACCAACGCCTGTAAAGGAATATGCCCTGTCAGTTAATATTCCTGTTTACCAGCCCCAGTCCTGCCGCGATGAGGCTACTTTGGACCAACTTCGGGCCCTGGAGCCGGATGTGATTCTGGTGGCGGCCTATGGCAAGCTGTTGCCCCAGGCGCTGTTGGACATTCCCAAAACAGCTATTTTGAATGTACACTCCTCGCTGC
Source organism: uncultured Oscillospiraceae bacterium (assembly GCA_944387775.1). Lineage (GTDB taxonomy): Bacteria > Bacillota > Clostridia > Oscillospirales > Oscillospiraceae > Pelethomonas. Next base: position 4,533 of record CALXGE010000010.1, on the reverse strand, counting down.
TTCCCCAGTACCGGGGGGCTGCGCCCATCAACTGGGCGGTTCTCAACGGGGACAAGGAGACAGGTGTCACCATCCAGTACATGGCTGCGGAGCTGGACGCAGGGGATATTCTCCTGGCAGAGCGGACCCCCATCGGCGACGACGAGGACGCGGGGCAGCTCTATGACCGGCTAGCCGCTCTGGGCGGAAAGGCGGCGAGCGAGGCGCTCCACCGCCTGGAAAACGGCACCGCTACCCGGACGCCCCAGGTCTATGGTCCTCAGTACCAATATGCCAGCCTTCTCTCCCGGGAGATGTCTCCCATAGATTGGAACAAAAATGCCCGCTCCATCGTCAATCAGGTCCGAGGGCTGATTCCCTGGCCCTGTGCCACCACAGAGGTGGCAGGGGTGCGCTGGAAGGTGTATCGGGCAGAGGAGGCGGGCGCTGTGAATTGTGATGCGCCGGGTAAGATCCTTTCTGCTGATAAGAAGGGGATCGTGGTGGCCGCCGGAGAGGGTACTTCGGTGCGGATCACAGAGCTCCAGGCTGACGGCGGCCGACGGATGTCCGCTGGGGACTATCTCCGGGGACACCCCATTCAGCTCTGATTGCCTGCTATGTATGAGCGCCAAAAGGCGCGGGGAGGTTTTCTATGCCCGTTTACGCTACACCCTTTTATTACGATTCTATCTACTGGATTTTGCTGATCCCGGTGCTGGTGCTGTCTATCTATGCACAGGCCAAGGTCAGCGGAAACTTCAACAAGTATAGCCAGGTCCGCAACCGCCGGCATATTACCGGTGCTCAGGCTGCTTATGAGGTACTGCGCGCCCACGGCATTACAGATGTCAATATTCGCCCCTGCCGGGGCCGCCTGACGGATCACTATGATCCCCGGGACAACACCATCTACCTCTCTGAGCCGGTGTACAACAGCGACACCGTGGCGGCGGTAGGTGTGGCGGCCCACGAGGCGGGCCACGCGGTGCAGTATGCTGTGGGCTATGGTCCGGTACGGGTGCGTACCGCCATTATCCCGGTGACACAGTTTGGGTCCCAGTTTGCGTTTATCGCCCTGATCCTGGGACTGGTGCTGTACGTCCAGCCTCTTTTCGCCATCGGTATCGTCCTCTTCGGTCTCACCACCGTATTTCAGCTGGTGACATTGCCGGTGGAGTTTGACGCCTCTGCCCGTGCCATCGGCACTATCGAGGGCAGCTTCCTACTGGACGAGGATGAACGCGATGGCGCGAAAAAGGTGCTGCGGGCAGCGGCCCTCACCTACGTGGCGGCGCTGCTCATGTCCCTGCTGCAGTTGCTGCGGTACGTGCTGATCTTTGCTGGCCGCAGCAATCGGAGAGATTGATATGGCGGGAAACGGAAGAGAGACAGCTCTGGAAGTGCTCACCGCCTGCCGGAAGCTGGAGGCCTGGTCTGATGGCACCTTGAAGGCAGCCTGCCGCCGAGGGGGATTGGACCGCAGGGAGTCGGCCTTTGCCGCCCGGCTGACCTACGGTGTGCTACAGAACGCAGCGTTGCTGGACTTCTATCTGGGACAGTACTGCGCCCAGCCGGTGGAAAAGCTGGAACCTTTCGTCCGGGATGTGCTGCGGCTGGGAGCCTGCCAGATCCTGCTGATGGACCGAGTGCCGGACAGCGCTGCGGTGAGTCAGGCGGTGGAGATGGTGAAGAACCATCGCCGCCAGAGGGCAGCGGGTCTGGTCAACGCCGTGCTGCGGAAATTGAGTACGAATAAGGAGCGACTGCCCGCCATTCCCGCTGAAAACTCGGCGGAGTATCTGTCCCTTCGCTACAGCCACCCCCGGTGGCTGGCAGGGCGATTGGTGGAGCTGCTGGGCCGGGAGGAGGCAGAGGCCTTCCTGGCCGCCGACAACGAGGCGGCTCCCCTGGTGATCCAGCACAATCCTCTGCGGTGCACGGCGGAAGAACTGGTCCAGGCGCTGGAGGATGCAGGGGCTGCATTTACGCCGCATCCTTGGCTGAAAGGCTGCGGGACCATCTCTGGCGGAGGAGACCTGGAGCAGATGCCGGCCTTTCAGGAGGGCTATTTCCGGGTCCAGGATGCCGCTGCCCGGCTGTCTGTTCTGGCGGCGGGGCCGAAGGCCGGGGACAAGGTGCTGGATGTGTGCGCCGCCCCCGGAGGTAAATCTTTTGCCGCCGCGGCGGATATGGAGAACAGGGGGGAGATCATCGCCTGTGATATCCACCCCCACAAGCTGGAGCTGATTGAAAAGGGAGCTCAGCGGCTGGGTATTGGCTGTATGTCTACCCAGCTGGCCGACGGTCGGGAGAACCGACCAGAGTGGAATGGAGCCTTCGACGTGGTTCTCTGCGATGTACCCTGTTCCGGCCTGGGGGTCATCCGTAAGAAGCCGGAGATCCGCTACAAGGATCCGGAGGCCCTGAGAGGCTTGCCATCGGTCCAGCGGGCTATTTTAGAGAATTCCTGCCGGTATGTGCGGCCTGGTGGAACGCTGCTCTACTCCACCTGCACCATCCTGCCGGAGGAGAATGAGGGTGTAACGGAGGCTTTTCTGGCCGCCCATCCGGAGTTTATACCGGAACCGTTCACTCTGCATCCGGGGTGGGGGGCGTCGGAAGGGAAATTGACTTTGTGGCCCCAGCGCCACGATACCGACGGTTTCTATCTCTGTAAAATGAGGAAGTTATGAGAGAAGACATAAAATCCATGACCCTGGAGGAGCTCACCCAGGCTATGAAGGACATGGGGGAACCTGCCTTTCGGGGCCGCCAGATCTTTACCTGGCTCCACCAGCGGGGGGTGACCTCCTTTGAGGAGATGACCAATCTGTCCAAGCCCCTGCGGGAGAAATTGGAGAATATCTACTACATCGACGTACTGAGAGTGGCTCGCAAGCAGGTGTCCCGGCTGGATGGGACGGTAAAGTACCTGTGGGAGCTGATGGACGGCAACTGTATTGAGACAGTGCTCATGCAGTACCACCACGGCAACACAGTGTGCATCTCCAGTCAGGTGGGCTGCCGGATGGGCTGTGCCTTCTGCGCGTCCACCATTGGAGGCAAGATCCGGGACCTGCGGCCCTCGGAGCTTCTGGACCAGGTGCTCTTCACCCAGCGGGACAGCGGAAAGACAATTTCCAACATCGTCCTCATGGGGATTGGAGAGCCTCTGGACAACTTAGACAATGTGCTGCGGTTCCTGGAGCTGGTAAACCACCGGGACGGCCTGGATATTGGTATGCGCCACATCAGCCTTTCCACCTGCGGCTTGGTCCCCGGGATCAAACGCCTGGGAGAGCTGAAACTCCAGCTGACACTGTCGGTGTCCCTTCACGCTCCCGACAGCGCGACCCGCAGCCGCATTATGCCGGTGAACCGGGCCTACGACGTGGAGGAGCTGTTTGCTGCCTGCCACGACTATTTCCGGCAGACCGGCCGGCGTATCAGTTTTGAGTACGCCATGATCGACGGAGTAAACGACCATGACTGGCAAGCGGACCTGATCGCGGAGAAGCTCAGAGGCATGCCTGGTCATGTGAATATGATTCCCCTCAACGACGTGCGGGAAAGCCCCCTGAAGCCCAGCCGGCGGATTCGGCAGTTCCAGCAGCGACTGGAGAGCCACGGACTCACAGCCACCGTGCGGCGGAGCCTGGGTGGGGATATCGATGCCTCCTGTGGCCAGCTGCGGCGCAAAGCCATGGAAGAGGGAGAGAGGACGAACTGATATGATGAAAATATGGGGAATGACTGATATTGGTCTTGTACGCAAGGAGAATCAGGATGCCTATGCGGTACGGGTCAGTGAGGAAACGGGACATACGATATGCGTCGTATGTGACGGAATGGGAGGTCCCGGAGGGGGCCGACTGGCCAGTACGCTGGCGGTGGAGACTTTCCTTGACGCCTGCCAGGGCAATCTGCGCCCGGATATGGATGCCCAGGCGGTCCGTCAGGTGGCGGATTTTGCCGTGGCGGCGGCCAACCGGGCTGTATACCAGCGTTCCCAGACAGAGCCCGGCCTGAAGGGAATGGGAACTACCCTGGTTTCCGCTGTTATCTGGGGAGACCAGGCGTTGATCTCCAATGTAGGAGACAGCAGAGCCTATCTGATTCGTCCGGAGGAGGGGATCTCCCGGGTGACCCGGGATCACTCTCTGGTGGAGCGGTTGGTAGAGCTGGGCAACATCACCGAGGAGCAGGCCCGCTGCCATCCGGATCGGAACCTTATCACCCGAGCCCTGGGTCCGGAGGAAGGAGCACTCAGCGACAGCTACCTTCTGCACATGGAGGCGGGGGATTATCTCCTGCTTTGCACCGACGGCCTCGTGGAGACCGCCACCGACCAGGAGATGGAGGAGGCTGTGCTTCGAGGCGGTGACCCCAACAGCTGCCTTGACCGGCTGCTGAGCCTGGCCAAGCGGCGGGGGGCGGCGGACAACGTTACCGCCGTGCTTCTCAAGCAGCTGTAACGGCCTGATACCAAGGAAGAAAGGATGCTTTACTATGGAACGTTACATAGGAAAGATGCTGGATAACCGCTATGAG
>CALXGE010000009.1 GCA_944387775.1 uncultured Oscillospiraceae bacterium | reverse complement strand
GCGTGGGCGCTCATCCGGTCCCGCAGCACCATGGCGCAGGCCTTCATGATGTTCTCCTCCGTGGCTTCCTCCACGGTACAGCCGAAGTTCAGATGCAGCTTATCCAGAATAGCCTGCTTCAAGGACTCCTTGGTGAATTTTTCCATAGGGCAAAATCCTCATTTCATGCAAAAGTAAGGCGGGGCGTATCCGAACGATACCCCCCGCCTGCATATCAGGCCTGCTGCTCAGGAGCAGATGGACCGATAGATCTCATTATATGCTTCTGCGCTGCGTGTCCAGCTGAAATCTTCTGTCATGCCGGCATGCTGCAGCTTGTAGAAAGCAGCGGGGTTGTTATAGTAAAGGTCCACCGCCTGCCGGATGACATAAAGCATATCGCCGCTGTTGTAGTCGGCGAAGGTAAAGCCGTTTCCGGCTCCGCACCAGGACTCGTAGGGATGGACGGTGTCCTTCAGACCGCCGGTCTCCCGGACGATGGGAAGGGTACCATAGCGCATGGCAATCATCTGTGCCAGGCCGCAGGGTTCGCTCTTGGAGGGCATCAGCAGCAGATCCGCGCCGGCATAAATGGCCATGGCCAGAGGCTCGTTATAGCCCCGGTACAAAGCCATGCGGCCGGGATACCAGCTGAGCTTCTGTTCAAAGAACTGCTCATAGTTCCAGTCGCCGCTGCCCAGCACCACGAACTGGCAGTTGAGATCCATGATCTGGTCAAATACCCGGCAAACGAGGTCCAGGCCCTTGTGGCTGACCAGACGGCTGACGATGGCAATAATGGGCACCTTGGGGTCCACGTTCAGGTTCAGCTGCTTCTGGAGCTGCTCCTTATCGGCGGCCTTGCCGGACAGGTCGTTGACGGAATAGTTGGCATGGATGCCCGGGTCCTTGGTAGGATCATAGCGGTCCATATCAATGCCGTTGAGGACACCATGGAGCTTTCCGGCGTTGAGCTGCATGACGCTCTCCATACCGTGGGCGTAGTAGGCGTAGCGCAGCTCCTGGGCGTAGGTGGGGCTTACGGCGGTGATGGCGTCGCAGGTCATCAGAGCGCCCTTCAGAAGGTTCACATCCCCATCCATGGCGATGGTGCCGTCGGCAAACCAGCCGGGAGCAAGACCAAAGAGGTCCTCCAGGGTTTCCTTACCATAGCGGCCCTGGTACTCGATATTATGGACAGTAAATACGGTTTTGATAGCGCGGACTTCGCTCCAGCGGACGCACTCGTCCTTGAGGTAGATGGGAACCAGGGCGGTCTGCCAGTCGTTGCAGTGGATGATCTCCGGCATGAAGGCCAGGGCGGGCAATAGTGCCACAATAGCCCGGGAGAAGAAGCCGAAGCGCTCTCCGTCGTCGTAGTGGCCGTAGAGGGTATCCCGCTTGAAGTAGTACTCGTTGTCCACGAAGTACCATATCACGCCGTCCCGGTCCAGCCGGAACAGGCCGCAGTAGAGACGCCGCCAGCCCAGGGGCACCTCAATATGGCAGACGAAAGACATCTGGTCCTTCCACTTCTCGGCCACACACTGGTAGAGGGGCAGGATCACCGCCACCTCATTACCTGATCTGGCCAGAGCCTGAGGCAGGCTGCCGGCCACGTCGGCCAAGCCGCCGGTCTTGCAAAAAGGAACAGCCTCTGAGGCGGCAAACAGGATTTTCATGAGGAAAGCCTCCTTTGCAATTGTTGAGTATAGCCTCAAATTGTAAAAAAGTAAAGGTGATTCGTGGAAAAACTACCGCATATGGCTGAAAATTGTGGATATTGATAAAAGGTTTAGGAACGGCAGGGTACCCTTTTTTACACCTTGCTGTTCTTGGCAATGGCCATGGGATACTGGTCGTGGCCCATCAGGGTACGGGACTCCATGATCTCCACATTCTTGTCGGCTACCACATAGTGGAGCACGGCATCCCGGTCCACGGTGACGTCCTGCATGAGCACGCAGTTCTTCACCTCGGCGCCCCGTGCCACGGATACGCCGCGGAAGAGAATGGAGTTCTCCACGGTGCCCTCGATGGTGCAGCCGTCGGCTACGATGCAGTTAGAGCAGGAGCCGTCGGGATCCACATAGGTGGAGGCGTCGTTGCGCTCCTTGGTGTGAACAGGCCGCTGGGGATGGAAGACCTCACGACGGATGGCGGGATCCAGCAGCTCCACGCTGCGGTCATAGTACTCCTTCACGCTATGGATCTGAGCGGCATAGCCGTCCCACACGTAGCTCTGGATGTGCAGGCTGTCGGCCTTGCCCTGGAGCACGGCGCTGCGGAAGTTGAACAGGTCATGGCTGGTGCACTCATCCACCAGATCCAGCAGCAGCTGCTTGGAGAGAATATAGATCTCCAGGGAGCGGTAGTATCCTTCGGGATTGCGGAGAGAGAAGAGAGTCTCAGTGATCCGTCCATTGCTGTCAAGACGGAAATAGTTGACGTCCTCGGCGTTTGCATCCAAATTGCTGGTGCACACGGCGGTGATGTCTGCACCGGAGTTCAGGTGGGCCTGGTAGACATCCTGAAGGGGAATGTTGATGATGAGGTCGCTGTTGGCCATCACCACATGGCTCTGGCGGATGCCCTGCAGGTAGGAACGCACACCGGCCAGAGCTTCCATCCGGCCCCGGAACTCCCGGATAAAGCCGGACTTCTCGTAGGCGAAGGGGGGCAGGAGCCGGAGACCGCCGTGCTTGCGGCTGAGGTCCCAGTCCTTGCCGGAGCCCAGGTGGTCCATAAGGCTCTGGTAGCGGCCGTGGAGGACAACACCTACGTCGGTAATACCGGCGTTGACCATGCTGCTGAGGATGAAATCGATGATGCGGTAACGTCCGGCGAAGGGGACGGACGCGGGGGTCCGGTTAGCGGTCAGTTCCCGTAAATTAGTATGCTTTTCGTAAGAAAAGATGATTCCGTGCAGACCTTTCATCTGCGCACCTCCTTGTGCTCGCGGTTGAGCATAGTGTTGGGGGCGACAACCTCGCCCTCGCCGATGACAGTGCCGGGCCCCAGGACCGTGATGCCCCAGGTGGCGGGATCACAGGACTCGGGATCACCGCCAATTCTGGCGCCGCAGTCGATCTGGCAATTCTCGCCCACAATGGCGTAGCGCACGACAGCACCCTTTTTCACGGTGACGCCGGGCATGAGGACGGAGTAGTGGACCTCAGCGCCGTCCTCTACCTGCACGCCGTGGGAGAGAACGGAGTTTTTCACAGTGCCGTTCACCTCACAGCCCTGAGTGACCACGCTGTGCTCCACCAGAGCTGCCTTACCGATGAAAGCGGGGGGCTCCGCCGGCAGCCGGGCGTAGATGGGCCAGCTGCTCTCCAGCAGATCCAGGTCGCCCCGGGACAGCATATCCATGTTGGCGTCCCAGAGACTCTCCAGGGTGCCCACGTCCTTCCAGTAGCCGTCGAAGCGGTAGGCGATCATCTTCTCACCGGCATTGAGCATGTTGGGGATGATGTTCTTACCGAAGTCGTTGCTGGAGTTCGGGTCCTTCTCGTCGTTGATGAGGTATTCCCGCAGCTTCTTCCAGGAGAAGACGTAGATGCCCATGGAGGCCAGGTTGCTCTTGGGCTGCTTGGGCTTTTCCTGGAACTCCACGATGTTGTCCTCGCCGTCCACAGCCATGATACCGAAGCGGGAGGCCTCGTCCCAGGGCACTTCCAGCACAGAAATGGTGCAGGCGGCGCCGGCGGCCTTGTGGGCCTCGACCATCTTGGCGTAATTCATCTTGTAGATATGGTCGCCGGAGAGGATCACCACATAATCCGGGTCATACATGTCCACAAAGCCGATGTTCTGATAAATGGCATTGGCGGTGCCTTTATACCAGCTGCCCCGCTCGCCCTCCTGCATGTAGGGGGGCAAAATATGTACGCCGCCGTCCAGTCGGTCCAGATCCCAGGGCTGGCCGGAGCCGATATAGCTGTTGAGCTCCAGAGGCTTATACTGGGTCAGCACACCCACGGTGTCGATGCCGGCGTTGGTGCAGTTGGACAGGGGGAAGTCGATAATGCGGTACTTTCCGCCAAAGGGGACGGCAGGCTTGGCCACGTTGCTGGTGAGCACATACAGCCGGCTGCCTTGACCTCCGGCCAGGAGCATTGCGATACATTCTTTTTTCATCGGTGTCTCATCCTCTCTCAGTCGTTATTCAAACGCGCATTATTCAGACGCGGAAGAAGCTTTTTTCCTGGAAGATACCCGCTTTACGGTTTTTCCATCTTTTGCGGAGGATTTTGGCGCAGCTTTTTTCTCTGTTCCTGCTTTTTCAACGGCCACCTTTTTCCGCTGAGGCTTGGCCCGCAGCTTGCCCTGTCCTACCAGGAACACGGCGCCCAGAGGCGGGATCTTGATGGACACGGAGCACTCCTTGTCGTGGGAGGGCTTCCAGCTGACCTTGCAGGGGGTGTCATTCTTCACGCCGGTACCGCCATAGGCGGGCTCGTCCGTGTTGAACACTTCAACAAACTCCTTCACCGGCGGGCAGCCGAAGCGGTAGTCCTCGTAGGTGTTGGGGCTGAAGTTGATAGCGCAGAGAAGCAGGTTCTCATCCTGGTCCTTGCGGAGGAACACCACCACGTTGTTGTGGTTGTCGTCAGGCACTAGCCACTCAAAGCCCTGCCAGTCGAAGTCCACTTCCCACAGGGGACGCTGCTCCAGATAGAAGCGGTTGGCATCCTTGATATACTGGTAGAGCTGGCGGTTGTCCTCGTTGTCCAGTAGCTCCCAGTCCAGACTCTTGGAGGAGTTCCACTCCTTCTCGGTGCCAAGCTCCACGCCCATGAAGCTCAGCTTCTTGCCGGGGTGGGCCAGGGTGTAGGCGTAGAAGCCACGGACACCGGCAAATTTCTGCTGACGGTCGCCGGGCATCTTGCCGAATACGGAGCCCTTCATGTGAACCACTTCGTCGTGGCTCAGGGGCAGGATGTAGTTCTCCGAAAAGGCATAGAACATGGAGAAGGTGATATCCTTGTGGTTGCCCTGGCGGAACCAGGGGTCCATCTTCAGATAGTGGCACATGTCGTTCATCCAGCCCATGTTCCACTTGAGATTGAAGCCCAGCCCGCCCACATCGGCGGGGCGGGTGACCAGGGGCCAGGCGGTGGATTCCTCCGCCACCATCAGAGCGTCGGGGTTTACGGTGAAAGCGGTTTTATTGAGTTCCTGAAGGAAAGCGATGGCCTCCAGATTCTCCTTGCCGCCGTGGACGTTGGGGGTCCACTGGCCGTCGGGGCGGTCATAATCCAGGTACAGCATGGAGGCAACCGCATCCACCCGAATGCCGTCGATGTGGTACTCCTTGAGCCAGAAAGCCGCAGAGGAGAGAAGGAAGCTCTTCACCTCCGGTCGGGCATAGTCAAATACCCGGGTGCCCCAGGAGTGGTGCTCACTCTTGCGCTTATCCTCATACTCATAGCAGCAGGTGCCGTCAAACTCATAGAGGCCGTGCTCATCCTTACAGAAGTGGGCAGGTACCCAGTCGAGAATGATGCCGATGCCCTCCTTGTGCATGTAATCCACAAAGTACATGAAGTCCTGAGGCGTACCATAGCGGGAGGTGGGGGCAAAGTAGCCGGTGCACTGGTAACCCCAGCTGTCATCCAGAGGGTACTCGGTAATAGGCAGCAGCTCAATAAAATTGAACCCCAGTTCCTTGACATAGGGGGCCAGCTGATGGGCCAGGTCCCGGTAGTCAATGAAATCACCGTTGTCCCGTCGGCGCCAGGAGCCCAGATGGACCTCATAGATGTTCAGAGGGGCGTGGTAGACGGGGTGAGAATGGCGGTACTCCAGCCACTGCTGGTCGCCCCACTGATAGCCGTCGATGGTATAAAGCTTGCTGGAAGTACCGGGCCGGGTCTCAGCGTGGAAGGCGTAGGGGTCTGCTTTGTAGCGCAGATTCCCGTCCTGCCCGGTGACAGCAAATTTGTAGGTGTCAAAGGGCTTTCCGCCGGGGATAAAGACCTCCCAGATCCCATCGGTGATTTTATGCATGGGATGGGCCTCGGTATCCCAAAAATTGAAATCACCCACTACGGATACAGCCTTTGCCCGCGGCGCCCAGACGCGAAACATATAGCCGGATTCTCCGTCGTGGGTGGTAGCATGTGCGCCCATATACTCATAGGCGCTTATAGCTGTTCCCTCGTGGAAGAGGTAAGTATTCAGTTGGTCAGCATCTCTGTAGGGCATAGCAAACCTCCCTGGTATTGGCCGCAGGAAGAAAAAACCAGACGACCATGTTAGGGATATTATACTCTAATTTTTTGCCTACCGTCAAGGCAACTTCCGTCAGTTTCTCAACGGCAAAAGCCACAAAAAAACGGAATGAATAACGTTGATTTAAACAAAAAGATGGCCTATATTTTCAAAATGTATGGTCATTTTCTCCATATTCAACGAATTTGTCCAGTTTAAAGCGCTATAACTCCTTGCCAAGCTGACGAAAAGACTGGTCCGCCGTGTGAAATGCGTCCGCAGCGCACGGTGCGTTGTGCTGCTGTGCCTGCCGGAACAAGGCGTGGGACCGGATACGGATATGTTTAAGAGATTATGAATTTTTTGACCGGGGTGTTTACTTTCACGGGGTGAAGTGCTAAAATACGGGCACTATGACCGTGGAGGTAGCGTGATGGCGAGGATTGCGAAGAAAGAAAAGAGCGACGGCCTGTACCGGGCCATTCTGACTCTGAAAAATGAGGAGGAAGTATATAACTTTTTTCAGGATCTCTGCACGGTGACGGAGCTGCGGGCCATGGAGCAGCGCTTTGATGTGGCGGTATTGCTCACCGATGGGATGATCTACAACGAAATTCTGGAGCGCACCGGTGCCTCCAGTGCCACGATCAGCCGGGTCAACCGCTCCCTCGCCTTCGGACAAGGAGGCTATGAGGTGTATTTCGACCGGCGGGACGCAGCAGCGGACAGGAGGAAGAAGAAATGAGCGCCTATGAAGCCCTGGCAGGTGTGTATGACCGCCTGACGGAAGATGTGGGCTATGAGCGACGGGCAGACTACCTGGAAAAATTGTTCAAGAAGAGCCGCCTCCCGGTCCGCATGGTGCTGGACCTGGCCTGCGGCACCGGTTCCATGACGGAGATCCTCATGGGCCGAGGCTACGAGATGATTGCGGCCGATGCCAGCCCCGATATGCTCTCCGCAGCCCGGGAAAAAACAGAGGGGAAAGACGGTATCCCGCCGGTATTCCTTAACCAGTCCATGCCGGAGCTGGATCTCTATGGAACAGTGGATGCGGCGGTGTGCTGCCTGGACAGTCTGAACTATCTTACCAGCCCCCGGGAGGTACAGCGTACCTTCCAGCGGCTGCGCCTGTTCATTGCCCCCGGCGGTATTCTGATCTTCGATGTGCTCAGCCCCTCGGGCCTTCAGGAGCTGGACGGCCAGGTGTTCCTGGACGAGCGGGAGGACGTGTACTGTGTATGGCGGGCGGAGTATGAGAAGCGCAGCCACATCTGTACCTACTGGATGGATATTTTCACCCAGCGGGCGGACGGCGCCTGGGAAAGAAGCGTGGAGGAGCACCGGGAGCGAGCCTACACTGTTGAGGAGCTGCGCACCTGGCTCATGGAGGCGGGCTTTACCCATATCCGCACCTACGGCGACTGCCGGATGAGCGCCCCCAGGGAGGGGGAGCGGCGGATCTACTTTACGGCCATCCGGGGACAGGAGGACCTGTCCCTGCCTGCGGCTGGAAACAAGAAGGAAGGTAACCATTAGAAATGGACAGATTAGTACGAGCAATGACAGCGGACGGCATGGTGAAAGCGGTGGCGGTGTCCACCCGGGATCTCACCGAGCGCGCCCGACAGATTCATACCACCCTGCCGGTAGCCACGGCGGCTCTGGGCCGGACCCTGGCGGCGGCCTCCATGATGGGCAACGCCTTGAAGGTGGAGGACGCCAGCCTCACCCTGCAGATCAAAGGGGGCGGCCCTCTGGGTACGATTCTGGCAGTATCCGACAACCAGGGCAACGTCCGGGGCTATGTGCAGCAGCCCCACGTGGATTTGCCTCTCCGGCCCGACGGTAAGCTGGACGTTGGAACCGCCGTAGGCAGCGATGGTACCCTTACCGTCATCAAGGACCTGGGTATGAAGGAGCCCTATGTGGGCAGCGTGCAGCTGCTGGGCGGCGAGATTGCCGAGGACCTGGCGGCCTACTTTGTGGAGAGCGAGCAGATCCCCACCGCCTGCGCCCTTGGGGTGCTGGTGGACCGGGACCAGAGTGTAAAGGCCGCCGGCGGATATATCATTCAGCTGCTGCCTGGTGCGGGTGAGGATATTATCACCAAGGTGGAGGGCGGCGTCATGGCCGCGGGTCCGGTGACCGCTTTGCTGGATAAGGACGACGACCCGGAGACCCTGCTGCGGACAGTCCTCTCTGACTTTGATGTGGAGATCCTGGAGACATCCCCTGTTGAGTACCGCTGCTACTGCAGCCGGGAGAGGGTGGAGCGGGCGCTCATCAGCCTGGGGACGGAGGAGCTAGAGAAGATTCTGGAGGAGCAGGGCGGCTGCGAACTCACCTGCCAGTTCTGCGACAAGGTCCATACGTTTACCGCCCAGGAGCTCCAGACGCTCATCGACGGCATCAAGGACGCCAAGAAGCAGCAGTAAGCCCGCCAGGGGCCCTGCCCCTGGACCCCGCTCACTTTTTGGAAAAAGGGAAACAAAAACTTTTGCCGGCAAAACGCCGTTTTGCCGGAGGGTGATACATGAAGGATAAATTGCTTAGTCCCGGTGGCATGCTGGTTATGGGGGGCCTGATGGGGATTTTGTCCAAGCTCAGCGATGTGGGTTCCCATATAGGTTATCTCCAGATCATCCTCTCGGAAATGACCTCGCAGATGTCCCTGTGGATTCTCATCGGAGTTGTTATCAGCCTCTTCAGCAGAAGCCGGAAGCTGGCCATGGCCAATATATTTCTTTTCTGCATGGGGATGCTGGCGGCTTACTATGTCACGGCGGGGGTAACCCACTCCGTATATGGCTGGAGCTTCATCAAGGGCTGGGCTGTGTTTGCCTGCTTCTCTCCCGTCATGGCGTACCTGGTGACGCTGACCAAGGAAAAGGGCCGTTTGCCACTTCTCATCAAGATTGGGGTCCTGGCCGCCTATGTAGGGGTGGACCTGCTGCTGTTCGGAGGCCCTCAGATCTTTGATATTGTCCTCCTGCTCCCTCTGCTGTACCTGCTTTTTGTCAGGAAGTACGCCAACGGAAGAAAAATCTGAATATAAACAAAGCGGCGGTATGCAGCCCCTTGCCGGGTGCATACCGCCGCTTATTTTCAGCAGTACGGATAGCTTGTTAAAGAATCCATACGCGAAACGCAGTTTCGCGCAAAAGTTCTTTTTGATTCTTTTTCTTTCAAGAAAAAGAATGTATACCGCGGTGCGTTTTACCGGATGATGATGGAATCCCGCTCGGGGCCCACGGAGACGTAGGTGATATGGCAGCCGATCTGCTGCTCCACGTACTCGACGTACTTGCGGGCGGCTTCGGGGAGGTCCTCCCACTTGCGGACGCCGGAGATATCGCACTTCCAGCCTTCCATGTACTCCATGACCGGCTTGGCGTCGGGGAGCACAGCGGGGAAGGGGAAGTAGTCGATCTGCTGGCCGTTCAGCTCATAGTGGGCGCAGACGGGGATCTTGTCCATGTAGCTGAGGACGTCCATTTTGGTCAGAGCGATGTCGGTAGCGCCCTGGCACTGTACGCCGTAACGGGTGGCCACGATGTCGATGGGGCCCACCCGGCGGGGCCGTCCGGTCTTGGCGCCGTACTCGCCGCCAGCTTCACGGAGCTTCTCTGCCTCCTCGCCAAACCACTCGCAGGTGAAGGGGCCCTCACCCACACAGGAGGAGTAGGCCTTCACCACGCCCACGATCTTTTCAATATGCGCGCAGGGCAGACCGGAGCCCACGGGGGCGTAGGCCGCGATGGCGTTGGAGGAAGTGGTGTAGGGATAGATGCCGTAGTCCAGGTCGCGGAGAGACCCCAGCTGGGCCTCGAAGAGGATGCTCTTGCCGGCGGCCTGAGCCTCCCGGAGGAAGGCACCGGTGTCGCAGATGAAGGGCTTGATCTTCTCGCCGTAGTCCGCCACCCAGGCCCGGAGGTCATCCATGGTGTAGGGCTTGGCGCCGTAGACCTTCTCCAGAGTCAGGTTTTTCCACTCCAGGATCCCCTCCAGGTGCTCCCAGAGCTTGTCGGGATAGAGAAGCTCGCCAGCCATAACGGTCTTCTTCTGGTACTTATCGGAGTAGAAGGGGGCGATGCCCTGCTTGGTGGAGCCGTACTTCTTGTCGGCCAGACGGGCCTCCTCCAGACCGTCCAGATCCCGGTGCCAGGGCAGCAGCAGGGAGGCGCGGTCACTAATCTTCAGATTCTCCGGGGTAATGGGGACGCCCTTGCTCATCACGTCCTGCATCTCCGTCCACAGGCTCTCGCAGTCCAGGGCCACGCCGTTGCCCAGAATGTTCACCACACCCTTGCGGAAGATGCCGGAGGGCAGCAGGTGCAGGGCAAATTTGCCCAGCTCGTTGACCACGGTGTGTCCGGCGTTGCCGCCGCCCTGGTAACGAACCACCACGTCATATTCGCTGGTGAGGAGGTCCACCATCCGGCCTTTGCCCTCGTCGCCCCAGTTAATGCCCACGATTGCAGTTAACATGTTCTTGTCCCCCAAATATCGTAAACTTTTGCATAAGCGTGCAAGCAGCAGTGCGAGCTTAAAAATGCCCACACCTTTTTATATTCTACCACACTTTATAAATAAAAACAATGGCGAATTTTGAAAGACAAGAAAATGAACGAAATGAGTATATTGCTCTTTAACAAGACAGCGTTTCCTGAGAATTATGGCAAGAATAGAACAAGGCCGACGGAGAAAGGATTCCGTCGGCCTTGCTGCTTATAATTTTAAGGGGATCACTCAATGCTGATAATATAGTAGTATACGGGCTGACCGCCGGGGAGCACGGACAGTTCCGCGCCGGGGCAGACCCGGGAGAAGATCTCCTCCGCCTGAGCGGCCTGCTCCTCGGTGACGTCCTCGCCGTAGAACACGGTGACGAACTCCGCCTTCCGCTCCGCTGCCTCCTGGGCCAGCTTCTCCAGCAGGACAGCGATGTCCTTGTCGGTGCCGAAGAGCTTTCCGTTCATCAGGGAGAGGTAATCACCCTCGTTGATGGCAAAGCCGTCAAAATCGCTGTTGCGGGCGGCGTAGGTGATCTGGGCGGTGGCCACGTTGGCGATGGAGGCGGACATAGTGTCCAGCAGTTCCTGGGGCTCCAATTCCAAATCCACGGACATCATGGCGGTGATGCCCTGGGGAATGGTGGCGGTGGGCACCACCACGACTTCCTTGGGCGTCAGGCCGATGCACTGCTGGGCGGCCATGATGATGTTCTTGTTGTTGGGCAGGACGAAGACCACTTCGGCGGGTACCTTGTTGATCTCCTTGAGAATGCTCTCGGTGGAGGGGTTCATGGTCTGACCGCCGGAGATGATGCCGTCGGCGCCCAGATCCCGGAACACGTTGGCCAGACCTTCACCGGCACAGACGGACAGGAAACCGTAGCGCTTTTCAGGAGCGGCCACTGCCTCGCCTTCCTCCTCGGCCTGGTTCTTCACCTCGCTGAGGATCTCACTGTGCTGGTTCTTCATGTTCTCAATCTTGGTGGTCATAAGGGAGCCGTAGGTGAGGGCCTCCTCCAGAGCCATGCCGGGATGGTTGGTATGGACATGGACCTTGATGATCTCATCGTCGTCCACCAGCACCAGACTGTCGCCCAGACCTTCCAGGAAGGCCCGGAGCTTGCCGGGGTTCTTGTTATTCTTGCGCTCAATGATGAACTCAGTGCAGTAGGCAAACTTAATGTCGGCCGTATCAAACTTCTCAAAGGCGGAACCCTCGTTTTCCGCAGGGGCGGTGCCCTCCTCCGGTACCTCGGGCAGAGCCTCGCCGCGCAGGGAGGCCAGCATACCCTCCAGGATTACCAGATAGCCTTTGCCTCCGGCATCCACCACGCCGGCCTTTTTCAGGACGGGATTCATGTCTGTGGTCTGCGCCAGCACATCGTATCCCTCGCGGATGGCCTCCTCCAGCACATACTCCGCGTCGCTGTTCTCTGCGGCGGCCTCCACGGCCCGCTTGGCAGCCAGACGGGAGACTGTGAGAACGGTGCCCTCAGCGGGCTTCATCACCGCGCCGTAGGCGGCGGCTACGCCCTCCTGCATGGCGGCAGCCAGCTGAGTGCCGTCGGCGGTTTGGCAGCCCTTGAGCCCCTTGCTGAGGCCCCGGAACAGAAGGGAGAGAATTACGCCGGAGTTGCCCCGGGCGCCCCGCAGGAGCGCGCCGGCGGTGGTAGCGGCAGCCTGGTCCACGGCCTTGTCGTCCTTTTTCTTCAGCTCAGTAGCGGCAGTGCCGATGGTGAGGCTCATGTTGGTGCCGGTGTCTCCGTCAGGAACGGGGAAGACGTTGAGGTCATTGATCTGCTGCTTTTGCAGGGCAATAGCGGCGGCGCCGTGGAGCACCATCGCTTTGAACTGAATTCCGTCAATTGTCTGAATCATGGCGCGTTATACCCCCTTGGAATTGGACACAACAGAGTCAACGCAGACATCCACGCTCTTGACGGGGATTCCGGTGTACTTGCTGACCTTGTATTGCACCTCGCTCATAATGGAGCGGCAGGCGGCGGTGATGTTGATGCCGTGCTCAACAATAATATGAAGCCGGATGGATACGGTGTTGTCCTCATTATAAATGACCTGGACGCCCTTGCTCATGGCCTCCTTGCGCAGCAGGTGAACCAGACCGTCGGTCATGGAGCGGAACGCCATGCCCTTGACGCCGAAGCAGTTGGTGGCGGCGTTGCCGGTAATGTTGGTGAATACGGCGTCGCTGATACTGATCTCGCCTTTATTGGTCTGTAATTTTATCATGGAAGACATCCTTTCAGCGAAAATGATCGTTTCGGACTTGCTCTCAATCGCGGTATATTATTATATACTATTTCCTGTAGGATAACAAGCACAAAAGTGAGAAAAAGTGGAAATCATACAAAAGTATAGAATCTGACAAAAAGCTTTCCCGGGGCTATTGAAAAAACGGGTGGTTTGACATATGATAAGAAAAACTCGCTTTGTCTGACGGATGGGAGGCGGAGACCATGCTGAAGAAGGGGCCGCTGAATGTCCTCATCTGTTATGTGCTGTGGGGAATTCTGCCCCTGTTCTGGGGCCTTTTGGTCGACTTGTCGGCCCTGAGTGTGCTGGGCTACCGGATCTTGTTCAGCCTCCTGCTCGTGGGTGGATATCTGCTGCTGACCGGCCAGTGGCCGCAAGTGCGGAAGGTGCTGGGAAATCGGAAAGAGATGCGGCGGCTCGCGGCCTCAGGGCTGGTGATTGCCGTCAATTGGGGTTCCTTTATCTGGGCAGTGAACAGCGGCCATGTACTGGACAGCAGCCTGGCCTACTATATGTACCCTATTTTGTCCATTTTCATTGGCGCGGTATTCTTCCGGGAGCGACTGGGATTGCTGCAATGGGCGGCGGTGGTGCTGATGACCGCCGGCGTAGCGGTGACGGCAGTGGGACAGGGAGTGTTTCCCTGGCTGGCTCTGTTCATCGGCGGGAGCTTCGTGCTCTACGGTGTAGTCAAGCGGCAGGTTACCTGTGATGGGGCGGTGTCCCTGCTGGTGGAGAGTCTGGTGACGCTGCCTCTGGCGCTGGTCCTCATTGGCTTTGCGGAGAGCAGCGGCCAGGGGGCGGCAGCAGCCCTCTATGGCTGGCAGTTCCTGCTGCTGCCGGCGGCGGGAGCTGTGACGGCAGTGCCCCTGGCGTTTTTCTCCCAGGGAATCCGGGAGACTCCTTACGCCCTGGCGGGAGTGCTGATGCTGGTAAATCCCACCCTTCAACTGCTGGTGGGGGTGTTCTGCATGGGAGAGCAGTTTACTGCCTCCCACGCCATTTTGTTCGCTTTTGTGTGGACAGGCCTGACCTTGTTTATGGCGGGTGACCTGCTGGGACGGAGACGGACCGGCTGTGAGAAATCATAAGGAGAGACCATATGCGTGTAATTACAGGCTCTGCCCGGGGCCGCAGGCTCAGAGAGCTGGAGGGGCTGGAGACCCGCCCCACCACGGACCGGGTAAAGGAGAGCATGTTCAATATCTTACAGTTTGATATCGAGGGCAGCCGGGTGCTGGACCTGTTTGCCGGTACCGGCCAGCTGGGGATTGAGGCCCTTAGTCGGGGAGCATCCTCGGCGGTATTTGTGGAGCAGCGGCGGGATGCCGCAGCTCTGGTGCGGGAAAATCTCAAGCTCACGGGCCTCTCTGACAGAGCCCGGGTGGTGGGCGGCGAGGCCCTTTCCTATCTCGCCTCCGCCGGGGAGCAATTCGATATCATTTTTCTGGATCCGCCCTATGCCGCGGGGCTCTGGAAACCAGTACTGGAAGCAGTTTCCCGGTTTGACATTTTGTCGGATCATGGTATAATAATTTGCGAGTCACCCCAGGACGAGGCGCTGCCTGAGGCTGTGGGCTTCTGCCGTGTCCACCGGACCTACCGCTACGGCCGTATCAAGCTCACCACCTATCATCGGGAGGAGGGGACGGCGGAATGAAGATCGCGGTCTGCCCCGGCAGCTTTGACCCCATCACCGTGGGCCATCTGGACCTGGTGGAGCGGGGAGCAGCTCTCTTTGACCAGGTGATATTGTGCGTGATGGTCAACGGAGAAAAGCATCCCATGTTCACACCGGAGGAGCGGCTGGAAATGGCACGGGCCGCCCTCAGCCACATCCCCAACGCCTCTGCGGAGGCCTGGGACGGTCTCCTGGCGGATTTTGCCAGGGAGAAGGGAGCCTGCGCCCTTATCAAAGGGGTCCGCAACGGTATCGACTTTGAGTGGGAATATCAGATGGCCCAGATCAATCGCGGGCTTCTGCCGGAACTGGATACCCTGCTGCTGCCCGCGCGGGCGGAGCACCTCCACATCAGTTCCACCATGGTGCGGGATATGATCCGCTACCATCAGACATTAGACCAATGCATGCCCGCTCCGGCGGCGGCTGTTCTCCAAAGGATCAGGGAAGGGAAGGTATATTAAGATGGCGAACGATGTTCAGTATTTGATCGACATGCTCTATGAGATGATCGACGGGGCCAAGGGGGTCCTCATGTCCCCGGATAAATGCATCATCGCCCGTGAGGACGCGTTGGATCTGCTGGATGAGCTCAAGGGCCAGCTGCCCCTGGAGCTGAAGAAAGCCCAGGACCTGATCCGTGCCAGGGACGAGTTTGTGGAGAGTGCCAAGAAGGAGGCGGAGAAGGTCCGCCGTCAGGCTGACCTGGATGCAAAGACCATCGTAGGGGAGAGCGAGATCGCCCGGGCTGCCCGGGAGAAGGCCCATGAGATTCTCCGTCGTGCAGAGGAGCGCTCCAAGAACATGGTCAATGTGACCAATGAATACACGGAGGACGCTCTGCGCCGTACAGAGGACGCCATTCAGATGGCTTTGGACGAGATTCGGGAATCCAGAGCCCGGTTCCGGGCGGTGTCCAATGAGCAGCTTCAGGCCCAGCGGGCGAAGCTGGAGGCCCAGAACAGCGAAAGCGACAAAAACCAGCAGTAAATTTCGTAAGATTGAACGAAAATTTGATGCAGCTATGTGACAACTTTCGAAGAAAAACAACATATTGATTATGAATGGCTAGGCTGGCACAAGATGTTGTGTCAGCCTTCTTTTTTCTCTTTTTTTCAAAATAGAACATATGTTTTAAATTCAAAAAACATTGACTTTTTATGGAAAACAGCTGAGTTTGCCTATGGAAAGATGAAAAATTCGCCCTTGCAATTCGGGGGGGCATGCCGTATACTTAAATTCGAAGTGGTGGAAAGTGGGGGATAGTAGGGAGTAATCCCACGATCTCTCCAGCCCGTGCCCTGAGACAGCGGCATGTTCCCAGGGGGAAGTGCGGGTGCGTCCGCCTGATTTTCGTCCCCATGGACGGTAAAAAAGGCAGGTGAGGCCCGGTGATCGGACAGTATCAGCACAATATCGACGCCAAGGGCCGCTTGTTTATCCCTGCCAAGTACCGGGAAGAGCTGGGGGACGCTTTTTATGTCACCATCGGTCTGGATGGGTGCCTCTCCGTATACTCCGACGCCAAATGGGCGGACCTGACGGAGAAGTTTGACGCCCTGCCCATCTCCAAGGCCCGGAGCATGCGGGTGCTTTTCGCCAACGCTGCAAAGTGTGAGCCGGACGCCCAGGGTCGTATCCTTATTCCCGCCAAGCTGCGGGAGTACGCGGCGCTGGACAAGGAGGTCATTATCAACGGTGCCTCCAAGTGCCTGGAGCTGTGGAATCCGGAGCGCTGGGCCCCCATCGAGGAGGCTGGTCTCAACCCCGACCAGTTGGCCGCCGCCATGGAGGAGCTGGGATTCTGATATGGAGAAGGATTACGGACATAAGCCGGTACTGCTGGAGGAGTGCCTCACGGCCCTGGATATCAAGCCGGAGGGGACCTATCTGGACGGTACTTTGGGCCGGGCTGGCCACTCCCTGGAGATCCTCCGCCGCCTGAAGGGCGGGCGGCTCATCGGCATCGACCGGGATATGACCGCCATAGAGGCCGCCCGGGAGCGGCTGGCGGCATTTGGGGACCGGGTGACTCTGGTCCACGGAAATTTTTGTGATTTAGGTGAGATCCTGGCCGACCTCGGCGTGGACAAGGTGGACGGGATGCTCTTTGACCTGGGGGTGTCCTCCCCTCAGCTGGATGAAGCCCAGCGGGGCTTCAGCTACATGCACGACGCGCCTTTGGACATGCGGATGGATACCTCCGCCGCCCTGGATGCCCGGCAGGTGGTGAACACTTGGAGCGGCGAGGAGCTGCGGCGGATCCTCTGGGAGTACGGCGAGGAGCGCTACGCGCCCCAGATTGCCCGGGCCATTGTCCGGCGGCGGGAGGAAAAACCCATTGAGACCACCGGGGAACTGGTGGAGGTCATTCGCTCCGCCATGCCGGCCTCGGCACTGCGGGAGAAGCAGCATCCGGCCAAGCGGAGCTTTCAGGCCATCCGCATCGCCGTCAACGGAGAATTGGAGGCCCTGGCTCCCATGCTGCGGGCGGCAACAGAGGGACTTCGGCCCGGCGGAAGGCTGGCGGTGATCACTTTCCACAGCCTGGAGGACCGAATTGTCAAGCAGACCATGCGGGAGCTGGCCACCGGCTGCATCTGCCCACCGGAATTTCCGGTATGCGTGTGCGGCAGGAAGCCCAAGCTCACGCTTGTTACCCGTAAGCCCATTGTATCCGGGCCTGCGGAGTTGGAGGAGAACCCCCGCGCCCGCAGCGCCAAGCTCCGGGTGGCGGAGCGGACGGAATTTTAAGCACAGCAGCGAGCAAACATGGAAGAGGGATGAACCCGCGGAAGGGAGAGCCGCGGGGAGGGAGGAGAAGCATTCATGGCAGCCAGTGTGAGAAGCACGAAACGGAGATATTACAACACGCCTGGCGTCGTCAATGGCAACCTGGCCCGTGAGCTCAGCAGCCACGAGCTGGAGCGGCGCCTGGAGCACAGCGGTGAGCTGGCTCCCGATGAATACTACGTCCGCCGCAGGGAGAGCCAGTCCGACATCCTGGCCCGCCGGCGGGCCAAGGTAAAGGCGGCGGTCCGCCCCGCCCAGAAGGTTTCGCCCCTGGCGGTGATCGGCTTTTCCGGCGTAGCGGTGATGATGGTGGCTCTTCTCCTTTGCTACATCCGCATCAACGCCATCTCCAGCAATATCGTGGACATGAAGGAGCAGATCAGTGTTCTGGAGGTGGAACAGGTCTCCCTGCTTACCAGATACGAGCAGGCCTTTGATCTGGCCACGGTGAAGGAGGCGGCCCAGTCCGCCGGCATGCGCCAGCCTGACGACAGCCAGATCTTTTACATTGATCTGCCTGGTGAGGATCAGGCTGTGTCCTACGGCAGCGAGGATACCAGCGTGCTCAGCCGCTTTTTTGCGGCAGTGGGACGGAATATCTACGCGGCGGTGGAATATTTCAGCTAAAGGACGCTATACATACAGTGGTGAAGAAAGCCGCCCCGGACGTGTCCGCCGGGACCCCGGAGCAGCGGCGCAGCACTGTTCCATACTGCCGCAGGGCAGGGACTATCGGATAGACCGGGGAGTAAGAGGGCCGTCCTCTTACTCCCTGCTTGCTCATTAGGGACCTGGCAACATACTGCCGGGCAAAGCATGGGACACAGACAAGGAGGCACATATGGCAAAGAAACCCAAGAGACAACCGGACGCCGCCAGAAAGGCGAAGCTCACCATCCAGCGACGGACTTTGTACCTGCTGATGGTTTTCGGCGTGTTTTCCTTTCTGGCCCTGTTTGCCAAGGCCTACGACCTGACCATTAACCAGCACGAGGAGATGCAGGAGCGGGCCTCCAGTCAGCAGACCCAGAGTACCACTATCTCCGCCTCCCGGGGGACCATCTACGACCGCAACGGCGAGACGCTGGCTATCTCCGCAACGGCGGATACCGTATTCCTGGATCCCAAGATGATTCAGGAGCGGGCTGACGAGCTGGATCTGGAGCGGGCGAAGGCACTGGCGGAGGGCGTGGAGGACGGTGAGAGCCTGCCCATCACCGGCGAGGAGTACAAGGACCTTATCGCCACGGAGCTCTCCCGGATCCTGGAGATCGAGGAGGACACCATCCGGGAGAAGATGGAGAAGACCTGGTCCCAATATGAAATTCTAAAAAAGCGGGTAGATAAGGAGATCGGCGATGAGGTCCGCGCCTTTATCACCGATAATGTCACCGGCAAAAACATCCAGGGCATTCACCTTCTCAGCGACGCAAAGCGCTACTATCCCCACAGCACCCTGGCCTCCCATGTCCTGGGGTTCCTCAATAACGACAACGTAGGGATCTATGGTTTGGAGGCGTATTACGAGAAGGAGCTGGAGGGTACCACCGGCCTGGTGGTCACCGCCCGGGACGGCAACAACCAGGAGATCATGTTCCAATATGAGCAGTACTACGATGCAGAGGACGGCAACAGCCTTCAGCTGACCATCGACAGTACCATCCAGTCCTACCTGGAGAGCGGCCTGGAGGATATGATCGCACGCTTTGATGCCGCCAACGGCGCTACCGGTATCGTTATGGACCCCAACTCCGGTGCCATTCTGGCCATGGCATCCAGCCCCAGTTATGATCTCAACGACCCCTGGGCTATCTACGACACACGGCTTCAGGCCCAGCTGGATGAGCTTCTCACCGGCGGAAACACAGAGGAGACCGCCGCGACCGACGGGGAGACAGATGAGTCTGCCGAGGGAGAGGCGTCAGAAGAGACAGAGACATCTTCGGAAGATGCGACCAGCGATGCCTATAACAAGCTCTTGGGAGAGCTTCAGCTCAAACAGTGGCGCAACAAGGCGGTCAACGATACCTATGAGCCCGGTTCCACCTATAAGATCCTCACGCTCTCCATGGCGTTGGAGGAGGGGACCGTCAACCTCAACAGTACCTTCAACTGCACCGGCTCCATCAAGGTGGACGGCTGGACCATCGGCTGCTCCAAGAGAGCGGGCCACGGGACACAGACTCTGACAGAGGCTGTAGGAAACTCCTGCAACCCGGCCTTTATCAATATTGGATTTTCTGTTGGAACGGAGATCTATCACAAATACATGGAGGCATTCGGCCTGTTTGACAAGTCCGGTGTGGATCTGCAGGGTGAGGCCGTGGGAATCCACGCCAGTGCCGATACCTTTACCCAGCTGGATCTGGCCACCTATTCCTTTGGCCAGAACTTTACAGTGACGCCTCTGCAGATGATCGCTGCCCAGGCGGCCTGCATCAACGGCGGATATCTCTATACGCCCTATCTGGTGGAGAAGGAGCTGGATGGAGACGGCAATGTGCTCTCCCAGCACGATGCCACCCCCGTCCGGCAGGTCATCAGCGAGGAAACCTCCGCCACGGTCCGGCAGATCCTGGAGTACGTCGTATCCAACGGTACCGGCAAGAATGGCCAGGTGGCGGGCTACCGTATCGGTGGTAAGACCGGTACGGCGGATAAGAGCGGCACCAAAGATCCGATCAATAATCCTCAGGGCGATGTTGTGGTATCCTTCCTGTGCTTCGCTCCGGCAGACGATCCTCAGGTTATCATGCTGCTGACCATGGATACCCCCTCCCGTACCACCGGTACCTACGTCTCCGGCGGCAACATGGTGGCGCCCACGGCGTCCTCCATCATGTCCAATATTCTGCCTTATCTGGGCATCGCCCCGGAGTACACCGAGGAGGAGATCGGCTATGCCGACGCCACGGTCCCCTATGTGGTGGGTATGACCGAGGAGGAGGCTGCTGCCAAGCTGGCATCCTATGGCTTTGAAAATTACCGCACGGTGGGCGATGGCGCCACCGTTACCGATCAGACGCCTCTGGGCGGCGCCATCGTGCCCGCCAACGCGGAGATTATCCTCTACATGGGAGCGGAGAAATCTACCGAGCTGTGCACCGTTCCCAATGTGATCGGCATGTCCGCCTCCAATGCCAACAAGGCCCTTACCAACGCGGGACTTATCATCAAGACCACCGGCGCCTCCACCAGCGACGCCAGGGTCATCACCCAGTCTCTGGAGGCGGGAGCCCAGGTGGCTGCCGGAACGGTGGTCACGGTTCAGATGGGCCAGGCCGGAACCACAGCGGATTGATCCTACAGCAGGATTTGCAAGGTTTTCCGACACGGAATGGGGTTTACAATAGGAACACAGCGACTATACTTGACCTGCTGCCCTGCCGGCTGATTACGGCAGGAGAATGATGAAAGCGTAGGTTGCATATGATGAAGCTGTCACAGCTGCTGCAGAACGTTCGGGTGCGGGAGAGCAATGCCGATATGGAGATGGAGATCTCCGGCGTCAGCTACGATTCCCGAAAGACCCAGGCAGGGGATCTGTTCGTAGCCATGACGGGCTACGAGACCGATGGCCACAAGTTCATCCCCATGGCGCGGGAGAAGGGGGCGGCGTGCGTCCTCTGCCAGGAGAAGCCCCAGGGAGATGATCCCTATGTCCTGGTGGAGGACAGCCGCCTGGCCCTGGCCCAGGTGGGCCGCAGCTGGTACGGCGACCCGGCGGCCTCCATGCAGATGGTAGGCGTTACCGGCACCAACGGCAAGACCACCACCACCTACCTCCTCAAGGACATCTTGGAGCAGGCGGCAGGAGCCAAGGTGGGCCTTATCGGCACCAACCAGAATATGATCGGCAGTGAAGTCCTGCCCACCGAGCGGACCACGCCGGAGTCCTTTGAGCTCCAGGGACTTCTCCGCCGCATGGCGGACGGGGGCTGCACCCACGTGGTGATGGAGGTGTCCTCCCACGCGCTGTACCTCAAGCGAGTGGAAGGGATCCGCTTTGCCGTGGGGATTTTCACCAACCTCACCCAGGACCATCTGGATTTCCACAAGACCATGGAGAACTACTGCGACGCCAAGGCGCTCCTCTTCACCCGCTGTGATGTGGGCGTGTACAACGCCGACGACCCCTGGGCCTCCCGCCTTATGAGCGGGGCAACCTGCCGGAAGGTGTCTATCGGAGAGCACGACGCGGACCTGGCTGCCCGCAATATCCGCCTGGATGCGGAGGGCGTCAGCTTCGATGCGGCGACGGCGGAGGAGAGCGTCCCCGTCCATGTGGGGATCCCCGGCGGCTTTATGGTGTACAACACCCTGGGGGTCCTGGCGGCGGCAAAGGCTTTGGGGGTTTCTCTTGGGAACAGTGCCCATGTGCTGCGCCACAGCGCCCATGTGAAGGGCCGGGTGGAGGTGGTGTCCACTCCGGGAGACTACACCATGCTCATTGACTACGCCCACACCCCGGATGCTTTGGAGAACGTCCTCACCTCGGCCAAAGGCTTTGCCAAGGGCCGGGTGGTGGCGCTGTTTGGCTGTGGCGGGGATCGGGACCGGACCAAGCGACCCAAAATGGGCAGCATTGCGGCGGAGCTGGCGGACTTCGTCATCGTCACCTCCGACAACCCCCGGACTGAAGATCCGGAGGCCATCATTGAGGATATCCTTACGGGGATGACGGATACCCGCACACCCTATGCCGTAGTGCCCAATCGCATCGAGGCCATCCACTACGCCATGGACCACGCCCGGAGCGGAGATGTGATCATCCTGGCGGGAAAGGGCCACGAGACCTATCAAATTATCGGCCACGAAAAGCATCACCTGGATGAGCGGGAGGTAGTGGCCGATTACATTCGGGAGCTTCAACAAAAGGAGAGAGCCTGACGCTGTCAGGAAAGAGGGAGAGTATCATGGAGATGATCATTGCGTGCGTGCTCAGCTTCGCGGTCACGGGGCTGCTGGGCTGGAAAGTGATTTTGCCGGCTCTGCGGCGGCTGAAGGCTGGCCAGGAGATCCGGGAGGTGGGGCCCAAGTGGCACTCCACCAAGGCGGGTACCCCCACTATGGGTGGACTCATGTTCATTATCGGAATTGCCGTGTCTATTCTGGTGGTGGGCTGGCCGGGGATGATGGCTGGGGACCTGTCCCATATCTACGTATTTTTGTTTGCTGCTGTGTTTGGCTGCATTGGATTCCTGGATGACTTTGAGAAGGTGAAGCTCCATCGGAATCTGGGCCTCACCGCCATTCAGAAGTTTATGCTGCAGCTGGCGGCGGCCATCGCATTCCTCTGCCTTATGCGCTATGAGGGGCTGCTCTCTCCAGAGCTATATGTCCCCTTCCTCCATATCAGCGTGCCTCTGAGCTGGCCTCTTTACATGGTGTTTTCCGCCTTTGTCATCGTTGGGGCGGTAAATGCAGTAAATATTACCGACGGCCTGGACGGTCTCGCCACCTCCGTGACCATTCCGGTGGCCCTGTTCTTCGCCTCCGTGGCTACCTGGTGGGGCTATACCCAGCTGGGGATCTTCTCCGGAGCCATGCTGGGAGGGCTGCTGGCCTTTCTGCTGTTCAATGCCCATCCTGCCAAGACCTTCATGGGCGACACCGGCTCCCTGTTTTTGGGCGGTGCGGTGGCAGGTCTTGCCTTTGCGTTTGATATGCCCTTGGTCTTGATTTTTGTGGGCATTGTCTATATTATTGAAACGCTCTCCGATATTCTGCAGATCGTTTACTTCAAACTCACCCACGGAAAGCGGATTTTCAAGATGGCCCCGATCCATCACCATTTTGAAATGTGTGGCTGGAGCGAGGTAAAGATTGTCACAGTGTTTACCGCTGTGTCCATTCTGTTCTGTGCTCTGGCGCTCTTTGGTGTGATGGACCGCCCTGCGCCCTGAGCAAAAGCACCCAACTGTAAATAGGGGAAAGGAGGGCTCGCTATGACCCGGGAGCAGCAAAGGGAATACAAACGCCAAAAAATCCGGGAACAGCGCCGCCGGGAGCGGGAGGCCTGGGAGGCCGCCCGAGGCCCCATGGACCTGCCCTTCCTGCTGCTGACGTTGATATTGCTGGTGATCGGCCTTATTATGCTGCTCTCTGCCAGCTTCCCCTCTGCCCAGGCATCCAAGTCCTGCAATTATGATCCGCTATACTATTTCAAGCGGCAGGGAGCCTTTGCTCTGCTGGGCCTGTTTGCCCTGTTCTGGGTATCTAAGATCAACTACCAGCGTTTCCGCGGCCTTGCCCGAATTGCCATTGTGGTCTCCATTGTGCTCCTTGTTCTGGTAACGATCCCCGGCATCGGTATCTGGCGTAACGGTGCCCGGCGGTGGTTGGGCATTCCTGGTACATCCTTCCAGTTCCAGCCCTCGGAGCTTGCCAAGCTGGGCATCATCGTCTACTTCTCCGCCTCCATTGCTAAGAAGAGAGAGAAGATGCTGACCTTCAAAAACGGCATATTGCCTTATGGCCTTCTGCTGATGGCTATTGCCGTACTCATGGCTCTGGAGCCCCACGCCTCCGGCATGGTGCTGCTGGTAGGCATTGGTGCGGTGCTGATGGTGGTGGGCGGTATTGACTGGCGCTGGGTGGCGGCGGGCCTCACAGCGGGATTTGCCGGCGGCTATCTGATGCTGTTCACTGATCTGATGGAGAAGATCGGCTATAACTCCGACCGTATCGCCACCTGGCGGGACGCCTTCTGGGATCCCACCGACAAGAGCTTCCAGATGGCCCAGAGCCTTATTGCTATCGGCTCCGGCGGCCTTCTGGGATTGGGCCTCGGCAAGGGCCGACAGAAGTTCATGTTCCTCCCGGAGGAGCACAACGACTTCATCTTTGCCGTTGTCTGCGAGGAGCTGGGACTGGTGGGGGCCACCCTCATCATGATTCTCTTTGCGCTCCTCATCATCCGTGGCTACTGGCTGGCCATCCACGCCAAGGACCGCTTCGGCAGCCTCCTGATCGTAGGTGTTACCACCCAGATCGCCCTGCAGACCTTCCTGAACATCGCCGTGGTCACGGGCCTGATTCCCGCCACTGGTATTTCCCTGCCGTTCTTCAGTTACGGCGGCACGGCTCTTGCCATTCAGCTGGTGGAGGTGGGCGTGGTGCTCTCCGTGTCCCGCCAGATCCCGGCGCCCAAGGGAGGCTAAGGAGATGAAAGTGATTTTTACCTGCGGCGGCACCGCAGGACATGTGAATCCAGCTTTGGCCCTGGCGGGACTGATCCGCCAGCGGCGGCCCGACAGTGAAATACTGTTTGTAGGGGCCCATCGCGGCATCGAGCGAAAGCTCATTGAGGAGGCGGGCTGGCCTTTCCGGGCGGTGGAGATATCCAGCTTTCACCGCTCCCTGAAGCCAAAAGAGATCCGCCACAATCTCGTCTCGCTACGGAACCTGGTCCGTTCCCCGGGGGAGGCCCGGGCTCTGCTCAAGGAGTTTCCTGCCGACCTGGTGGTGGGTACTGGCGGCTACGCCAGCTACCCTGTGATCCGGGCGGCGGCAAAGCAGGGGATCCCTACCGCTATCCACGAGTCCAACGCCATTCCCGGCCTCACCACCCGCCTGCTGGAGCCCCACGCGGACCTCATTATGGTGGGCTTTGAGGAGTGCCGGAAGAATTACCGGCGTCCGGAAAAGGTACTGGTTACCGGTACCCCGGTCCGGGGAGATTTTTTCACTTACACCAAAAAGGAAGCCAAGCAGCAGCTTGGTATGGACGACGGTCGTCCCCTGATCGTGTCCTTCTGGGGCAGTCTTGGGGCTGCGGTGATGAACCGCCAGACGGCGGAGTTCCTGGCGCTGGAAGCCAGGAGCGGATGTCCCTTCCATCATGTCCATGCCGCCGGTGTGGTGGGCAGCCGCCAGATGGCGGAGTATCTCGCTACTGCCGGAGTAGATCTGAGCAAGTTGCCGGACCTGGAAGTCCGGGAGTATATTCACGACATGGGGACCCTGATGCGGGCGGCGGATCTGGTGATCTGCCGGGCGGGAGCCAGCACCATCAGTGAGCTGACGGCTCTTGGCGTGCCGGCGATCATTGTTCCATCCCCCAATGTGACCCACAACCACCAGGAGCACAATGCACGGGTGCTCTCCGATGCCGGGGGAGCCGTATTGATGCTTGAGCAGGATAGCTCCGGGCAGAAGTTATATGACACCGCCTGTTCCATCCTGTCCGATGACAGCCGCCGGGCATCCATGTCCCAGGCCATGGCATCTCTGGGGGTTATTGATGCGGCGGAGCAGATCTACGCCGCTGTCATGTCCCTGGTCCGCCGGGGCACAAAGTAGCACCCGCCGCCCCTTCGCATAGTATGGATTAGTTGCAAATCCATAAGCGGAGGGGTCCATATGAAACATATTGTTATCCGGGGCGGCCGCCGGCTGGAGGGCGCCCTGCCGGTCCAGGGGGCGAAGAACAGCGTCCTACCTGTGTTAGCCGCAACCATACTGCATCCCGGCGTCACGGTACTGCGGGGCTGTCCCCATCTCAGCGACGTGGAGGCCAGCATCCGCATTCTGCGGCATCTGGGCTGCCGGGCGGACTGGCAGGGAGAGGAGCTGGTGGTGGACACGTCCTCCATGAGCCGTGGGGACATACCCGATCATCTCATGCGGGAGATGCGCTCCTCTGTGATCTTTCTGGGGGCCATTCTGGCCCGGCTGGGACAGGCGGAGATGTCCTATCCCGGCGGCTGCGAGTTGGGCCCTCGGCCCATTGACCTGCACCTTGCCGCCCTGCGGAAGCTGGGGGCTGTGGTGGAGGAAAAGGGAGGCCGCCTGTGCTGTGAGGGTACACATCTGGAGGGGCGGGAGATCGCTTTGAGCCTGCCCAGCGTGGGGGCCACGGAGAACGCTATGCTGGCGGCCTGTGGTGCCCGGGGGGAGACGGTGATCGTCAACGCTGCCCGGGAGCCGGAGATCGTGGATCTGCAGACGTTCCTGCGGGCTATGGGCTGTTCTGTCCGTGGGGCAGGCAGCTCCACCATCTGTGTGGCGGGGCAGCGATCTACCCGGGACAGCATACATACCGTCATGCCGGACCGGATCGTGGCGGCCACCTATCTCTCCGCAGTAGCCGCTGCCGGAGGAGAGGTGGAGCTGACCCATGTGGACTACCGTCACCTCTCCACCGTTACTGCTGCGCTGCACGAGGCAGGCTGCCGGGTGCTGGGCGGCGATGGGCGCATTTTTCTCCGCAGCGACGGAAATTTGAAAGCCATCAGCCCCGTGCGGACGGCCCCCTACCCCGGCTTTCCCACGGATGCCCAGGCCATTCTCATGGCGGCGCTGCTGAAAAGCCAAGGCACCACGGTGTTTGTGGAGAACATGTTTGACAACCGCTACCGGCATGTGGATGAGCTCTGCCGCATGGGGGCGGACATCAGCGTGGAGGGGCGTGTGGCGGTAGTCACCGGCGTTTCCCGGCTGTCCGGGGCGGCGGTGCGCTGTACGGACCTCCGGGGCGGCGCTGCACTGTTGGTGGCGGGTCTTGCCGCAGAGGGCGAAACTGCCATTGAGGAGATTCAACACATCTGCCGGGGCTACGAGGACCCGGTCCGGGACCTCACCGCATTGGGCGGAGAGATCCGGTGGGAAGAGAGATAGACGAGAGAGGAGTGAGAGCCGTGGCGCGAAGACACAATCGGCGCCGCCGCCGCAGAGGGAGCCTAGGGCCCCTCATGCGGGTACTGTCTGTATTGCTGACAGCGGTGGCTATCGTTGCGGCTCTCACCTTGTTTTTCAAGGTGGATCAGGTAGTGGTCAGCGGCAATGACCGCTACTCTGAGCAGGAAATTATTGAGGTTTCCGGCGTGGAGCAGAGGGACAACCTCATTTTGATGGACAAGTACCGCATTGCGGAAAAACTGTACACCCAGCTGCCCTACATCACCGAAGTTCGTATCAACCGAAAGCTTCCGGATGTGCTGATGGTAGAGGTGGTGGAGACAAAGGCCGTGGCTGTCATCAAGGGCGGCAGCAGCAACTGGCTTATGGACAGCGGCGGGAAGCTGCTGGAGGTCATCGGCAGCGCCGCCATTAAGAATTATCTCTCCATTGAGGGGATCACGGCCCAGGACCCCGCCATCAGCAAGACTCTTCAGCTGGGAGAGGATAGCCCCATCAGAACAGAACGGCTGCTGGAGCTTATGGATGAGCTGGAAAAGCGGGGAATGCTGGAAAAGACCTCGGTGCTGGACGCCTCCGACCCGGAATTTCTGACGTTGACATACGACGGACGGTTCCAGGTGGAGATGTTCTACGACGCGGATTTTGCCTTCAAGCTCAACTGTCTCCAGGCGGCGGTGGCCCAGCTGGAACCCAACGAGGAGGGGACCATTCGTATGACCCTCAAGGATGACAATGAGGTGCGATTTATCCCCAACACGTAGTTTCAACGGCAGGAAAATTTTGCCACCTTTGTTTCCTCCCAAATTTTCAAAAAAACCGGGAATCCGCTATTGACCTGCCGGAGAAAAAAGCATACAATAATAAAAAGATTT
Source organism: uncultured Oscillospiraceae bacterium (assembly GCA_944387775.1). Classification (GTDB taxonomy): domain Bacteria; phylum Bacillota; class Clostridia; order Oscillospirales; family Oscillospiraceae; genus Pelethomonas. Next base: position 15,252 of record CALXGE010000009.1, on the reverse strand, counting down.
AGCACTTTATCTGGGGGTAAATCCCCCCGGTGATATACAGCCGATACAATTTGTGGTAGGAGGATCCCACTATGGCATTCGAACTGGTAACCGCTCCCGACAATGTGGTCAAGATCAAGGTCATCGGCATTGGCGGCGGCGGAAATAACGTCGTCAACCGCATGGTGCGTTCCGGCGTAGGCGGCGTGGATTATGTGGCGGTGAATACGGACAAGCAGGCGCTGAATATCTCCAGCGCAGGCTATAAGATTCAGATTGGTGAAAAGCTGACCCATGGCCAGGGCGCGGGCTCCGACCCTGAGGTGGGCCGCAAGTCCGCCGAGGAGAGCCGCAGCCAGATCACCAAGGCCCTGGAGGACACCGATATGGTGTTTATCACTGCCGGTATGGGCGGCGGCACTGGTACCGGCGCAGCGCCTATTGTGGCCGAGACTGCCAAGGAGCAGGGCATCCTTACCGTGGGCGTGGTCACCAAGCCCTTTGGCTTTGAGGGCCGCCGCCGTATGATGCAGGCGGAGAAGGGCATCGAGGAGCTGCGGGGTAAGGTGGACTCGCTGGTCATCATCCCCAATGAGCGCCTCAAGCACGCCACCGACCAGAAGATCACCTTTGCCAACGCCTTTGAGATTGCCGATGATGTGCTGCGGCAGGCCGTGCAGTCCATCTCCGACCTGATTCGGGAGACCGGCTTCATCAACCTGGACTTCGCCGATGTTACTGCCATCATGAAGGACGCGGGTCTGGCCCACATGGGCGTGGGCCGTGCCGCTGGCAAGGGCAAGGCCGAGGAGGCCGCCAAGATGGCTATTTCCAGCCCCCTGCTGGAGACCTCCATCAACGGTGCCCGGGGTATCCTCATCAACGTCACCGGTTCCATGGATATTGGCCTGGAAGAGGTGGAGCAGGCTGCCTCTCTGGTTCAGGCCGCTGTACATCCCGACGCCGTCACTATCTTCGGCGCCACCTTCGACGACACCCTGGACGATGAGATCCGGGTTACCGTTATTGCCACCGGTTTTGACGAGGCCAACAAGAAGGCGGAGGAGAGCGCCGCCAGTTCCAGCGGAGCCGGCGCCAAGAGCCTCTTTGAGAGCACCGTGCTGAAGATGGATGAGAACGGTGAGGAGAAGAAGGAGCCCGAGGACGACCCCTTCAACGACATTCTCAAGATTTTCGAGCGGTAAGCATATTTTTACAATTTTGAAAATAAAGACAAACACCACAGACTTTGGTCTGTGGTGTTTCTTTTTTGTCGGAAGCCGTGGGTGTTTCCGCAATTGCCCATAACAAAACCACCGAATTTTAGAAATCTTGCCATCGATTATTCTATGCCTTTTGGCGCAAAGTAATCGTGCTGTCGACGAAACGCGGCGGCAAAATTTTTGAAAGGGGTGGTGAAATGGATGAATGCACAGAAAAAGCGCCCGGGCCGCGGCAAAGCTTTTTTTCTCAGCAGTATTCTTTTTGCGGCGTCCCTGATGGGCTTGCAAGTACCTGCTCTGGCAGCCGATGAGGCTGCCCGCACGCTGATCCCTGTAGGACACACCATTGGCATCAAACTCTTTTCCGAAGGCGTAGTGGTGGTAGGCCTTGCGGAGGTGGAGACCGGAGATGGGCTTTCCGCTCCGGGAGCGGCCTGCGGTTTGAAGGTGGGAGACGTAATTGAGGAGGCCAACGGCAATGCAGTGGAGAGCAGCGAGCAATTTGCTCAGATGCTCCAATGTGGCGGCACAGTGGAACTGGCGGTGAGCCGGGACGGAACGGACCTGACCTTGGCGGCGGAGCCGGTTCTGGGTCCTGACGGAACTTACCGTCTGGGGGCCTGGATCCGGGACAGCATGGCCGGCATCGGCACCGTTACCTTCTATGACCCGGAGACCGGCGCCTTTGGTGCCCTGGGTCATGGTATTACGGACAGCGACACAGGCCTTCTGATGCCCTTAGGGGACGGCGCAGTCATGGACGCGTCTGTCAAAGCGGTAAAAAAGGGAGCCATCGGTGATCCGGGCGAGCTTCGGGGCAGCTTCAACCTGACAGAGGACATGGGGACTCTCTGGGCCAACACAGACCGAGGCATTTTCGGTGTTCTGGACCAGTGTGATTTTGCCCTGGGTGAGGCGGTGCCAGTGGCCTCTTCCGGTGAAGCCCATACGGGCCCTGCGGTGATCCTCTCCAATATCAGTGGAGACGAGGTAGAGACCTTTGACATCGAATTGATACGGGTGGTGGAGGGACCTGAGACCCAAAATCTGCTCATTCGGGTGACAGATCCGGAGCTTATTGCCCGTACCGGAGGAATCGTACAGGGCATGTCGGGCAGCCCAATATTGCAGGATGGGAAGCTTATCGGCGCAGTGACCCACGTAATGATTGACGACCCTATAAAAGGGTACGGCATTCTGATCGAAAATATGCTGACTCAGGTAGAGAATACGGCGCCTACCCTGGGGTAATCTGAGAGGCTGACAAAAAACTTTAAGGCGGCGCGGCGATTTTGAAAAACTGCCGCAGCCGCCCTTTTTACACAGCTGACCGCAGATGAAACAATCCCGGAGGGCCGTCGGCTCTCCGGGATCTGGTGTTACGCATGGTCCTCCTCATACCGGGGAAGATCCACCACCAGGGGCTCATGTCCGGTATAGGGGAGAAAAACATTCAGCACGTCGCTGGTATGGAGCTTCAGGGTGCCGGTGCTTTTGCAGGGGTGGCAGGAGAAGTACTCTCCCTCTTTTGTCTCCCGATCCATGACCAGCTGCACCTTGTGCTCTTTGTCAAAAAGAAGGGAGAGGATGGAGGCGGAGCCGGGGGCCACATGAAGAAGCTCTTCCATAGCCTCCGGAGCTGCAAAGCTCAGTCGGGCGGAGCCGATCTGGTGGGACAGGTCCTTGGTGTGGAAGGGCTTGTCGCTGGGCATGGTGAGGAGGTAATACTGTGTCCTCTGCCGGTTGCAGAGGACCAGATTCTTGCAGACATCAACACCCAGTACGGCGCTGACGGCCTTACAGTCCTCCATGGTATTGGCGTACTCGTGCTCCACCCGCTCAAAGGGAATGTGCAGCTCATCGAGTACGGCAAATACCGCCTTCTGCTCCTCGGTAAGCCCCTGGGTGGGAGCTTCGGTGTAAATAGGGGATACAGTCATAGCAAGCCTCTTTCTGTCTCTTTCGGCATATATTGACGGTGTGGCCGGAATATCTCAACCCTTCACCAGGGCCTCGCCGGCGGTGTAGATGTCTCCGGCCCCTACGGTGAGGATCAGATCACCCGGCTGGGCCAACTTCCGAAGCTGTGCGGTGACGTCCTGCAGAGTGGGGCAGAAGATGGAGCCAGGGATCTCCGCTGCCAGATCGGCGGAGGAGATGCCGATGGTGTTTGTCTCTCTCGCGGCAAAAATCTCCGCCAGCACTACCTGATCGGCGGTGCGGAGTTCCTGAACGAAATCATCAAACAGGGCCTTGGTGCGGCTGTAGGTGTGGGGCTGGAAGGCGCAGATCACCCGCTGGAAGCCCATGCTGCGGGCGGTGGTGAGGAGGGCGTGAAGCTCACCGGGATGGTGGGCGTAGTCGTCGTAGACCTTGGCCCCGTTGTACTCCCCCTTGTACTCGAACCGGCGTCCTGCACCGGAGAAGCCCTCCAGACCAGCCTTCACTGCCTCGCCGGGGATACCCAGCACATAGGCAGCGGCAGCGGCAGCCAGAGCGTTGAGAATATTGTGCCGCCCGGCAATGTGGAGGGAGAGGGAGGTATAGAACTTCCCATCGATGACAATATCAAAGGAGGGCAGGCCATGATTCCAGGTAAGGTTTTCACACCGGCAGTTGGCCGCATAGTCCAGACCGAAGGTGAACAGGGGCAGGCCCTTCAGGGCGTCCATAGCGCCGGGGTCGTCAGCGTTGGCAATGATCCGGCCATCCGCAGGCACCAGCTGAGCAAAGCGCCGGAAGGAGTGCTTGATGTCGTCCAGATCCTTGAAAAAGTCCAGGTGGTCTGCCTCCACATTCAGCACCACCGCCACGGTGGGGAAGAAGTGGAGAAAGCTGTTGCAGTATTCGCAGGATTCCAGAATGATGGTGTCGCCCTTGCCCACCCGGTAACCGCTGTGGAGCATGGGGAGGGTACCGCCGATCATCACCGTGGGGTCCGCCTGAGCGGCCATGAAAATATGGGTGGTCATGGCAGTCGTGGTGGTTTTTCCGTGGGTACCCGCGATGCACACAGCGTTTTCGTACCGCTGCATGATGGCGCCCCAGGCCTCCGCCCGCTCAAAGACGGGGATCCCCTTCTGATGGGCGGCGGCGATCTCAGGGTTGTCGTCGTGGATGGCGGCGGTACGGATGAGAAATTCCGCCCCTTCGATGTCCTGGGCGATATGGCCTACGGTCACGGGGATGCCCAGGCTCCGCAGATGCTCCACGGTGGCGCTGTCCTTCATATCGCTTCCCTGTACCTTTAGGCCCATGCCGTGGAGGACCTCCGCCAGGGGGCACATGGATACGCCGCCGATACCGGAGAGATGGACTCTTCGGCCAGGAGCGATGTAGTGCTGGATTTTTGTATCAACATGGGTCATGGAACAGGTTCCTTCCCGAACGGCGTTGTGCCGGTATTTGCCTTTTTCGCAGAATTGTATTATACTATATCCACTATTTTAATGCAATAAGGAATTCCCACTCCTAGTATGGCTGTTTTGCATAAAGCATTATACGCAGGAGAATAAGAAAAGGAACACCGGATCAATGGTCCCCGGCTTCTCCGGGCGACGGGCCTCTTGGCGGCGCCCATGCTCCGGGAGGGAATAGCGAGGAGGACGAGGTGATGCTGGTGACGCGGATACCGGAACATGTACAAAATGTGATGGCTCGACTGGAGGCGGCAGGCTGGGAGGTCTGGTGCGTAGGCGGCGGCGTGCGGGATATGCTGCTGGGCCGGGACCCGGGAGACTGGGACGTGACCACCAGCGCGAGGCCAGAGGATGTCATGGCGCTGTTCGGTCCTGCCGCCCAGCCTACAGGCCTCAAGCATGGTACGGTGACGGTTGGGGGGAACCGTGGTGTGGAAGTTACTACCTTCCGCCGGGACGGGGACTATTTGGACAACCGCCATCCGGACCATGTGGAGTTCACAACTTCCCTGGAGGAGGATCTCTCCCGCCGGGATTTTACCGTCAACGCCATTGCCATGGATCTCCGGGGGGAGCTCCGGGATCCCTTCGGTGGCCGGGCGGACCTGGAGGCCGGAGTACTGCGGGCGGTGGGCGATCCGGAGCAGCGGTTCCGGGAGGATGCCCTGCGGATTATGCGGGGGCTCCGTTTTGCCGCCAAGCTGGGATTTGCTGTTGAACCGGAGACCGCTGCCGCCATGGACCGCTGCCGGGAGCTGCTGGGGAATATTGCCCCGGAGCGGATCTATGTGGAGATGACAGGCCTTCTCTGCGGCCCCTGGGCGGCGGAGGTGCTGCTGGCCTATCCACGGGTCCTGGCGGTGTTTTTGCCGGAGATTATCCCCTGCGTAGGCTTTGATCAGCGCAGCCCCTACCACTGCTACGACGTGTGGGAGCACACCGCCCGGTCCGTGGCGGCGGTGCCGCCTCAGCCGGTGCTGCGGTGGGCCATGCTGCTCCACGACCTGGGCAAGCCGGAGACGTTCTCCCTGGGAGAGGATGGCCGGGGCCATTTTTACGGCCACTGGCGGGAGAGCGTGCGCAAGGCCGAGGCCATCATGGACCGACTGCGGTTTGACAACCACAGCAAAAAAATAATTCTCACCCTGGTGGAGCGCCACGACTGCGAGCTGGCTTTCAGTGAACGGTCCGTGCGGCGGAACCTGGCCCGGTACGGGGAGGAGACCCTGCGCTTGCTGCTGGAGGTGAAGCGGGGAGACAACCTGGCCCAGGCCCCCGCCTGCCGGGACCGGCAGCAGCTCATTGACCAGTGGGAAGCTTTGATGAACATGGTTATTGCCCAGGGCAGCTGCTTCTCCCTGAGCCAGCTGGCCGTCCGGGGAGGGGATCTCACGGCGCTGGGTCTCCGGGGGCCAGCGGTGGGAGAGCTGCTGCGGGAACTTCTGGAGCTGGTGATCGAGGAGAAGCTCCCCAATGACCGGGAGATGCTCATGACATATGTAAGGGAGAAACTGGAATAATGTTGTATATCGGTGCCCATCTGTCCTCTGCGGGGGGCTTTGCAAAAATGGGAAAGACGGCCCTTGCCATTGGAGCCAATACCTTTCAGTGCTTTGTCCGCAATCCCCGGGGATCCCGGGCCAAGGCTATGGACCCCGTAGATCTGGAGCGGCTGCGAGTCCTGATGGCGGAAAACGGGTTTGGTCCCATCGTGGCCCATGCCCCCTATATCATGAATCCCTGTTCCAAAGACGACGGTATCCGCCGCCTGGCGGAGAAGATGATGCGGGAGGACCTGGCTCTCATGGAGCATCTGCCCGGCAACTACTACAATTTCCACCCTGGCAGCCATGTAGGCCAGGGGCTGGAGACGGGCAGCCGCCTCATCGCTGATATGCTCAACCGTGTCATTACCCCGGAGCAGCAGACGGTGGTGCTGCTGGAGACCATGGCGGGAAAGGGCAGCGAGATCGGCGGCAGGTTTGAGGAGCTGCGGCAGATTATCGACCAGGTGGAGCGGTCGGAGAAGGTAGGCATCTGCATGGACACCTGCCACATGTCCGACGGCGGCTATGATATCCTCGGTAATCTGGACGCCGTGCTGGAGGCGTTTGACCGGGTGGTAGGCCTTGACAGACTGCATGCCGTCCATATCAACGACAGCATGAATCCGCCCGGTTCCCGGAAGGACCGCCATGCCCGCATCGGGGAGGGGACATTGGGGACAGAGACCATTCTCCACTTTCTGACTCACCCCGCCCTGCGGCACCTGCCCTTTGTGCTGGAGACTCCTACTGACGATGCCGGCCACGGGGAGGAGATCGCTCTGCTGCGCCAGTTGGCGGAGAAGGCGTAAATAGAGAAGCCGGTGCAAGCACGCACCGGCTTCTCTATTTGACGATAGGGAGCAGCTCCTCCAGGGTGCGAATCTCGTAGTCGATCCGCAGCCCCTCCGAACGGGCCAGACCCCGGGGATTAAACCAGCAGCAGGGAAGTCCTGCATTGTTGGCGCCCTGGATGTCGCTGGAGAGGGAGTCACCGATGACCAGGGCGTTTTCCGTACTCAGGCCGGGAACGGCCCGGAATACATAGTCAAAGTAGGCCCGGTTGGGCTTCCCACAGCCGATCTCCTCGGAGATGAAGACTCCGTGGAAAAAGGGAGCGATGGGGGAGCGGGCGAACCGCTGGCGCTGTACAGAGGCCACGGCGTTGGTGAGAAGGTAGAGCTGGTGATTTTCTGCCAGCCGCCGGCATAGCTCCAGAGCCCCCGGCAGGAGGATGGCGCCCTCCCCCAGTGCTTTGAGGTGGGCGACGTTGAGGGCCTCTGGGTCGGCTTTCTCACCGGTGATAGCCAGATACCGGCGGAATCGCTCCACCAGGAGAAATTCCTTGGTGCAGCGGCCTAGATCAAATTCATGCCAGAGCTGGGCATTGCACTGGTGGTAGAGCTGATAACCCTCCTCGGAGAAGGCCAGGTGGTAGTCCCGGCACAGCTGGAGGTGGGCATTTCGCTCGGCGGCATCGAAATCAAATAGCGTATTGTCGGCATCGAAAAGCAGGTATGGATAGGCCATGACAGTTCTCCTTATAGGACTTTGAGACAGAATAACACATTTTTTCCCCCGGCGCAACGGCTGACTTTTTCCCGGCGAGCTGGAGAAAGTTCGCAGATTTTTACTTGCAAATATGGGAATAACAGGTATAATAGAAGTACGATCTCAGGATCGATCCTGACGGAATGAGGTGAACCATATGGACAAGGAGACAACGAAGAAAAAGCTGATTTTAGCGGTTCTGCAGGGAGACGACTACGCGGATACTGTAGACGAGCTGAATCGAGGCGGCTTTTTTGCCACTGTCCTTAGCTCCACCGGCGGCTTTTTGAAGAAGAAGAGCATGACGCTGATGATCGGTGTGGAGGAGGCCCGTCTCCAGGGGGCTCTGGACATCCTCAAGCAGTGCGCCGGACGCCGGCAGCAGATGGCCTATTCAGATTTATCCATGTCCGCCGGCGGACCTAACCCTGCGATCCCGGTAATGCCGGTGCAGATGAGCGTAGGCGGCGTGGTGGTATTTGTCGCCGATCTGGACGACATCAAGAAGTTCTGAGCTTACTGCCCAGGCAGAGAGACAGGCGGAACCGTCCGCCGTGGGGAGAACCCGCGGCGGGCGGTTCCGCTTTTTTCCCGGATGCATACACTGGTGCAGAGGGGGAATGAGCATGCAGCAACGGATCAGCGTGATTGGCGGAGACATGCGGCAAGTGTACTTAGCCCGGATGCTGTTGGAGGAAGGGCAGGATGTGGTGACCTGGGGCCTGGAGAAGGGCGAAGGCCCTCGGCCTGTGCCGCTGCATATGGCCCTGGAGGCAGATATTCTGATTCTGCCGCTGCCGGTCTGCCGGGGAGGAAAGCTGAATCTGCCTCTGACCGACACGGCCCTGAACCCGGAGCAGCTGTGGCCCCGGCTGCGCTATGACCAGTTGGTGCTGGGCGGCATGACCGGAGAGTTGGCGCCGCGGCTGATGACGGAGTTTGGTCTCACGGTGGTGGACTACTACGACCGGGAAGAGCTCCAGGTGGCCAACGCCGTCCCCACGGCGGAGGGTGCCATCCAGCGTGTCATGGAGGCCACCGATGTGACTCTCCACGGCAGCCGCTGCCTGGTGCTGGGCTTTGGCCGGGTGGGGCGCCTGCTGGCAGATCGACTGAAGGCGCTGGGTGCCCGGGTGACGGTGGCGGCACGGCGGTACAGTGATCTGGCCTGGATGGAGGCGCTGGGGTTTGAGAGCCTTGCTATCAAAGCGTTGCCGGGTCATCTCAGCGGCTTTGACGTGATCTTCAATACGGTGCCGGCCCCTCTGCTGGATGCCGCACGGCTGAGAGAGGTGGGCGAGGGCTGCCTGCTGGTGGAGTTGGCTTCCGCTCCGGGGGGCATTGACGCCGGAGTGGCGGCGGCTTTGGGCCGCCGGCTGCTGCCCATGCCCAGTCTGCCGGGAGCTGTAGCGCCCCGGACCGCCGCAAAAGCAATCTACGGCAGCATCCGGCACATATTGGAGGAACGAGGTGAACCCATGTGAAGGACATACGGGTAGGCTTTGCCATGTGCGGCTCCTTCTGCACCCATAAGCAAGTGCTCTCGGAGCTGGAGAAACTGTGCGGACAGTATAGCGAGATCACGCCCATTCTTTCAGAAGCCTGCCGGAGCACGGACACCCGCTTTGGAAAAGCGGAGGACCTGCGAGTCGCAGTGGAGCGACTCACCGGGCACCAGGCGGTGGACAGCATCCCCACGGCGGAACCCATTGGGCCCAAGGCGCTGCTGGATGTACTGGTAATTGCTCCCTGTACGGGCAATACCCTGGCCAAACTGGCGGGCGGTATTACGGATACTGCCGTCACCATGGCGGCCAAGGCCCATCTCAGGAACGGGAGACCGGTGGTCATCGCCATGGCTACCAACGACGGTCTCAGCGCCGCCGCCCGGAATATCGGCGAGCTGCTGGTCAGGAAAAACTACTATTTTGTTCCCTTTGGTCAGGATGACCCGGAGAAGAAGCCCTGCTCCCTGATGGCGGACTTCTCCCGGATTGGGGAGACTATAGACGCAGCCCTGGAGGGGCGGCAGCTCCAGCCGATACTGCGGCAGGCATAAAGCAAAGCGGCGGGACCAACGGTCCCACCGCTTTTTTGTGCCGTTTCCGAGAACCAGGCATTTAACGGCCCAGCAGCGTATTCACTACTGTACCAAGACTATGCCAGAAACTGACGACCCGGCCCTCGCTGATGGTGAGGGACACATTCGCCCCGCCTTCGCAGGTGATCCGGTAGTAACGGGCGGAGGTAAGATTCTCAAATACGCAGGTATTGCCCCGCTCATCCACGTGGCCGTAAAGGATGGGAGCGCTGTTCTCCTCCGCGTCCCACAGCAGAATCTCCCCTTCATATCCGCTGTCCTCCGCTGCGGTAACGGAGATCCGGGTGGAGTTGGTGAAGAGGACGTACTCTCCCACCGTCTCAGCGGAGGTCTCCAACTCCCCAGCGGTGAGGTTCCACACCCCATCCTCCACGGGGAAGACTGTGGGGTTGGCCTGACGACGCATATCGTCGACAGCCAGAAGGCACATAGTGAGAATACAAACGGACAGGACGCTCAGCAGCAGCACCAGACCTGCCGTCCGGAGCCGATGGCGGCGGATTCTTCTGGCGCAGTCCGACAGGGGGACGACGCCTGCTGCCTGCTTCGGTAGCGTGGGGATATTTCGTTCCATTCTCTCCCGCTTCTCCCGGCAGGTGGGGCAGATGTGCAGATGTGCCTCCAATGCTGCCCGGCTGTCGGCCGAACAGGTGCCCTCCAGGTACAGGGGGAGAAGATCTTCTGCCATCTCACAGGTAATGTTCATGGCTGGCCCTCCCATTTTTCCAGCAGTTTATTTTTGGCCCGGTAGAAGGTGACTTTGGCCCAGGACTCGCTTTTCCCACAGACATCGGCGATCTCGTGGAAACTGAGTTCACCGAATACCCGCAGCATGAATACCTCCCGATAGGGCTCCGGCAGGGTGTGGAGCTGTCGGTGGAGTGCAAGGGCCTGCTCCCGGCTGTGCACCGCCTCGAAAAAGTGCTCCTCCGGTACGGTATTCTCCCGCTCCTCCTGGGGAACCAGCCGCTTTCGGCGCTTTTGCTCCTTGTACAGGGCGTGCTTGGCGATCTGACACAGCCAGGTCTCCGGTTTGCAGTCGCCCCGGAACTTGCCGATGTGCAGATATGCCTGATAGAAGGTTTCTGCCGTCAGCTCCTGAGCCAGGTCCACGTCGCCGCAGAGGGAGAGAAGAAACCGATGGACTACCGGGCTGTAGGTGCGGAATATCTGTTCAAAGTCATCCATGGCCATCACCTCCCTCTGTCTGTATGAGTCGCCAGATGCCCAAAAGATACAAGAATTTGAAAAAATATATTAACTGAAAATCCCCCTGAGAAAACGGCGGGGAGTAGAGCTTCCCAGCCGCACCCCAGGGGGATGGCCTTCTATGGATCTATATGGGATCGCACTGGGAAAGTGTCCGGAACAACACTGCTCAGGAGAGGGTGAAGGTTCCGTTCTCCTCCTGGAGAGAGGCGCTGTAGTAGGCAGTCATGGCCCGAATCAGATAGTCGATATCCTTCGCTCCTGCCGTCTCAAAGCAGGAGTGCATGGCCAGCTGAGCAAGACCAATATCCACAGTGTTTACCGATACATGGGCGTTGGCGATGTTCCCCAGAGTGGAGCCGCCGGCCATGTCGGAGCGGTTGGCGAAGTGCTGGACCGGCACTTGCGCCCGACGGCAGAGAGCCACAAAGACTGCCTGGGCCGCGCCGTCGGTGGAGTAGCGGACGCCATGCTTGATGACCACGCCGCCGTTCATCACAGGACGGTTGGTGGGATCGGTATATTCCGGGTGATTGGGGTGGACGGCGTGGGCATTGTCGGCGGACACCAGGAAGCTATTGGCGATGGCGGAGGCGCGATCCCGCCCCAGAGCCGTGCAGATTCGGTCCACTACGTCGCTGAGGAAGGTGCCATCGGCTCCCTGCTTGGTGAGGCTCCCCACCTCCTCGTTGTCCAGAAGGGCGAATACCGGTAGGCTTCCGCTGTCTGAGGCAGCCAGGAAGCCCTGGAAGCAGCCGTAGGTGCACTGGAGGTCGTCCAACCGGGGGGAGGAGACGAACTCCCCGGAGGCACCCCAGATCAGGCCTTTCTGCCGGGGGGCCAGTACCAGGTCGTAGCCTAGAATATCATCGGGTGCGCAGCCTGCCGCCTGCGCCACGGCGGAGAGGAAGGCACCCTTGCTCTCCCCAAGCCCCATGAGGGGTACCATGTCGCACTTGCGGTCATACTTATAGCCGTCATTGACATTGCGGTTCATGTGGATGGCCACATTGGGGATCATCAAAAGATCCCGGTCCACATAGACCAGCCGGGTTTCAATGGTGCTGCCCCGCTGGACCAAAGCCCGTCCCGCTACCGTCAGAGGCCGATCCAGCCAGGGGGCGCAAAGCATACCGCCGTAGCCTTCAGTATTCAGTCGGATATAGCCGTCGGGCCCCTCCATCTCGGCGTTCTCCTTGATCCGGAAGGTGGGTGCGTCACTGTGAGTGGCAGCGAAGAGGAAACCGGTAAAATCCCCTTGGGGGATCCGGAAGGTTACCAGAGCGGAGCCGTTGCGGGTAACAAAATACTTTCCGCCGGGTGTGAGCTGCCAGGGGGCGTTCTCCGCCAGCCGGACGTAACCGGCATCGGTGAGGGTTCGGCACAGGTTGTCCACGGCGTGGAAGGGGCTGGGGCTGTTGTCGATAAAGGTAAGCAGATCGTTCATGATAATCTCCTGTCTGAATTTAATAGAACCAGAGGAAGGCGTGATGGACGATATCCTTTCCCTCTCCACTGCAGATCTCCACCTGGTGGCGGTCATCATCTGTCAGCTGGTAGAGGCAGCGAATGGGGGTTCCCAGGAGGATCTGTTTGCGGTAGACGATCTCCACGGTGTCGGGAATGTGCTCAAATACCTCTTGGGGCAGAGCTTCCAGGGCGTAGTCCAGGTAGTGTAGGTTGTTGACGTGATGGTTGGTGTCAATGTCCCGACGGCCAATGACGCAGGAGAAGGTTTCTTCGGCGGAAGGACCACTCCTGCCATTGGTGTGAAGGGCTTCAGAGAACACCGCCTGGGAATCCAGAATGTAGGCGCCACGGATGGTGTCAGTGACCCGGGTAACCCGTCCGGTGTGGGTGCTAACCAGGCACCACCGGGAGGTGGCCTGGGCTACCAGCTCGTTCCCGGAAAAGATGCGAAAGTCTCGGTCAGAAAGAAAGCCGTCCATAGTTCTGGGCCAGGTTTCCGCAGAGAGGGGAGTGCGCCAGAGTGGGCGCTTCATCAGCTGAATGCGCCAACCGGTAAGGATCCAACATACGCCACTTTCTTCAGCGTTCAGAAGGCCGTATCCACAGTTCTGGGAATCTACGGCGGCAGCCTCCTGCAGCAGCCGCAGAGCGCCCTTGTGGCAGAGACGGCCATCCAGACCTACGTCGGCGTAAGTTACGGCACAGGGATAAACAAAATGGGAAATAGGGATCACTTCCTTGCTGCGAATATTGCTACTATTTTACCCCACCTGAGGCACGGTGTCAAATATGTGCAAAGATTCCAGGTGTAAAGAGGGAAGATACGGAATTTTTCTTGACCTTCCCCCGGGGAAAGGGTATATAGTGGAGACAGAAAGGAAGGAAAACAGGTGAAGATCAATAAGGAAGAGACCCTGGTCCAGCGGATCCAGGAGATCAGGAAAGGAGAGGAGAAGAATGGAAAACGGTACTGAGAAAAGGCGCAAGGGCCTGGCCGCCGCAGTAGCGGCCCTGGTAATGGTGGTAATATTCGGGCTGATCCTTTTCTCACTGCTGGCTGCCCTGGGGGAGACAGTGGGGTTCGGAGTTCATCTGGCTACCGTTTTCCTGGTGGTCTATGCCTTGGCAGTCCTGGCCATGATCCTGGGTGTGATCGCTGCCCTGCGCCAGCGCCTGCGGGAGCTGAAGGACGGCGAGGAGGACGAGGCGAAAAAATACTGACGTGTTCAGTGTATGGACCGGATGCTGAAACCACAATAAAATGAAATGGGAGGAATCCAACATGCTGCTGCTGAATATCGACTATGTTCCCGGCAAGGAAATCGAACCCCTTGGTATGGTGAAGGGGACTGTGGTCCAGTCCAAGAACATTGGCCGGGACTTTATGGCCGGAATGAAGACCCTGGTGGGCGGCGAAATTGTGGGCTATACGGAGATGCTCATTGAGGCCCGGCAAATTGCCACCAAGCGGATGGTAGACGAGGCAGAGACCCTTGGAGCCGACGCTGTAATCAATATTCGCTTTGGCTCCGCAGCTGTGATGCAGGGGGCTGCTGAGGTCATTGCCTACGGCACGGCGGTAAAATTGAAGTAAATCAAGCCGGACAGACAAAAAGAGGTCCGCTGCATAACGCAGCGGACCTCTTTGCTGTTGTTTGTGGGGTGGATCAGATGCTCTTGTCCTCCACGTACAGCTCGCGGGCGGCATTGGGGTCGGCAGCAGGCTTAGCAGCTGCCGCGGGAGCGGCAGGAGCGGCGGCAGGGGCATCATGAGGACCATCCCGCCAGGCCAGGAACTTGGGAGCCACCTGGGGGAAGAGAGCCAGGGAGAGGACATCCTCTTCACTCTTGGCCAGATCCTTGAACTCGGCCTTGTACTTCTCAAGCTCGGGCTCCAGCAGATCGGCGGGGCGGCAGGTGATCACGTCCTCAGGCTTGATACCGGCCTTGGCACGGACCTCCTCGTTGACCTTGCCAGGCAGAGCACCGTACTCGCCCTTGAGAACAGCGCGGGACTCCTTGGTGAAGGTCTTGTACCGCTCACCCATGATCACGTTCATGACGGCCTGGGTACCCACGATCTGGGAGGAGGGAGTTACCAGCGGGGGATAGCCGTAGTCCTTACGGACCCGGGGGATCTCCGCCAGCACGTCGTAGTACTTATCCTCCTTGCCGGCCTGCTTGAGCTGGCTGATAAGGTTGGAGAGCATGCCGCCGGGAACCTGATAGAGCAGGGTGTTGGTATCCACGTTCAGCACCTTGGGATCCAGAGAGCCGGTATCCTTCAGACGCTTGGCCACCTTCCGGAAGTGGACGGCGGCGTCGCTCATCTTGTTGAGGTCCAGACCGGTGTCGCGGACAGAGCCCTTCAGGGTAGCGACCAGAGACTCAGTAGCGGGCTGAGAGGTACCGTTGGCCAGGGGGCTCAGAGCGGTATCCACGATGTCTACGCCGGCGTAGGCAGCCATGAGGTACACCATGTCGCCAGTACCGGTGGTGTTGTGGGTGTGAAGGTGGATAGGCATCTTGACGCTCTCCTTGAGCCGCTTGACCAGGGAGTAGGCATCCAGAGGCAGCAGGAGGTTGGCCATATCCTTGATGCACAGGGTGTCGGCGCCCATCTGCTCCAGCTCCTTGGCCATCTTCACAAAGTAGTCCTCGTTGTGGATGGGGGAGATGGTGTAGCTGAGGGTGGCCTCTACGATGCCGCCGTACTTCTTGGTGGACTTGATGGCCTGCTCCAGGTTACGCACATC
>CALXGE010000008.1 GCA_944387775.1 uncultured Oscillospiraceae bacterium | reverse complement strand
GGCCCTGGTGCCCACATTGGTTCCGCCGCTGGTGTCGCTGAAACTGGCCGGGTTTGCGATGCAGTACACCGTGGATCTGCTGAACCGGATGCCGTCGCACCAGTCGTACACGTTGTCCCACAGGCCCTCGATGTGCCTGTATTGGATGCTGCCGTAGGTGGTGCGGCTGGCCGCCGTGGTTCCCGTGTGGTACTGCATATTGTCGGTCAGACCCATGTTGAACTTGTTGCCGCTGGGGGAGCACCCGTAGCCGATGGTGGCCTGGCTGTTCCAGTTGGCGTACTCCACCAGGTAGAGCATCATAATGGTCCAGTACATGGCGTAGTCGTACTGCCAGTAGGTGCTTCCCAGGTTGTGGATGGAGGATCGCGCCGCCGCGCGGGTCATGTTGGCCGCCGGCTGGCTGCCCGCCTGGGATTTGTAGGAGGTGTTGCAGTGGTACCGGCCCACATACACATAGTCCCGCTCGCCCTTGCCGTCCCCGCGGTCCGCGTGGGCAGGGGAGACGTGGAAGCCGGCCTCCGGTCCATTGGAGATCTGCAGTTTCATCCCGTTTCCGCTGCGGGTCCACTTGAACCAGTATTTCGGGATCTTCACCAGTTTTCCGGCGGTGGCGTCGTCCTCCACCACCATGCCGGCCCACGGCATAATGGTGTCGAAGGGGCTGCTGCCGTTTCCGTTGTTCACGGCCGGCGTCGGGTTCATGAAGGTCTCCGCCGCGTCCGTCCGGCTCCAGGTGGTGGATGCCGTCCCGTCCCACTGCACGCCGTAGATCTGCGCGAAACTGACGGTCACGCTGCAGGTCTTGGCTGCCGGCGCGTTGTAGTTGCTGTCCGCCGCCACGTTGACCGTCACGGTTACGTCTCCGTTCTCGTGGCCGGTCACGGTGATCTTGTTCCCGCTCGCGCTCACACTGGCCACGTCCGGGGCGCTGCTCTGTGCGCTGATCGCCCCGGTACCGGATCTCGTCACGGTGATGGTCTTGCTGGGGTTGTCAGCGTCCAGGGTCATGCTGGTGGGGGAGAGGGAGAGGCTGCCGGCGGCCTTCTGGATGCTCCAGGCCACCGTCTTGTCCCCGGTGGTGCCGTCCGCCCACTGGGTTCCTACGGTGTCTTTCAGGGAGAACTGGGCGTTGTAACTGCCCGCGTTGGTCCCCGACGTGACGCCGCCGATGGTCATTTCCGCGGTGTCGTAGTTGTTCCAGGTGGGGGACTGCGGCCCGCCGTTGTAGGTGAGGCTCCCGCTCTGCGTGGGTACCGTGATGTTCGCCTTCTGAACCGTCACCGCCTGCTGGGCCTGGGCTGTGACGCCGCCCTCCGTGTAGAGGATCGTCACGCTCTCCGTGCCCTCCGCCAGGGCGCCGCTGGGGGAATAGGTCCATCCGGTGGCCACTGCTGTTGCGCCGTTTGAGTATGTCGCCCGTACCGTCATTCCAGCCGGATTAAAGGTCTGTCCCGGCCGGTACTGGGTTTTGTCCGGCGGTGTGATGATGGCGATGGAGGCCAGTTTGATCCCGCCGCCTCCGCCGCCCGTCATGTTGAAAGTTTTGCTCATTCCTCCGTTACCTCCACTCGAATGATCTTCACGGTGATATTGCCGGACGGCGTTTCCGAGCAGGTGAAGGGCATCTGCCCGTCCGTGGTCACGTCCTGGCCCCGGACCATGCCCTCATTCCAGGCTGTGTAGTCCCCGTCCGCCGGGTTGGTGAAATAGGCGTACCCCTCCGCCAGGAAAAGGTCATTCGCAGCCGTCTGGCTGTTTCCGCTCCACCCGGCAGCCGTCAGGGTCACGGTGAAGGTCACCGCCGGCGTCGGATCTCCTTTCGGTCCTGTCGGTCCGGTTGGGCCGGTTGCGCCCGTCTGCCCCGCGGTGCCCTGGGGGCCTGTGGGGCCGATGCCGCCCTGGGGGCCTGTGGGGCCGGTTTCTCCCGTGGCGCCGGTTGGGCCGGTCGGTCCCGTGGCGCCGGTTGGGCCGGTGGGACCCGTGGGGCCTGTCTCGCCGTTGGTGCCCGCCGGTCCGGTCGGCCCCTGGGGCACGGTGAAGTTGAACACGGCGTTGTGGGTGTCCCCGCTGTTGGTCACGTTGGCCTGGGTACCCGGCGCGCCAGTCGTTGTGTTCCCCACCTCCACGCTTGCTGCGCCGCCGGTAGGTCCCACCGGCCCGTTAGGCCCGGTGGGTCCGGTGGCGCCGGTGGGTCCGGTCGGTCCTGCCGGCCCGGTGGGTCCCTGGGCGCCCTGGATCGTTCCGTTGTTCTTCCAGGTACCGCTCACCGCGTCCCATACGTAGATGTCATACGGTGCCGTCGTGCCTACGCCATAGGCGTCTCCCGCTTCCGGCGCCGTCTGCGCCTGCTGCAGCGCCTCCAGGGTGTCGTAGTACCCCATGACGATAAAGCCGTTTCCCTGGGGTCCCGTTGGCCCCTGCGGCCCCTGGGGGCCGGTTGGGCCGGTCACGGCCGGCCCGGTGGGTCCCTGGGCGCCGGTCTGTCCCTTGGTTCCGGTTGGTCCCTGTGGTCCGGTTGGCCCGGTGGGTCCGGTGGGTCCCTGGGGTCCGGTCTCTCCAACCGGTCCTGTGGGTCCCTGCGCGCCCCTCGGTCCCGTCACAGAGGGTCCTGTGGGTCCCGTTGGTCCCGTGGCTCCCTGGGGTCCCTGCGGGCCGGTTGCGCCGGTCTCACCCTGTTCTCCTCCAGGGCCTGCCGGTCCCTGGGGTCCGGTTGGGCCGGTGGCGCCTGTGGCGCCGGTCTGTCCAACAGTCCCCTGTGGTCCTGCCGGTCCGGTGGGGCCGGTGGCTCCCTGGGGTCCTGTGGGGCCTGTCGGTCCGGTGGGGCCGATCTCGCCCTGGGGGCCGGTGGGTCCCATCACCTGCAGCGGTTCCCAGGTCTGGTTCTCCGGATCCCAGAAATAGGCCACATACTCCTCGTCCGTGCCCACCTTGTAGCAATCGCCCGGCTGCCCCGTGGGGTGTGCCTGCTGCAGCGCCTCCAGGGTGGGGTAGGTGCCGTCGAACACCAGCCCCGCGCCCTGGGGGCCGGTGGGGCCTACCAGGGATGCCAGCCACTCGTCCAGGGTACCCGTGAACCCCCGCTTGACCGCCAGGCCGTATGCTGAGATGTAATAGGGGGGGTTTTCATACAGTCCCATCTCTTGCTCTTGCCTCCTCGCTCAGATACCCCTGCACCGGATCATACAGTCCGCAGAACCAGCGCAGGAAGGTTCCGTAATACTCGTTGTAGATCTGCATGGTGTTGCTGTACTTGTTGTACTCTCCGTTGGCCTCGTCGATCTTGGCCTGGAGGTACAGGGTGTAGATGTCGTCGTGGGGCGGGCCTACCAGCAGCTCCGTCTCCAGGTCCTCCGGGTAGACGTAGCGGAGGGTTCGCACCTCCGCCGGCGCCAGCAGGAACACGTCCGCCGCGATCTTCCCCTCCAGGGCGTTCAGCCACTCAAACTTCACCCGCTCGGTGAAGGCGTTGGGCTTTACCTCGTCTGCCCAGGCGATGGCGTCCTTGATCTTCATGTCCCGCCACCTCCCCGGTAAAAGGCCAGGTTCCGCAGCAGCCGCTCGTTGTTCGGATCCTCCGCCAGCGCCCGCAGCGTCGCCTGTTCCGCCTGTTTTGTCTCGCCCAGTTTGAAGTAGGCATAGGCCATGGCGTCCCACGGATAGGCGCCCCAGGCCTTGTCCTCGTTGATGTAGGTGCCGGACTTGCTCTCGATCCGCACCGCGCACCATCCGAAATAGCGCACGCCCTCCCAGTCCTCCATGGCGTAGGCCACCTCTTCCGCCTGCACCCACGGCTCCCGCGTCTCCGGACACTCCGCGATGGCCCGCAGCGCCCAGCGCATGGCCTCCCGCCTGTCCCCCTTGCTGAGATAGCAGCGGGAGAGAAAGCGCATGGAGGCGCACCGCTCCGGCTCCCAGGTGGCCGTCGGCATCTGGAGGTGGGCCTTGAGCTGCGCTATGGCCTCGTCCCAGCGTCCCCAGAACATGTACTCCCGGCCCAGGTAGTGGGCGTTTCGGTCGTCCTCCGGCGCCTCCCGCACCGACAGCTCCAGCAGGGGCAGGTACCCCGCCCGGCTCTTGGTGAGGTCCGGGTGGTGCTCCAGCACGATCTCCGGGCAGGAGGACACCTTCCAGGCCTTCTTCCCGTCCGTCCGCCGCAGCACCTCGTGGACCGGGTGCTCCCACTCAAACACCCCCGGCGCGTGGATCTTCTCGTAGAGGAAGGAGGTGCCCGGCCGCCCAGCCTCGTCGAAGTTCCAGATGTAGGTGTAGCGCAGCTGCTCCGTGCCCGCCGTCCAGGCCCGCTCCAGCGCCTTCCGCCACCCTGGGCGGAAATACTCGTCCAGGTCCGTACACACGCAGATGTCCGCGTCCGCCGGGACCAGGGCCAGGGAGCGGTTGCGGGCCGCGTCGAACCGCCAGGGGGCGATGCACTCCTGTTTCACCGTCACTCCCCAGTCGGCCAACTTCTCCACCGTCCCGTCCTCGCTGCCCGTGTCCAGGACGCAGATGTGGTCTGCCTCCATCATGGAGGACACCCAGCGGTCCACGAATTTTTCCTCATTTTTTGCGATAGCGTACACGCAAACTTTCATACTCTGTCCTCCACATGGGAACGGGCGGGGGCAAGGATGCCCCCGCCCGTTCTGGGTCAGTTGTTCCGCTCTGTTAGTCCGGCAGGTCCTCGCCGGTAGACACGCCGCCCACCGCCGCAAAGCGCCAGTCGTTGAAGGCCGCGTTGAACCGGCTGCGGCCGCGCCACACGTTGGCGTCGGTGTTCTCGTCGATGGTGCTGCGCACCGCCAGCTGGATCCGGTCGTTCCACACGGCCCCGCCGTAGGTCTGGTTGTACTTGCTGTCCAGCAGCACCCAGGGCATGGTGCCGGCCGTAATGAACTGGTTGAGATAGGACCAGACGATCACGGTCCAGCGGCCGTACTGGTAGTTGAAGGCGTTGTTGGCCGTGGTCGGCTCCTTGTCCGCGCCGATGGCTGCGAACACCGCCTTTTTCAGGCTCGCCACCTCCGGGATCAGGATGGTGTCCGGGGCCACGTCCAGGATCTCGTCGTTGTCGCCCCGGAAAAGGTGCATCGCCGTCTCCATCTGGCCCAGGGCGTCCACGGAGAAGGCGTCCTTGAACAGGTTGCACTGGTCCTCGCCGCTCACCTTGGGCGGGTGGGCGGTGTGGAACAGGGCCACGCCGTCCGCCGTGGTGAGGTCAAACTGCTTGCCCTTGTACTGCATGGAGGTCTGGGCCTTCATGGCGTTGCCGAACAGGGCCGCGCCGAACATCTCCCGCGTCCGGTTGTAGGAGGTCATGAAGGCCGCCGGCTGCTTGCGCAGGTCCATCAGTTTCGCGTCCTCGATCATCTCCGCGGAGATGGCGAAACTGTCCTTCCAGGTATCATAGACAATCAGCTTGCTGTACCCCTCCTGCATGCCGTCGGCGGGGTAGGCGCCGTTCTCGCCCACAGGTTCAAAGCCGCTCATGGCGGTCATGGTGGTGAGGAGGTCGCCGTAGTTTTCACTGGTTCCCATGAGGAACAGGTTTTTGAGGACACTCTGCTGCTCGAACTGCTCCCCGCGCTGCTCCAGGAACATGCGGATCGGGGCCTGGCACTTGCCATATACGCTGTCGTTCAGACCGCTGCCCTCGGAAAAAGTAATCTTCATCGGTGCTGTCTCTCCTTTCTTCTGGAATTACACCCAGCGCCCGCGCACCGCGTCACCGGCTGCCGTGCCGTCCAGGGCCACCACCTCGAAGGTGCCGCTGCCGGTGGCCGGCTTGCTGGCCGTAAGGCCTCCGGCCTCCACCTGCAGCTTGGTCCCCACAACGGCGCCGGTGGCCGCCTCGGCCAGGGTGGTTTCGTAGATGTAGTCCCGACTTACGCGGGTAATGCCCTTCACGTCCTTGCGGATCAGCAGCTGCTGTTCCAGGTACTCGCGCATGCGCCCCCGCGTGCGCGTAGTCGTGTCGGAAAACTCCGGGTGGAGGCTTTCGTCGCAGTATTCCGCCCAGGTGCTGCGGTGGATTTCCAGGTACTCGCACAGCCCGCCCACGGTAGGGGGGACCAGGTACTCGGTGTACTTCACCTGTTCCCCGCGCTTGTTGATAACAGGCACATTCTCGAAGATTTTGTGGCCGCTGCTGTCCTTCCTGCCGGTGTCCACCTTCTCCGTCATTCCCACCTCGCGGGTGATGCTGTCGAAGTAGGCCTCCACCGCCTTCCGCAGCGTCCGCTCCGTGTACTTTTTCGGCCGTCCCATGCCGCAGCCCCTCCTTTCCTGGCCGCTTTTCCCCGTTTTCTGCCCCTACCGTACCGCAAAAGGCGCGTCACGAACCGTCAACTTTTCCACAGGCAGCAAAAAAGCGGGCCTCCCGGCCCGCCCGCAGCCCGACGTCCGCCCCCTGGCCAGGCCGGCAGGGGGGGAAGTGGGGATTATGCAGTTTTTCCGCCCGGCGGCGGGCGGTGCTGCTTTTCCTCCGGCAGAACATAGCGGATGTACTGGGGCCTGCCCGGCTTGTACTCGTTTCTGTGCAGCAGTTTCGCCCCGCGGGGCACTCGCAGCTCCGCGTCCGTCAGCGCCACCCGGTCCCTGGGCTGGGGGCGCACCAGGTTCCGGCTGCTCACATACTTTTTCGCGTCCGGCACCCGCCGCACCTGCCGGATCAGATAGGCCGCTATGGGGGTGTAGTCCTCCTGGGCCGACAGAGGGGACCAGTCAACCCCGCCCATGCCGGCCCACTTCTCCACAAAGGCCTCCCTGGCCTCCGCCGGCACCACCAGGTGATGGTGCACCCGCACCGTCTCCCCGGTGTCCCCGTCCATGTCGGAGGTGACGGCCACATAGCGCAGGACCAGCCCCGCCTTTGCCATTTCCCGTTTCACCCGGCGCAGCACCAGGCGCAGCTCATGTTCCGCCGCCGCCCGCACGGCGTCCATGCGCTCCTCCTCGCTGCCGTCCACGTTCATCCCCTGCTCCCTGGCCCAGGACAGGATCCGCTCCAGCCCCTCCTCGGAGTAGTCCAGCCCCAGGAGGAGGTCCCCCTGGCAGAAGTTGGCGTTCAGCAGCCGGGCCATGCTTTTCTCCGCGCTCTGCTCGTTCTGCTCCTGCTTTTTGATTTCCTGCTTTTCCCGCCGCCCGGATTTCGAGGGGCGCTCGCCGGGTACCCAAAACTTTGTTTTTTCTCCCACGGCGCCCGCCTCATAGGTCCGCACCACCCAGTACCCGTTCATGCTGTCCCTCCTCTCTTTCTTATTCCGCGTTATTGCAGGAAACTTAGGCCTTTACCAAGCCCGAAAATTCGCGCGCGCGCGAATTATAATAGGTATAGCGTTCTCGCCTCTCGGCCCGCCCCCGGCTCATGCACCTGCAGGGCGGCATGTAAATCCCCGGCTCACCGGAATTGCACCGGCTCACCTGCGCCGTGTACCAGACAGCGCAGGCGTGGCCCTTACCGGGGTGTGACCATATATTTCAGAAAGGAGGAAGGCGGGCCGCCGGGTATGCCCCGACGCAGCCCGCATATCAGATCTCCCGCGGGAAGTGTTCGTAGTACCGCCGCACCGCCCGTTCCAGGGTGGAGCGGGAAAGGTGGTGCTGCATGCAGACGCTCGTGGCCCCCGCGTCCGTCGTGACGAACTCGAACAGGGCCTGGTAGTATTCACCCCCGCACTCCAGGCACAGGTTGACGATCACCTGCTGCGCCCGCGGCGGCAGCTCCTCGTAGAGACGCGATGTAAAATAGATGTACCCCTGGCGGTCATAACTCACCGGGACGGACTTTTTGAACCGAAACATGCACGCACCCCCTTTCCCTGGCGGTTCGGCTCACTGCTCCGCGGCGACTTTTTTGGGCGCCCTTCGCCCCATGCGGTGTTTCCCCATTTTGGCAAAGAGGGAGAGGGGGGCGCCCCCTCCCTTGATGGGGGCGAACTTCTGCATCTGCTGGACGCAGAAACGGTGCGCCGGCTCGCTCCGGTGGGACCGTTTCCTGTGGTTTCTTGCGCTCGACATGTGGAAAACTCCTTTCACTTCTTCTTTTTCTTCTTCCGCGGCCTGGCAGCCTCCGCCGCCGCCTTTTCGGCTCTTGCCGCCCGCTCGGCCTTGATCCTGGCCTCCCTTTTGGCGGCCCAGGCCTCAACGATCTCCTTCTGCTCCTGGGCCGTGGTGCTGGCCGCCAGCTGCCCGTAGGAGATCCCCCTGGCCCTGGCCTCCGCGGCCAGGGCATCCAGCTCCATGTTTAACCCTCGCTTGTTCAACGGCTCGTCTCGCCTCCTTCCGGATCCGCTCCCGCCTCTCCCGGCTCGCCCGCTCCAGCAGCAGACCGTACCGCCGGCCCGCCGCCTGCAGCAGCGCGATTTCAATTTCCAGCAGGTCCTCCCGGTCCTTCATGGCCCGTCCTCCTGTTCCAGCTCCTCCAGGTACCGGCGCATGTTGGCCCGGACGATCCCGTCCGTCACGTCTGCCTGGATGTGGGACGCTGCCGTCTGTTTGTCCTGCAGGGGCATGTTGTAGTAGCCGGTCAGCACATCGGCCCCGTCCTCGTCCGGCTCCTCCAGCAGCGCCACAATGGCCAGGCCCCGCACCTTTTTGGCAGAGAGGATCTGCAGCGTCTCCGTCACAAAAGATATGTAGTCCTCAAACGGCTTGTCCGATAGGATGGTGAAGTTGGCCACGTCTACACCTCCCGGATCTCAATGCCGAATTTCTCCTGCAGCAGTTTCTTCTTGATCTCATACACGCGGGTCTTGGTGGCCCGGCTCTTGACGTCCTCCACCACCTTCAACCAGTGGACCTCCCCGGTGACGTCCGGGGCCGTTGGCCGCTCATAGGAGAAGTCCGCCTGGTACCGGATCGCCCGCACTCTCCGGCCCTCCGGCGTGGTGAAGGCCTCCTGGATGGTAAACTGGGGCTGCAGTTTCAGCTCCCGGATCTGCCCGGCCTGGAGCATGGCCACCAGCTCGTCGTAGCGCCGGGCCTCCTTCTTGCTGTCAAAGTCCACCGTGCCTCCGCCCTCCAGTGTCCGCCGCGTCCGCACATTGTGGTACTTCTCGCCGCCGCCCGCCCAGGCTGGCGGCGGGGCGGGGGAGGAGGGCGCCTTTGGCCGCCGCTGCTCCGCCATCTTCCGCTGCGCCTGGGCCTGCGCCCAGGGCGGCAGATCCTCAATCCGCACCGCCACCTTCATCCCTCCTCTCGTAGTCCTTGCAGTACAGCGGCGGCTTGTCAAATCCGCCCTGTACTCCGCAGCGATAGCGATAGGTCCTGGATCCTTTGCAAAATTTGAAGTTCAGCCACTTACAGGTTTCGCACGGCGGTTTTTTGGGCTTTTTCGCTATCAACCCAACGACACACGCGCTCACAACCCCTGCAACCATCCACGCAATAAGAAGGATTGTCCATTTGTCCATAGCCTCACTCCGCCTAACAGTCCATTTTCGCCCCACAGGAGGGGCAGAATGCGGGCAGCTCGTCCGGATCGTCCGTCTCGATTTCATATCCGCACTCGCTGCACGCCCATTCATCAAAGACAAGTTTTCCGTCTGCGTAGCCGTCCGCCGTCCCTTGCCACTCTCCGTCTGCCCGTTTCACCCGTTCCAGCTCTTTCCGCAGCGCCCGGTTCTCCTTCCACAGCCGGTCATTCCAGCTGTCGAACACAACCAGGACGCCTCCCAGGACGGCGATGCAAAGAATGAGAATAACGAAAAGAATAGTCATTGTCCCCTCCGCAGTTCCTCCGGCAGCTCCTGGACCAGATCCTCGCCCCACGCGCCGGCCAGGTTCCCCTTCATAAACACAGGGACGCCCTCCTCGCGGCATGCGCCCAGCAGTTCCTCCACCCAGGCCCGCTCCGGTACCACCTTGTCCTTCCTCGGCCCGGTTTCCGCGCCTACGATCACCCAGTCTGTCAGCAGCCCGTCCTCTCCGGGATGCAGCGGCCCGGTCATAGGCTCCACGCTCACAAAGGTCTTGTGCTGGTCGGAGAAGAAGTAGGTCTGCCCCTCCTCCGTGGCCGTCGTCCCGTACCAGAAGTTGTCCCGGCGGGGGAGGAGGGCTACTTTGTCCAGCTCCAGGTACCGCTGCGGGTTCTTGGTGAGAAACAGGTAGTTGTGCTGCGGCGCGGCCAGGCAGGCATCCAGCACCTCCACGATCCAGCGGGTGGGTACCCATGCGCCGAACAGGTCCGTCATGGATCCGACAAAGATATTCCTCGGCCGCTGCTTTCGGGCCGGCTCCCCCAGGCGGTAGCGGTGGAACGTCGGTGTAAATCCGAAAGGGTAGGGGGCATTGACCACGCGCCCCGCCGCCGTCATGGTTTTAAGCGGCTTGTCCAGGACGATAACCCCTTCCCGCTCGCAGTTTGGCACCTTTACCTCCTGTACGATTTCTGCCTTTCTTTGGTCACCGCGTGCCTCCACCCCCTGGGACAGATAGCCGGCAAACCTTCTCGCCGTCCTGGCCGCATAGCAATACTCGCAGCCTTTCCGGCAGCCCGTGACCGGGTTCCACGACATGTCCGCCCAGTCGATTTTGGTGTTGTCCATGGTGCTCTCCTCTCTATTCCTGCGGCACATACTTCCGCAGGTTCTTATGCCAGCGGGCACGCATTTCCGTCCCACACTGGATGCACCTGCAGGTCGCCTCCGCGCCCAGCAGGTTCGTCTTATAGGTCCACTTGGTCCCGCACTTCGGGCAATCGAACAGCGCCTGCGCAAGCATCCGCAGCGGCGTTGTATGTCCGCAATCCCGGCACACGCTTTCTGTGGTTTCGCTCCTGGCGTTGTAGGCGTAGATCTTCCCGCAGTTCTGGCACTTCACCAGCAGGAACCCTCGGTACCCCTCCTCCGCCTCTGGTTCTTTGGTTTCCTGTGCGGGGGCAGCCGGTGACGGCTCGGCCTTTTCCTCAATACCCCCCCCCGCCGCTTTCGGCGGGTCCAGGCGTCGTTTCACGCTGCGGAGGATGGAGCGTACTAGTTTCTCGTCGTCCGGCAGTTCGATCTGCCGCTCAACCTCCCAGCCGGCCTCCCCGCTCTTTATGTAGATCAGCATAGTTAAACCTCATTTCCCCAGGCGTCCCAGCCCGGCACACGTTCTCTTGCAAACAGCTCGATCCTCGGCACGTCTCCCAGGAGGCGGACGATCCGCTCCCGGACCTCCGCCGGCTTTCTGCTGTGCTGCTCCACGGGCGCCTCCACAATTTGCTGGACGCCGTGGTTCTTGACCACCTGCCGGGCCTTCGTTCCAGGCGTGGTCCCCAGCAGGCAGACCTCCGCATTTGCCCTGGTGTAGGCCCCCATGCCCCAGAAGTTTCCTCCGCTCTTGCGGTTTTTCTTAACCCACACAAAGGCCGCCGTCCGGTATTCAAACCCCCAGGCCTCCATGACGCGCAGCGCCTCCCCGATGTTCGGGAACGTCGCCCATAGAAAGCAAACAGCGTACCCCCCCGCACATATTTTTTACCGGGAGGGCGCAGATCTCCTCCGTCGTCATGGTGTTGTAGTGGGCCGCCGCCATGCCGCGTTTCCCCTTCGGTCCGCCCTTTTGCTTGTAGTCCCACGGTGGATCCGCCAGGATGACCGAGTATTTCTTGTCGGGGAGGGCGGCGCCCCCTGTTCCAGGGGCGCCGCTCATTCCATCCTCCCGGAAACCAGCAGCGTCCGCAGCCGGTCCACCTGCTGCTCCGTCAGCCCCGCGAAATCCTCGCCGGCGATCCCCACGATCAGCAGCGGCCCCACAAAGGAGACGCCGCAGATGGTGGTGTTGTAGGGCATCCCCAGCAGCCGGCCCTCCTCGTTGCACAGGACGCAGGCGTCGCTGGCCAGCGTCACCGCCTCCAGTTTTCCGCCCACGCCTCGCTGCAGCGCCTCCAGGGTGTTCTCGATCTCCGCGATCTTCCAACCCTTTCCGGGTTCCTTACTCATTACGCGCACAGTCTACACCCCCCCCCGCGTTTTTTATTCTGCATCACAAAGCAATCTATACCCTCTCCTCCGGTTACTGCGCTGGAGGTCCAGATGGGGCATGTAGGATCGGTTACCATCGCAATGATGGCCGCACGAAAAGCCGCCGCGGCTCCCTGGTTTTGCTTTTTCATCCTCTCGTGGATGATCTGGATCTGTCGGCCAATGTGGGCCAATATCTCCATCGTGTCCCCGGAACCCGCCAGCATTTCCCGCCCGTCGGTCACTTCATAGATGTACCTGGTCTTTTCCATGTCTATTGCTCCGCCTCCTTTTTCAGTTCCGCCCTGGCCTTTGACAACAGCCAGGATCTTATGCACTTATCGCAAATGCTATCGCATACATAGGCCTTTCCGCATTTCATGGGGGTTTCATACCGGCACAGCCCCGCCGCCACCATGATTTTTGCCGCGATCTTCACGGCCCGCTGCTCCACGGTCTCTTTCTTCATGTCGCCTCCAGTCCCAACCACCACACAGGGTTGTTCCTGTACTCCTCATGGGGGCAGGCGTCGCAGTTCTCCCGCCCGCAGCCCTGGCAGTAGGCCTCACGAAAGGCCTTGTCCCAGGGCGCCTCCGCCGCGGAGAGGGAGGCCAGGACGCCGCCCAGGACCTCCGGCGACGCGGTGATCTGCTCAAAGATTGTCCGCGGCCGGGCGGTTCGTCTTTCCGCCTCGTCCTCAAAGGCCGCCAGGCGCTGCACAAGAACTTCTTTCGTTGCCGCGCTCCAGTACCCAGTCTTTATCCCATTTACCCGCTGGTGCGTCAGTCTCTCCATGTTCTCATTCCTCCCGATCCACCAAAGGCTCGTCCCTGTCCTCGTCGAACAGGCTCGCGTTGGCCACCGGGTCCTCCATGTCGATCTGGTTCTCCCAGTCGAGGCCAGCGATATACAGGATCTTCTCCTCGTTGGCCCTGGAGAACCGGCCAGGGGCGATGTAGACGGTGCTGTCGCCCCAGAAGAATATTCCCAGGTGCCCGTTTCCGGACATAAAGGCCAACGGCTCCGCCTCCTTGAAGTCGATCAATTTCAGCAGCTCCAGGTCAAAGGCGTATACCTTGCCCTCCTCCGTCTGGTACAGCTGCCACCGTTCCCGGAAAATCACCGGGATCTGCCGCATGCGGACGCCGCCGGCGTTCAGTCCCTCCAGGCTTTCGCTCCGGGTGTCTGCGATACTGTCCAGCATGGTCTGGTTGGGCTGGTTCTTCTGGACGGTCACGGCGTCCATAGGCATGTAGCCCACGTCCTCCACGATCTGCACCGCCGCCGCCTTCGGCAGGTCCTCCGTAACGCAGCGCACGGCCCATGTGGCGCCGTTCAAGATGATCTCGTTCCTCTGCCAGGTCTGGGTTGTACTCTCAACCTTCCGCCGCACCTGGATAACGGAATAGCCCCCGTTTTTGTACGCGGATTTAAGGATTTTGCACAGCCCTTTCTCACTTATCATGGTGTTTCCTCCGTTCTACTCTAAAGTTGCCCCTGGGTTACTCTCCAGTTTTTGCCGGCCGCCGTTGCCCGGCTTTTCTCTTTGGCGGCGCCGGCGCGGGGGCCGGTCCCAGCCGCTCGCAGGTGCACTCCCTGGCAATCGTTGTCCAGGGCACACCCCAGGTTCCGGCCGCCCTGCTGATGGCCCGCAGCCGGTCTATTGCCTCCACCTGGGCCTGTCCATGCTCCGGGTGGGTGACGCGATAGAGGTACAGTGTTTTCTCCATGGATGCCTTCCTCCTGTTTCGGTTTTCAATGTGCATATATGAACGTGGCGGCGCTTTCCCACGTTGCCGGCGGGTTCCCGTGACGCCCCGGTGGGGCGTTTCGGACCGTACCCAGCGGTCCCTCGTCAGACGGGTTACTATCTTTCGTGGATTTCCTGCAGCTCGTCGATGGTGGCCATATCCACCTCCAGGTCGTCGATCATCCTCTGGGCCATGTCCGCCAGATGCTTTGCCCCGCTGTCTCTGCCGGCCCCCTCCAGGGCCTTTTCCTGCATGCCCCGGTACTCGTCGATTTTCGCCCGGATTCCTGTCCGGGCGTACATCAAGATTTTCAGATAGGTCATACCGCTTGTCTCCTTACCATTCGTATTGATAGCAGAAAGAATGTTCTCCGATGGTCCCCCACAGGTTGTCGTTCTCCGGTTCCCTGGAGAAGTACACCACGTCCAGGGGCAGCACAGGTTCCCCGTACAGGGCGGCGTCCACCGCTGCATACTGCGCCTCGCCCGGCTCCGCCGTGTCGATGTAGGGGGCCGTGGTAAATTGCCTCGGGTTCTCCTGGTGGATCACGTCAGCCACCCGGTCCGGGAAATTCTCCGCGGCCACCCGGTTCAAAATGACTTCCGCCACCGCCTGCTGCCCTTTGGCCGGCTCGCCCCTGGCCTCCAGGTAGACGATCCGGGCAATCAGTTCCCGCTCCTCCTCCGTGACTGGAGCGTACCGGCTCTCCGGTTCCGCCGCCGGCGTTTCCTTTATTGCCTCCAGGGTAACCACCGGCGCCGGGTTCGTGACGCCGATTGCCTGCAGTGGTTCTTCGGCCTCCGCCTCCTTGCCGTCGGCCATGGCCACCGCAGCCAGGGCCGCCACGGCCGCCAGGACCGCCAGCGCCACGCACACCCGGCCCCAGAACCTCCGCCGCCGGAGGCGCAGCCGTTCCATCCTGGTCATGGGGCGGTGGATGGTGATGGTGAAAAACCTCTGCTCCACGGCTACTCCTCCTTTGCTCTTTCTTTCCCTGCCGGCGCTGGCACCGTCAGCACGGTTGCCAGCAGGGCCAGGATCTCCACGGGGTTCAGCCCCACCAGCGCCGCATACTCCCGCAGGAGAACCGCCAGGCCGTTCAGCGCGGCCGACGCGCTGGATGCCTCGATCTTTCGGCGGAACGTCTCACTGCCGGCCTTCTTCTCCAGGGTGATTAACACCTCCGCGGCCAGGGCCTCCCGGATGGCCGCCCGGTTGGCCTCGTAGAGGACGTCCTTCTCCTCCTGGCCCTTGCTCTCACAGTCGCAGACCTCCCCGTGGTCCAGGGCGGCCCCGCACTTCTCGCACTCCCTGTACTTTGCCATGCTCGTCTCCTCCTCACTTTCGTACCGCCGGGCGGCGTCCACGATTACGCAGGTTCGCCTGGTATACCGCCTGCCCCTTTTCCGGGTCATATTTCGGCCGCTTGTTCTGGTCCAGCTCTCCGGTGTCGCCCCGTTTCAATTCCTGGTAGATGGCGGCAGGGGAGAACCCCAGCTCAACCGCGATGTTCACGGCGCCGTCTCCGGCGGCCCATCTCTCCGCCAGAACCCGCCTGTCCCGCATGGTCAGCGTCCTTTGTTTGCTCATGTTTTTTCACCTCGTTTCTCGCCGCTCCGCCACGGCATGCAAAAAAATAATGCAGAAAAAGGCGGTCAAACCTTTTCTGCATTTAATGTACTATCTCACAAAATTAGAAATTTTGCAAAAAAAGCTTGCATTAGGGAAACCATTGTGATATACTACCATTTGGCTTTGTAGAAAAGCTACAGGGCCGACTTTACGAGGAAAGAGGTGAACAAGAGCAATGAAGGAAGGTATCCATCCCAATTATCAGCAGACTACGATTAAATGCGCCTGCGGTAATGTAATTGAGACAGGTTCCACGAAGAAAGATATCCGCGTGGAAGTCTGCTCTAAGTGTCACCCCTTCTTCACTGGCAAGCAGAAGCTGGTCGATACCGGCGGACGTGTGGCCAAGTTCAACAAGAAGTTCGGTCTGGACAAGTAATTGCATTACAAATAGCACCGCGCCGCATGTCTGCGGCGCGGTGTTTTTTTATGGCAAAAAGGGAACCATATGGAAAGCTTTGTTTCTGTGGGAGAAGCGACGAGAAAAATTGTGGATGGCCCTTGCAAGCCGCCCTTATTTTGCTATACTGATAGGGACAACGAATCAAAACGAGAGGTTTTATGGAAAACACAACCAATACGACAATAGAACAGCCTCGGGACAGGGCGGTGCTGGTGGGCCTGAACAGTCCCAAGCTGGATCAGCGAGACAACGCCGACGAGGACACCCTGGAGGAGCTCTCCGACCTGGTAGAGACCGCCGGAGGCGAGGTGGTGGCTACCGTCCTCCAGACCCGCTTCTCACCGGAACCCCGCACCTTCATCGGTGAGGGCAAGGTGGAGGAGGTCCGGGAGCTGGTAAAGAACGAGGAGGCCACTATGGTCATCTTCGACAACGACCTGAGCCCCTCCCAGCAGCGCTCTCTCACCGAGGACTTGAAGGTTCAGGTCCTGGATCGCAGCGCCCTGATTCTGGATATCTTTGCCCAGCGGGCACGGACAAGAGAAGGCCGCCTCCAGGTGGAGCTGGCCCAGTACCAGTACCTTCTGCCGCGACTGACCGGTATGTGGACCCACTTGGAGCGCCAGGCAGGCACCAGCGGCAAGGGGCCCATCGGTTCTAAGGGCCCCGGTGAGACCCAGCTGGAGACGGACCGCCGCCATATCCACCGGAAGATCGATAAGCTGAAGGAGGAACTGGAAGAGGTGCGCCGGGTTCGGGGCACCCAGCGCCAGCGGCGGATGAAGAACGAGATCCCGGTGGTGGCCATCGTGGGCTATACCAACGCCGGGAAATCCACCCTGCTCAATGCCCTGACGGATGCTGGTATCCCTGCCAACAACCGGCTCTTTGACACGCTGGATACTACCAGCCGCCTCCTGTCGGTCAGTGACACCCTGGATGTGGTGATCTCCGACACAGTAGGCTTTATCCGCAAGCTGCCCCACCAGCTGGTAGACGCCTTCAAGGCTACTCTGGAGGAGCTGGAGTATGCCGACATGCTCCTCCACGTCATCGATATCTCCAACCCGGAGTGGCAGGAGCAGGCGGCCATTGTGGACGACCTGATTCGGGAGCTGGGGGCGGAGCAGACCCCGTGCCTGCGGGTCTACAACAAGAGCGATCTGTTTTGGGGAGATATCCGGCCCCACGGGGAAGACACCGTCAACATCTCCGCAAAGACTGGTGAGGGCCTGGATGAGCTGCTGCGGGCCATTGACAAACGTCTGGACAAGGGGACAAGGCGAGTAACTTTACACATTCCGTATGACAAGGCTGGACTGCTGGATACGCTGTACCGGGAGGCCAAAGTAGAGGCGGTGGAGTACGGCGAGACCATCGATGTTCGAGCTGTCTGCAATCCCCGAGCCATCGGCCTGGTCAAGCCCTATATCGAGGGCTGGGTGGAGCCGAAGGAGCCCTGGGAGTAATCCGAAGGCCAGATAAAACGAGGGACTTTCATCCTTTTCTTTTGAAAAAGAAAAGAACCAAAAGAAAACTTTGGCGCAAAACTTCGTTTTGCGTAGGGGAGAGAAAGCATGATTTTGGAGACAGCGCGGACCCTGCTGCGGCCTTTTACCGATAATGACGCCCAGGATCTCTATGCCTACGCAAAGGATCCAAGGGTGGGTCCTGCGGCAGGGTGGAAACCTCATGCGAGCGTGGAGGAGAGCCTGCGGATTATTCACACCGTCTTTTCCGCTCCCAACGTGTTTGCTGTGGTGGACCGTTCCGGTGGCCATGTGGTGGGATCGGTAGGCTTTGTGGGCCGTCCCCGAGGCGAAGAGGGGCGCTCTGATGAGTTGGGCTATGCCCTCAGTCCTGATTTTTGGGGACATGGGTTGATGACAGAAGTGGCAAAATGTGTACTGGAATATGGCTTTACAGTTATTGGCCTAAAAGAGGTTTGGTGCAGCCACTATGTGGAAAACGACCGTTCCCGCCGTGTGATTGAGAAGTGCGGCTTTTCCTATGTCTTTGACCAGCATCTCAGCGATGAGTTTTCGCCTGACCGGCTTACCCGGTTCTATGTGCTCCTGCGGGAGGACTGGGAGAGGGGGGCAGGCCGTTGACGGAGAGCTACATCGTCCCCTTTGGCGAGGGTGAAGCGGAGTATGTGGAGAAGCGTTCCCGGTTTATTGGTCATGTCTGGCCCATAGACAGTGAGGAGGAGGCCCGCCGCCGCATTGAGGAGACCCGGAAACGCCACTACGATGCCCGGCACAACTGCTGGTGCTACATCCTCCGGGAGGGGAACATCATGCGCTACAGTGACGACGGAGAGCCCCAGGGAACTGGGGGACAGCCCATGCTCAATGTGTTTGTCAGGGAAGAGGTCACCAACGTATGCTGTGTGGTGACCCGGTACTTTGGAGGCATCCTGCTGGGAGCGGGTGGGCTGACCCGGGCCTACGGCGGCACTGCCAAGCTGGCTCTCAATGAGGCAGGGATTAGCCGCATGCGCCTGTGGGCCACGTTGGCCATCCCTTGTGCCTATTCCCAATACGAGCGGGTAAAACTGCTGGTGGAAGGGGAAGGCGGCATCATTGCCGATACGGATTTTGCTGCCGACGTGGTGTTGACAGTTCTTTTGCCGGCGGAACAGACGGATGCCCTTCAGGCGAAGCTGACGGACCTCTCCGCCGGGCAGATCGAGCTGCTGGTGGAGGAGGAGGCCTTTCGCCCTGGTCCCCGGGAGGAGGCCCGCTGATTAGATGCGAGAAATATGCCGCAGGACCGGCGACAGATAGAAAGAGGAAGCACCGTCCGGTGCCGCTTAGCGGCACCGGACGGTGCTTCACTGCATGGGGAGTTATTTTGATGGATCCATCAGATCCCAGAGCCGGTCTGCCAGGGCGGCAAATTCCTCCAAGCCCAGCCGCTCGCCACGGATGGAGGGATCCAATCCGCAGGCTGCCACGGCAGAGCCGATGGCTTCTTTATCCAACTGGCCGCCGAACACGGAGCTGAGGCTGTTGATCAGGGTTTTCCGCCGCTGAGCGAAGCCAGCCCGAATCACCCGGAAGAGGAACGCCTCACCACAGGCGGGAGAGACCGGAGGGGTCGTCCTTACCGGGCAGTGGAGAACGGCAGAGGTGACCTTGGGGGCGGGATAGAAACAGGTGGGCGGCACGTCGAAAAGGACCTCTGGCTCTGTGTGGTACTGCATGTACAGGGAGAAGGCACCGTAGTCCTCTGTACCTGGGGCAGCGGCGATCCGCAGAGCTACCTCACGCTGGATCATCACGGTAATGGCGGCAAAGCGGTCGGCCTCTACTAGGGCGGTTAGGACCGGGGTGGTAATGTTGTAGGGCAAGTTGGCGCAGACCAGGGGTGTGAGGCCGGAAAACTGCTGATCTACCAGGGCGGGGATGTCGGTTTTCAAAATATCACCAGGAATCAAGGTAAAATTTTCCGCTTCGGCCATGGTTTCAGCCAATACGGGCAAAAGGGCTTTGTCCAACTCCACAGATACCACCTTGTCCGCCCGGGCACAGAGCTCCCGGGTCAAAGGACCGATGCCGGGGCCGATCTCCAGCACGCCGGTGCCGCTCCCTGCACCGCTGGCGGCAGCAATATCCCGGGGAACCCAATCCTCAATGAGAAAGTTCTGCCCCATAGATTTGGAAAAACGAAAGCCGTAGCGGCCCAACAGAGCTTTGATATCCTGGAAATTGCAGAGATCCATATATGCCTCCTATAACGCCGCAGGCGCTTTCCCGGGAAGAACGGGAGAAGGTTTCTCCTTAACAGGTGGAGAACAGCAATAGGCGTTTTCTTTTTGTGGACATATATTGTACCATAGCAGAGAAAAAAGCGCTACCGAAAAATAATCCTTTTATGGGGTGTTTTGAAAGAAAGTGATGGTATTTCAGAGAATGCTATGATACAATAAATGGCCGAAAGTGTATTGTCGGAAAGAAACGTCATACAGCCGTCTATCCGGCTGTACGGCATGGTGGGATCCGTTTGGCGTGGAGGGAATGCTTGTGGATGAACTGCTTAGAATGTGTCTGATCGTGTGTCCTCTGATCTTTTTGGGAGGCTTTGTGGACAGCGTGGCTGGAGGCGGTGGGCTCATCACCCTCCCGGCTTATATGATGGCCGGTGTGCCGGTGCACTTTGCCGCTGGGACCAACAAGGTAGTCAACGGCATCGGTACTGCAGCCGCAACGGTAAAGTATTTTCGCAGCGGCAAGATTCGGCTGTCGGTGGCGCTGCCTGCCGCTGTGGGGGCGTTAGTGGGCGGTTACCTGGGAGCGGAGATTGCCAAACTTCTCTCCGATTCCCTCTTGCAGGGACTGATGCTGGTGGCACTGCCGGTGGTGGCCATCTTCCTGGTGCTCAAAAAGGACTTCGGTCAGGAGACAGGGGAGATGACACGAGGTAAGACCTATGAGCTGCTGATAAGCCTGGGCATCGGCCTTGCTATTGGCTGCTACGACGGCATGATCGGGCCGGGCACCGGAACCTTTATGATCATGGCATTTACGGCGCTGCTGTCTCTGGATATGGTCACTGCTTCCGGCTGTGCAAAGGTGGGGAATCTGGCCAGCAATGTGGCCGCTGCGGTGTCTTTCATCATTGGAAGCAGCGTGATGTGGCAGTTGGTGCTGCCGGCGACCATCTGCAGTGTGGTAGGGAACTATTGTGGTGCCCTGTATGCCATCAAGGGCGGCGGAAAAAAGATCCGGGGCATGATCTTTGTGGTCTTGGGGATGCTGTTTATCAAGCTCCTGTGGGAACTGATTGTCTGAGAGTATAGATTGAAGATAAAAACCGGAGGACCCGCTTGCTGCGGGTCCTCCGGTTTTCTGTCGCAGTTGTTGCTGAAAAGCCTCTCTGTCAGTCCAGAACATATACGGTGCAATCCCGTACGCCGAACTGAATGCACTCATTGTAGGAGTTCATATACAGGTCAATGATATTGCCCCGCACGCCGGTGTCCTCGGCAATGGCAAAGCCGTAGGTGTACATACCGTCGTTGGAGACTACGTAGACCTTGGTACCCAGGGGCATGACCTTACGGTCCACAGCCACTACGCCCAATCGGACGGTGGTGCCGCTGGCAGTGACAGTACCTACCTTGCCCTCGCCGGCAGTGTAGGCGGTGCCTTTCATGGTCCGGGCCTCCTTGAAGGTGAGGACCTGTCCGTTTTCCAAGGTGATCGTTCCACTGCCGTCGGCGTTGGTATCAATAGCCGCCACAGGATCGCTGTTGTTGGCGAAATTGGCAATGGTGCCTTTCTCAATGATGGTGGGCTCTCCCTTGGTATCCACCACGTCGATCAGCTGCCGGGCGGTCTCCATACCGTCCTGGTAGATGATTTCATAGGTCTCGCTGTACTCGCCGCTGGTGCCCTCCTGGATTACATTTTCATACCAGTCAGGCTTCTGGTAGTTGTACTGATAGACGACTTCAGGTTCAGTGACGCGTGAATTATGCTCATAGAATACAAATTCAGAGGCAATGTTTACCTCAATGCCGCTGTCCAGGAATGCTACGGATACCATCTCCAGAGGGCTGGGGTGGATATCCAAGCGGCTGAGAAGCTGGGAAACTGTCTCATCTTCTTGGGAGACAGTAGAAACAACGGTGTCCTGATACATGACCTCTACCGTCTGGCCTGCAGTCAGAAGAAGATCATTTCCGTTTTCCCGGGAGACAAGCTCTGCGGAGCTGTCGGTGAGGAATACGTCCGCGGTTAACTCGTCGACGTGGACGTAAGCGTCGTCAGTGACGACGTACAGGGCGCTGGCATCGTTATCGGTAGGATGCGGCGCCAGAGAGAGGGCGAGGATAGAGAGGGCCGGTACAGCTGCGACAGCGATCAGCCGTTTCATAAGGAGAGCGGCTTTCTTGCTTCTTTCAAACATGTTACTTGTACCTCCATTGGTTTTCAAAAAAGGGACTACGGTGTGGGATCGTTGCATGATCCCGGACAACAGCAGAGAAAAGATTTTGGCCTGCCGCCGGTCCGTCCATAGAAAAGGATGGTCAAGATTTCCTTTTCCCAA
The DNA here is from genome assembly GCA_944387775.1 of uncultured Oscillospiraceae bacterium. Lineage (GTDB taxonomy): Bacteria > Bacillota > Clostridia > Oscillospirales > Oscillospiraceae > Pelethomonas. The sequence goes on along the minus strand of CALXGE010000008.1, from coordinate 21,730 downwards.
ACAGTATATGCAACCGATTTGTAACTTTTGTTACTTTTCTGAAAACTTCGTGTAGTATACCGGATGTTTGGCAGTTTGTCAAGCTTTTTCAAACATTTTTTTGCCAAATAGTTGACATAAGCGTTATTTTTGTTTGTTATGTCCAGGAAAAATCGTGCAAAAGCTAGAAAAAAGTAACAGAGCTGGTAACAAAAGTTACAATTGAAATGACCTAAACCCGCCTGGGTAACACGAGAAATGGAGGGGGGAAACATGGAGGAGACAGAAAAAATCTCCCCTGCCAAGAGGGCAGGGGAGATACTTATTTTATTATAGTACAGCGGAATTTCCACAGGGAGAAAATGGGGATAAGGCAGGAAAGAAAATGCCTAGGGCTGACCCGGGGAGTCGGGGTCAGCGGGGGATGCTTTCTCCTGCCTAAGCTGATCGTAGACCTCTGCCAGCAGCCGCCTGTCCGCTTTGGTGGTCATGAAGTCCTGTTCCCGGAACATATCGGGACGGCGGCGGAGAGTGCGGAGCATGGCCTCCTTCTTACGCCACAAGCGTACCTTTTCATGGTGGCCGCTGAGAAGGATCTCCGGCACCTTCCGGCCATGCCATTCCTCCGGACGGCTGTACTGGGGATACTCCAGCAAACCATTCCAGTGGCTCTCCTCCTCATAGCAGGCGGCCTCCGGAAGGACACCGGGGATCATGCGGCATACAGCATCTGCCACAGCCATAGCGGGAATCTCACCACCGGTAAGGACGAAATCGCCCATGGAGATCTCCTCATCCACACACTCCTCGATGAAACGCTCGTCAATGCCCTCATAGTGGCCGCAGACCAGGATCAGATGGTCGTAGTCCCGGAGGAGCTGGCGAGCTTTCTCCTGGCAGAAGGTCTGGCCGCAGGGGGAGAGGTAGATGGTGCGGGTGTGATCCGTGCCAAAGTTTTCTTTAATGTAGGCCCAGCAGCGGTAAAGGGGATCTGCTTGCATCACCGCGCCCCGCCCGCCTCCGTAGGGGTAGTCGTCTACCTGCTTCTGCTTGTTTACTGTGTAGTCCCGGATCTGGTGGGCCTCAATGCGGATGAAGCCCCGCTCCTGGGCCCGACCCAGAATGGACTCATTCATCATATCGCCAACCGTCTCAGGAAACAGGGTCATAATATCAATCCTCATGGCTGCCCATCCCTTCCCAGACGTGGATATCCATATATCCATCTGTCAAGTGAATTTCCTTTATAAATGCTGGTACTGCAGGAATCAAGTACTCATCTTTCCCGCCGCGGACAGCATAGACTTTGTGGGCGGGGTAGAGGAGCACCTCCTCCACCTTGCCCAGAGTTTCACCGGTTGCGGCGTCCCGGGCGGTGAGGCCAATGAGCTCCTGGTCGAAGAAAACGCCGTCAGGCAGGCGGCCATCGGCCCGACGGACGGCTACCATTTTCCCTTTGAGGGTCAGGGCGGCATCCATATCTTCTACGCCGGGGAGCTTTAGCAGGAGGCAGCCCTTATGTGCCCGGCAGGCAGAAGGGGTGACAGGGGAACCGTCTATATAATAGGTGGGGAAGGCTGTGAGGAATGCAGCGTCGATCCCAAGAGGGAGGAGCTTTACCTCGCCCTTCACACCGTGGGTGCCCACAATTCTGCCTGCGGTGATGAATTCCTGTTCCATGGTGGTACTCCTTTGTGCAAAGCTGTAAGTAGTGTACTATGACTGGGAAAAAAGAGCAAGAGGAAACCAGCGCTCAGGAGAGAAAGACAGCCCGCCGAAAACAGGCGGGCTGTCCTTTAATCTACGATATCCACCGAAACTTTCTGGCCGGTGCGCTGGGCATAGGACCGGATCAGCGTCCGGATCTCCTTGGCAATGCGGCCCTGACGGCCGATAACCTTACCCATGTCGTCGGGGGCGACACGCAGCTCCAGCGTCAGCTCCTGATCGCCCTGGATCTCCGTAACAGAGACGGCGTCGGGATCTTCCACCAGGTTTCTGGCGATGTAGAGCAGCAAGTCTTTCATGCTGTGCCCTCCAACTGGTTCCATTACAGAACGTCGACCTTCTTCAGCAGAGCGCGAACAGTGTCAGTGGGCTGAGCGCCGGTCTTGATCCACTCCTTGGCGCGCTCGGCGTCGATTTTGATCTCAGCGGGGGAGACGCAGGGATTGTAAGTGCCGATCTCCTCGATGAAGCGACCATCGCGGGGATAGCGGCTGTCGGCCACCACAACGCGGTAGAAAGGAGCCTTCTTGGCGCCCATGCGGCGCAGTCTGATCTTAACCATGGTATGTTTCCTCCAATTTTTGTATCAAAATATTTGTTATTTATCGTAAATGCCGGGGCATTTATCGCAGAGAGAAGAGAAATATTACTTTAGGCGCTTTTTCCGGCCAAAGCCGTGCATCTTGCTCATGCCGCCGCCCTTGCCCAAACCAGCTAGGTTGCCCATGCCGCCAAGACCCTTGGGAATTTTGCCCTTGGAGAACTGGCGGGTGAGCTGGAGCATGAGGTCATATTGCTTGAGAAGCCGATTGACGTCGGACACATCCTGTCCGCATCCAGCGGCGATACGCTTTTTCCGGCTGGCGGCCAGAATACCGGGGTTCTCCCGCTCCTGAGGAGTCATGGAGAGGATAATGGCCTCCTGGCGTTTGATGATTTTCTCATCCACCTGGGTGTTCTGCATCTGCTTGCCCAGCTGTCCGGGCATCATACCAGCCAGTTGGCTGAGATCGCCCATCTTTCGTAGCTGCTGCATCTGCTCCATGTAGTCGGTGAGAGTAAAGCGGTTCTTCCGCAGCTTCTCCTCCAGCTGGGCAGCCTTCTTCTCATCGTACTGCTGCTCGGCCTTCTCGATGAGGGAGAGCATGTCCCCCATGCCGAGGATGCGGGAGGCCATGCGGTCCGGATGGAACAGCTCGATCATGTCCAGCTTCTCACCGGTACCCACAAACTTGATGGGCTTGCCGGTAGCCGACCGGATGGAGAGGGCTGCGCCGCCTCGGGCGTCGCCGTCCAGCTTGGTCAGCAGTACACCATCGATGCCCAGGGCCTCGTCAAAGGCGGTGGCGGCGTTGACGGCATCCTGACCGGTCATGGCATCCACCACCAACAGGATCTCGTTGGGATGGACAGCGGCCTTGATGTTCTTCAACTCGTTCATGAGCTGCTCGTCGATATGGAGACGGCCGGCAGTATCCAGCAGGATGGTGTCGTAGCCGTGGTCCTTGGCGTGACGCACAGCATGCTGGGCAATCTGCACCGGATTCACCTGGCCCAGAGAGAACACAGGGATCCCCAGCTGATCGCCTACCACCTGCAGCTGGGTGATGGCGGCGGGACGATACACGTCGCAGGCCACCAGCAGAGGCCGCTTACCCATGCGGTTTTTCAGGTAGCCTGCCAGCTTGGCACCGTTGGTGGTCTTACCAGCACCCTGGAGACCTACCATCATAATAATGGTGGGACCACTGCTGGCAAAGGAGATCTTGGCGTTGGCCCCGCCCATGAGGGTGGTGAGCTCTTCGTTGACGATCTTGATGATCTGCTGAGCAGGAGTGAGGCTTTCCAGCACATCGGTTCCTACAGCCCGCTCAGTGATCTTGGCCACAAAGTCCTTGACCACTTTGTAGCTGACGTCGGCCTCCAGCAGAGCCAGACGGACTTCCCGCATGGCCTCCTTTACGTCAGCCTCAGTGATGCGGCCCTTGCCCCGCAGACGTTTGAATGCAGCATTTAATTTTTCGGAAAGGCCTTCAAATGCCATAGATGATTACTCCTTATTCCCGCAGGGCGTTGGTGGCCTGCAGGATGGTGTCCGCCAGGGCGTCCACCCTGGGGTCCTCATACTGCCGGTAGTTGATGGTTTTCAACTCCTCCGCAGCCTCCTGAATGGCGTTTAAATTGCCTTTCATCTGCATGAAGCGGCGAATGAGCCCAGTTTTGTCCTCGATCTCCTGCATGATCCCCTCTGCCCGGACAATAACGTCCCGGACGCCCTGCCGGCTGATGCCGCTGTTTTCTGCGATCTCAGACAGGGACAGGTCCTCGTTGTAGTAGAGGTCGAAGAACTCCTTTTGTCTATCTGTCAGGAGTTCCCCGTAAAAATCATACAGCATAGTCATGCGGTAAGTCTGGTTTTTCACGGCGTTCCCTCCTTCTGTAAAGCACGAACCCTTTACAACTTGGACTATGATACCCTATTTCTTCCGAAAAGTCAAGGGGAAAATGGAGAGAGAATTGCATAAAGGGCATTTTACCAGGAGAGAGCCAGGGCTGGGAGGGGAAAGAGTTGCATTTCTGTAGAAAAGCAACAAATTATTCACAGTTAATTTGTTGACGCTGGCAGGGGTTTTGTTATATAATACATTGAATTTCTATGCGGAGGAATAGGATTATGTGGATCGCGGATGGGTGGAAAGACTATGAGCTGCTGGACTGCGGCGATGGAGAAAAACTGGAGCGCTGGGGGGACAAGCTCCTGGTGCGTCCGGACCCCCAGGCCATCTGGCCCGCGCCCCGGCGCCACGGCGGCTGGCATAATCCCGACGGGCGCTACTTCCGCTCCAGTACCGGGGGCGGACACTGGGACAAGGGAAAGCTTCCTGCCCAGTGGCAGGTCCATTACCGGGACCTTACGTTCCAGGTGAAGCCGATGACTTTCAAGCCCACCGGCCTTTTCCCGGCGCAGGCGGTAAACTGGGACTTTGCCCGGCAGAAGATCCGCTCCGCAGGCCGACCCATTAACGTTTTGAACCTCTTTGCCTACACCGGTGCGGCCAGCGTGGCTTGCGCCGCAGCGGGGGCCAGCGTATGCCATGTGGACGCGGCAAAGGGCATGGTGGCCTGGGCTAAGGAAAACGCGAAGGCCTCTGGCTTGGCGGACAAGCCGATCCGCTGGATCGTGGACGACTGCGCCAAGTTTGTGGAGCGGGAGATCCGCCGGGGCCGCACTTATGACGCCATTATCATGGATCCGCCCAGTTACGGCCGCGGTCCCACCGGCGAGGTGTGGAAGCTAGAGGAGAGCCTGTACCCCTTTGTGGAGCTTTGCAGCCGGGTTCTGTCGGACAACCCACTGTTCGTCCTCATTAACTCCTACACCACGGGTCTTGCCCCCAGTGTGCTGACTTACATTCTGGAGACTGTCGTCTCGAAAAAATACGGTGGCCACACCCAGAGCGAGGAGATCGGCCTTCCGGTGACGGAGACGGGGCTGGTGCTGCCCTGCGGCGCCACAGGGCGCTGGATGGCGGAGTAGAGAACAATGTACCGGACGTTCTCCTATCTCTTCGCCATGTTGTGGGGGGCTGTGCCGGTGCTGGTGGTGTGGCTGTGCCTGACGCCCTGGAGACGGCGGCGTCTTGCGGCGACGGACCTCCGCAGCGGCACGGTAAGGGAAGTGACGCTGGCATTGTTCTGGATGTTCTGCGGCGGCATGGCGGTGATCACTCTGCTGCCCCGATGGGTGGTGTCCTCCTTTATTGATGTGGCCAACGGCCATCCCTGGAATGTGGGAGGTTACCCTTTTTTCGCCCAGGGCAGTGTAAATTTTCAGCTGTTTCGCACCTTCCGAGGGGACAACTGGTCGGTGTATAATCTGCTGGGAAACGTGATCATGTTTCTCCCCTTTGGCTTTTTTCCCGCCCTGCTGTGGCGGAAATATACCTGGTGGCGGGCACTGCTGACAGGTTTTGCCGTTACGGCTTTTATTGAGTGTTGTCAATTGTGTGTGGGTCGGGCCTTTGATGTGGACGACCTGCTGCTCAATACTGTCGGCGCTATGCTTGGCTACTGGCTGTGGCTGCTTCTGAAAAAATTGGCCCCCAACTTTACAGCACGGTTCCAGGTGGAACCGGTACCCTGATCAGGACCGACTACCCCCGTTACACAGCCGGTATGAACCGGTTAATAAATAATAGGAGGTACATAGTATGATCTGTCTGTTCAACCGAAAGCTGCTGGCCACTGAATCGGATCCTCAGCAGGTGGGGCATATCAAGGATGTGCTCCAACGGGCCGGGATCCCCTACTCCATTGATCCCCTCCGGGGCGGGACCCGTTTCGGACAGGCCCGGGATGCCAGTATGGCTGCCAAATATGGCGTACGCTACAGCATGTTCAACACTACCACCTATGTCTATCGCATCTATGTGCGCCGCCGGGACTTTATGCGGGCCCGGAGGACTTTGTACGGAAAATAAGAGGTTTTTACCCTATGGCAGATACAATTATAAAAATGGAAGACCTGGCCTTCTCCTACCCTGCGGAGGAAGGAAATGTGCCCCTGGCGGCCCTGAAGGGCGTATCGCTGTCCATTGAGCGAGGCAGCTTCGTGGCGGTGCTGGGCCACAATGGGTCGGGTAAATCCACCCTGGCCAAGCACATGAACGCAGTGCTGCTGCCTCTGGGAGGAAAGGTGTGGGTGGACGGCATGGACACCTGCGATGAAAATCTCCTGCTGGAGATCCGTCGCCGGGTGGGCATGGTATTCCAGAACCCGGACAACCAGATCGTGGCTAATGTGGTGGAGGAGGATGTGGCCTTCGGCCCGGAGAATCTGGGTGTCCCCACAAAGGAGATCCGGGAACGGGTGGATGCGGCTTTGAAGGCGGTGGGGATGGAGGACTTTGTTCTCCAGGCGCCCCACCATCTCTCCGGCGGACAAAAGCAGCGTATCGCTATCGCCGGAATCATTGCCATGGAGCCTGCCTGCATTGTTCTGGATGAATCTACCGCCATGCTGGACCCCAGCGGACGGCGGGAGGTACTGGAGACCGTCCAGCGGCTCAACCGGGAGAAGGGAATCACCATCGTGCTCATCACCCACCACATGGATGAGGCCGCCCTGGCGGACCGGGTGGTGGTGATGGACGGCGGCCGGGCGGTGATGGACGGAACGCCCCGGGAGATCCTGCCCCGGATGGAGGAGCTGCGGGCCATCGGCCTGGATGTGCCTCATACGGTGGAGCTGCTCTACGGCCTCCGGGAGGATGGTTTTGACGTGCCGGTGGACGCCCTCTCTGTGGAGGAGTGTGCCGGGGCTATTGTAGCGGCGTTGTCCGCCAAAGCCTGAGCGGAGACGATACCTATTTTAATAAGTACCATATGATTCGAGAATTTACCCGCGCCCGCAGGGCGTGAGAAAGAGGAACGAAGTTGAAACCCATTATTCGCGTGGAAAATCTGACCCATACCTACGGCCAGGACACGCCCTTCTGCCGTAGTGCGGTGGATGGAGTGAGCCTTGACATTATGGAGGGGGAGTTTCTGGGGATCATCGGCCACACCGGCTCCGGAAAATCCACCTTAATTCAGCACCTCAACGGTCTGCTCCGCCCGACCAGTGGTACCATTTACCTGGATGGCCGTGATATCTGGGCGGACCCCAAGAAAATCCGGGATGTGCGGTTCCAGGTGGGGCTGGTGTTCCAGTACCCGGAGTACCAACTTTTTGAGGAAACAGTTTATAAGGACATCTCCTTTGGCCCGAAGAACATGGGCCTCTCTGAGCAGGAGATCGACCGCCGAGTCCGGGATGCCGCAGCCTTTGTGGGCCTGGATGAGGGCCTTCTGGACAAGTCTCCCTTTGAACTCTCTGGCGGGCAGAAGCGCCGGGTGGCCATTGCCGGCGTCATTGCTATGGAACCCCGGGTGCTGATTCTGGACGAGCCCTCGGCGGGGCTGGACCCTGCGGGACGGCGGAGCCTTCTGGAAAATATCCGCTCCTACCACCGACAGAAGGGAACCACTGTGGTGATGGTGAGCCACAGTATGGACGAGGTGGCGGAGAACGTGGACCGCATCATCGTGCTGGCGGATGCCGGCGTTGTGATGAGCGGTACCCCCCATGAGGTGTTCAGCCGGGCGGAGGAGCTGGTGGCCGTGGGGCTCAACGTGCCTCAGGTGACCCGGGTAGCCATGGAGCTGCGCCGCCGGGGCGTGGAGATCGATCCTGCTGTGTACACGGTGGCGGAGCTGCGTAAGGCGCTTTCTGCCCTGAAAGGGGGGAAGGCCTCATGCTGAAGGATATCACATTAGGCCAGTTTTTCCCCGGTACGTCCCTGGCCCACCGGCTGGACCCCAGGACCAAGATCCTGCTGACGGTGATCTACATTGTGGCGCTGTTTTGTGCGGAGTCCTTTGTGTCCTACGGCCTTATGGTCGCATTGCTCATTACCGGCGTGAAGGTGTCCGGCGTGGCCCCCAAGGCTCTGGTGAAGGGCCTCAAGCCGGTGATCTTCATTATCTGTTTTACCGCTGTTTTGAATCTTTTCTATACCCCTGGTGAGATTCTGGTCCAGTTCTGGGTCCTCAAGATCACCAAAGAGGGTATCTTCACCGCCTTCTTTATGGCCCTGCGGATCAGTATGCTCATTATGGGTACATTCCTGCTCACTTACACCACCAGCCCTATCGCACTGACTGACGGGCTGGAGTCTCTGCTGGGGCCCCTGAAGAAGATCAAGGTGCCGGTCCATGAGCTGTCCATGATGATGTCCATTGCTCTGCGGTTCATTCCCACTCTGATTGAGGAGACGGACAAGATCATGTCCGCCCAGAGAGCCCGGGGTGCGGATTTTGAAAGCGGGAACCTGTTGGACCGGGCCAAGGCCCTGGTACCAATTCTGGTGCCCCTCTTCATCTCCGCCTTCCGCCGGGCTGACGAGCTGGCGGTGGCTATGGAGTGCCGCTGCTACCACGGCGGCCAGGGCCGCACCAAGCTTCATGTGCTCCACTATCAGGCCAAGGACTACCTGGTGATGGCGGCCTATGCCGCTATTCTGGCGGCGGTGCTGATCCTGGCCCGCTTCGGCCTGTGAGGCGGCGGAAGCTGCTGTGGGGCCTTTTGGCGGCGGCGGTGCTGCTGCTGATTCTGGCCCTGGACAACCGCTTGACTGTCCGGCGGTATCAGATTGAAACGGAGAAGGTGACGGAGCCGATCCGAATCCTGGTGGTCTCCGATCTCCACAGCTGCGCCTACGGGGAAAACCAGAGAGGACTGCTGGACGCCGTGGCGGCGGAAGAACCGGACTTGGTGCTTCTGCCGGGAGACATCGTGGACGATGTCCTGCCGGAGGAGAACGCCTGGACGGTGTTGGAAGCGCTGGCGGCCCAATGGCCCTGCTGCTATGTCACCGGCAACCACGAGTGGTGGAGCGGCGAGGCGGAGCGGATCTGCCAGGAGATAGAAGCCCTGGGCATCCGGGTTCTCCGCGGAGAAAGTGCAGAAATTTCTGTAAAGGAAAACACCTTAACTGTTTTTGGGATTGACGATCCTGACAGCGGAGAGGACCAGCTTTCCCAATTTTCTGAGGGGGCCGGGGAGGGGTACACCATCCTGTTGGCCCACCGGCCGGAGCGGATTGAAAGCTACCTCTCATATTCCTTTGATCTTATTGTCTCCGGTCACGCCCACGGCGGTCAGTGGCGGATTCCCGGCCTGCTCAACGGCCTCTACGCCCCCAACCAGGGGCTGTTTCCCGACTATGCCGGCGGGCGCTACGACTTTGGGGAGCAAGTGTTCCTGGTGAGCCGGGGCCTGGCCCGGGAGAGTACCCGGATTCCCCGGCTATTCAATCCCCCGGAGCTGGTGGTGGCAGAACTGTTGCCGTCAGCGGCATGACTGGAAAAACTGATGTATGCAGGAGGCGAATATGCGAAATATCGCCCTTCATTTGATGTATAATGGTACGGCCTACCACGGCTGGCAGGTCCAAAAGACGGAAGTCACCGTGGCGGAGACCCTGGAGAAGGCTCTCTCCACCATCTGCTGTCACCCGGTGAAGGTCACCGGATGCGGCCGGACGGATGCCGGGGTCCATGCGGAGTACTATATTGCCAACTTCCGCACTACTTCCACCATTCCTGCCGACCGCATTCCTCTGGCGGTGAATACCCGGTTGCCGGAGGATATCGTGGTCTGCCGGGCATTTGATGTAGCGGAGGACTTCAACGCCATTGGTTCCTGCTTGAAGAAGGAGTATACTTACCGGATCTTCAATTCCCGGATCCGGAATCCATTTTATGTCAACCGCGCCTATTTTTACCCCAAGCGCCTGGATGAGGCGGTTATGGATCGGGCGGCCCGGGCCTTTGAGGGGACCCACGATTTCCGGGCGGTGCGCAGTGTGGGGACGGAGACCAGGACCACGGTGCGGACCATTTACTACTGCTATGTCACCCGCAGCGGGGACCTTCTGGAACTGAAGGTCTGTGCCAATGGGTTTCTATATAATATGGTACGGGCTATCACCGGGACCGTGCTCTACGCCGCAGAAGGGAAGCTGACGCCGGAGGACATCCCGGTGATCCTGGACAGCGGCAACCGGACTCTCGCGGGGCCTACCGTCCCGCCGGGAGGCCTGTATTTGACAAAACTTTGGTATGAGGATGAGCGTCTCAATGGCAATGGATGATGAGAGACAAGTGAATCAGGAAGAGGTGCTTCCAGCCGCCAAAGAGTCCAAGCAGAAGCAGGAGACTGCCGGGGAGAAGCCAAAGCACTCGGGCCTGCGGAGCTTGCCTAAGCTGCTGCTGCTGTTGGCAGTGGTGTTGGTAGTAGTGGTGCTGACCAGCATGGAGGATGGAAACCATTTTGCCTCCCTGCGGCGCTGGCTCATGTACGGGGACAGCGGTACCGGACAGAATTACTATACCTACGTAGCGGATGGAAACAACCGCTTTGCCCTGCTGGGAGAGGACCTGCTGGTGACCAACCAGAACACCGTGCAGCTCCTCAGTGACGATGGGACGATCCGCTATAGCCTTTCTGTCAGTATGACAACGCCCATGGTATCAGTGGGCGGTGATATGGCGGCGGTGTGCGATGTGGGGGGCAGCAGTCTGTACCTGTTGGATGAGACTGGTACCCGCCGTGAGATGACACTCTCCAGCGGTCTGCGCTACTACTCTGCCCGGCTCAACAGTGCCGGCTGGCTGGCGGTGACGGAAGAAAAAAACGGCTATAAGGCCTCGATTTCCGTATATAATAGCAGCGGTGAATTGGTGTTCAGCTTTGATTCCTACGATAGCTATATTACCGATGCTCTGGTGACAGAGGATTGCCGCTCTGTGGTGGCGGTGAGCCTGGCTCCCCAGGACAGTGTGTTCAGCAGTACGCTGCTGGTCTACGATCTGTCCGAGGCCGTGCTGACGGCCTCCTGTCCCATTCGGGACGGCCTGCCCATGGATATTACCTGTACAGGGGACGAACTGCTGGCCCTGTGTGACACACGGCTGGCAATAGCGGACCTGGAGGGAAATACGATTTTGGATTATCCCTACGGCAGCATGTACCTTCATGATTATGCTTTCGGCGGCAAGGATTTCTGTGCGCTGCTGCTGGGTAAGTATAAAGCGGGCAATATCTGTGAACTCACCACATTTGATCTGGAGGGCCAGCAGATTGCTTCTCTTGAGGTGACAGAGGAAGTTTTGGACCTGTCGGCAGCGGGGAATTATCTGGCGGTGCTCTATAGCGACAGCCTGGTTATTTACACCCGTGACCTCCAGGAGCACGCCCGGCTGGACGGAACGGACTACGCGGGGCACGTCATCATGGAGCCCGGCGGTACCGCCATGGTGATCACCGGCACCGCTGCCTGGCGGTTCCTGCCGTGATTGGCGGGGAATGCCCGCTTTCCCATAGAAAGGAGATGGCCTTTTTTGTCTTTGCCTGCTATAATAACAGATGCCGCTGTGGCGGCTGTTATGGTGTTGTGTGTGATATGGGGGGCGAAGAGAGGGCTTTTTAAGAGCCTGATGGGCTTTGTGGTGCTGATCCTGGCGCTGATAGTGGCAGTCAGAGCGGCAAATTTTATTACGGATACACTGATTGAAAAACAGATCCGGCCTGCTACGGTGGAGGCCATCGAGGCAAGGGTGGACGAGATGATGGCCGAGAGCGTGGAAACTATCTCCCCCCTGGAGGAGATGGAGCAGGTGGTGGAGGCCATTCCCAACGACTTTATCCGGGAAAAGGCTGTGGAGCTTCTGGATACGCTGGGCCTCTCTACGGAGGCGACCCCTGGCTATTCCGCCCGGGAGGCGCTCATTGAGATGGGCACCCAGGTGGCGGACACGGTGATCGATACTGTGGTGCGCTCCCTGCTGTACAGTCTGTCATATCTGGTGTGCTTCCTGCTGGCCAGCCTGATTCTGCGGCTTCTGGCAAAGCTCTTGAATTTGACTTTCAAGCTGCCGGGGCTCCACGGACTCAACTCCTTCGGCGGAGGATTGTTTGGCCTGGCGGAGGGGTGGCTCATCACCACGTTGGGTCTGTGGCTTCTGATGGCCTTTACCGATCATGTATCCGAGGAACTGATTCAGGAGACCTTCCTGGCCCGATTCCTCTTTTCCCACTCATTTTTCTCTTCCCTGTAATGGAGGTAACTGACTATGCAACCAACCCTTTGTTCTAGATGTAAAAAGCGCGTGGCGGTGGTATATATTTCCAAGATTGAAAACGGCAAAACCGTCAATGAGGGACTGTGCCTTAAGTGCGCCAAGGACCTGGGCCTGCCCCAGGTCAACGATATGATGCGCCGTATGGGAATTACCGACGATGACCTGGATGCCATCTCCGATGAGATGATGCAGGCCTTCGGCGGCGCGGAGCCCATGGAGGGCTTAATCCCCCAGGAGGATGAGGAGGACGACAGCGAGGACGGTAAGACCGCCACGTTCCCCTTCCTCAGCCGTCTCTTCGGAAACGGAGAGACGCCTGCTCCCTCCAATAGCGGGGAGAATTCCGGACGCAGCCACGAGGGCCGGGAGCGCAAGACCGACAAGGCTCCCAAGCGTAAGTATCTGGACAGCTACTGCATCAACCTTACGGACCGTGCTCGTGCGGGCAAGCTGGACGCGGTGATTGGCCGGGAGCAGGAGATCGAGCGGGTGGTCCAGATCCTCAACCGCCGTCAGAAGAACAATCCCTGCCTCATCGGTGAGCCCGGCGTGGGCAAGACCGCCATTGCCGAGGGCCTGGCCCAGCGGATCGCCAAGGGCGATGTGCCCTTCAAGCTTCGGGATAAGGAAGTATTCCTGCTGGACCTCACCGCTCTGGTGGCGGGCACTCAGTTCCGGGGCCAGTTTGAAAGCCGCATGAAGGGCCTTATCGAGGAAATCCGCAAGTGCGGCAATATCATCCTCGTCATCGACGAGGTCCACAACATCGTGGGCGCCGGCGACGCCGAGGGCAGCATGAACGCCGCCAATATCCTTAAGCCCGCCCTCAGCCGGGGTGAGATCCAGGTCATCGGCGCCACCACCTTCACCGAGTACCGCAAGCATATTGAGAAGGATACCGCCCTGGAGCGCCGCTTCCAGCCGGTGACGGTGAATGAGCCCAACCTGCAGGACACCATGGAGATCCTCCGGGGTGTGGCCCACTACTACGAGAGCTACCACGGCGTGAAGATCCCCGAAGGGATTCTCCGTCAAGCGGTGCTCCTCAGCGAGCGGTATATCACCGACCGCTTCCTGCCCGACAAGGCCATCGACCTCATCGACGAAGCCTGCTCCGATATGAACCTGAAGGATGAGGACATCAACCGCCGCCAGGAGGTTCTCCGGGAGATTCAGGACTGTGAGAAGGAGCGGGAGATGCTGGAGGGAGCGGAGGAGCCCAATTTTGAGCGCATGGCGGAGCTCAAGAGCAAAGAGATCCAGCTCCAGAGCGAGCTGGACCAGCTCACCGCCAAGGGTGAGCCTGAGCTTACCATGGACAATCTGGCCAGGGTCATCGAGCTGTGGACCAAGATTCCCGCCAGCAAAATCCGGGAGGAGGAGTTCAAGCGGCTCAGCGAGCTGGACCAGCGACTCAAGGAAAAGATCATTGGCCAGGATGAGGCCATTGAGGCCGTGGCCGCGGCTATCCGCCGCAACCGCGTGGGCATCTCCCCCAAGCATAAGCCTGTGAGCTTCATCTTTGTGGGCTCCACCGGCGTGGGTAAGACGGAGCTGGTCAAGCAGCTGGCCGATGACCTCTTCAACGCTCCGGAGAGCCTCATCCGCCTGGATATGTCCGAGTTCATGGAGAAACACTCCGTATCCCGGATCATCGGATCCCCTCCGGGCTATGTGGGCTATGACGAGGCGGGTCAGCTGACGGAGAAGATCCGCCGCAAGCCCTACAGCGTCATCCTCTTCGACGAGATCGAGAAGGCCCACCCCGACGTCCTCAATGTGCTGCTCCAGATCCTGGACGACGGCCAGATCACCGATGCCCACGGCCGGAAGGTGAACTTCGAGAACACCGTCATCGTTATGACCTCCAACGCCGGCAGCGACCGGAAGGAGGGGAGCGTGGGCTTCAACAAGACGGTGAACGAGCAGGGGAAGGACCGGGCTATGAAGGCCCTGCAGCAGTTCCTGCGGCCCGAGTTTATCAACCGTGTGGACGAGATCGTCTACTTCAATAAGCTCACCGAGGAGAACTTCCTGCCCATCGCCCGGCTGATGCTGGATGAGCTGAAAGACAGCCTCAAGGAGAAAGGCCTCACCTTCACCTACGACGACGCCCTGGTAAGCTACCTGGTGAAGAAGTCCTACTCCGCCACCTACGGTGCTCGGAACCTCCGGAGGACCATCCAGAAGGAGGTGGAGGACCTGCTGGCCTCCGCCATCATCAACAGCTACGATCACCCCATCACCCAGATCTCCGCAACGGCGGAGGATGATAAGGTGGTATTGCATACCTTATAACGGCGCTGTTCCCACAGGAAAGCGAAACGGAGTTTGCGCAAAAGTTTCTTTTGATGCTTTTCTTTTCAAAGAAAAGCATGTATACTGACAGGTGAGAGGAGGGGGACCATGCTGTTTCGCAAGGATATTGAGCCCCGGTGTGCATACTGCGCCAAGGGGACCGTCATCAACGACCGGGAGGTGGCCTGTCCGCGCCGGGGTGTGGTGGCTGCTGAGTACCACTGCATGTGGTTTAAATATGATCCCTTCAAGCGGGAGCCCCCCCGTCCGGTGAAGCTGGAAACCTCCAAGTTGAAGAAGGAAGATTTTCAAATCTGAAAAAGGAGGGGACCCTATGCGGAAGAAGGAACCTCAGACCGCCCGATTTATCGTGGTGGCCACTCGGTATGAGTTCTTATCTTCTGAC
Organism: uncultured Oscillospiraceae bacterium; assembly: GCA_944387775.1. Classification (GTDB taxonomy): domain Bacteria; phylum Bacillota; class Clostridia; order Oscillospirales; family Oscillospiraceae; genus Pelethomonas. The sequence goes on along the minus strand of CALXGE010000008.1, from coordinate 6,633 downwards.
AGTTTGACAAGCCCTCTGCCCGGCAGCTCTATTTCACCCTTTGCGCCGGATTGGAATCAATTCAACCAGGTGTTGCTGCGGTTTGAGACGCCCCGGGAGTACTACCACCCGGACGACAACGACCTGCGCCTGGCCTGTTCTCCAGAGCTCCACACCTCCCTGAAGAAGGGAATGCGGGGCGTGGGCACCTGGCAGGGCAAGGAGCTCCTGGCCTTCACGCCGGATGACCCCCAGTGACCGATTTTGAAAAAATACCCGCCGCGACGAAAACGCGGCGGGTATTTTTACGGAAATCAGGGAGAAAATGTAAAATAGCCCTTGCCTTTTGCCTTGGCGTTTTATATAATAAATCTCGTCACTTTTTAGACAAAATTTCTAACAAACAAAGGAGTGTGAAACATGGCCGAGGAAAACAAGACCCCCCTTACCGAGGAGGCCGAGAGCAAAAACTTTATCCATCAGTTCATCGACGAGGACATCGCAGAGGGTGGTCAGTTCCAGGGCATGACCGTCCACACCCGTTTCCCGCCGGAGCCCAATGGTTACCTGCACATCGGTCACTGCAAGGCCCTGTGCATCGACTTCGGCACCGCCGAGAAGTACGGCGGACTGTGCAACCTCCGTATGGACGACACCAACCCCACTAAAGAGGATGTGGAGTATGTGGAGGCCATCAAGGAGGATATCCACTGGCTGGGTTTTGACTGGGGCGATCGCTTTTACTATGCCTCCGACTACTTTGAGAAGATGTACGAGTGCGCCGTGTCCCTCATCAAGAAGGGCCTGGCCTATGTCTGTGAGCTGACTCCGGAGCAGATGAAGGAGATGCGGGGCGATGTGAACTGTCCCGCCCAGTGCCCCTACCGGGACCGTCCCGTGGAGGAGAGCCTGGATCTCTTTGCCCGGATGCGGGCAGGGGAGTTCCCTGATGGGAGCATGACCCTCCGGGCGAAGATCGACCCCGCCTCCGGCAACTTCAATATGCGTGACCCGGTGATCTACCGCATCAACCACATGCACCATCACCGCCAGGGGGACAAGTGGTGCATCTATCCCATGTACGACTTTGCCCATCCCATCGAGGACGCCCTGGAGGGCATTACCCACAGCCTCTGCTCCCTGGAGTTTGAGGCCCACCGTCCCCTGTACAACTGGGTGGTGGAGCACTGTGATCTGCCGGCCAAGCCCCGCCAGATCGAGTTTGCCCGCCTGGGCATCGACCACACCGTCATGAGCAAGCGCAAGCTCCGTGCTCTGGTGGAGGGCGGAAAGGTCTCCGGCTGGGATGATCCCCGGATGCCTACCCTTTGCGGCCTCCGCCGCCGGGGCTATACCCCTGCCTCCATCCGCAATTTCTGTGAGCGCATCGGCGTGGCCAAGGCCGCCAGCACCGTGGAGTACAGCTTCCTGGAGCACTGCCTCCGGGAGGACCTCAACGAGACTGCCCAGCGTGTGATGGCGGTGATCCGTCCGGTGAAGCTGGTCATCACAAACTATCCCGAGGGCCAGAGCGAGACCTTTGAGGTGGAGAACAACCCCAACCGTCCCGAGGACGGCGTTCGGACCATCACCTTCTCCCGGGAGCTGTATGTGGAGGAGCAGGACTTCCTGGAGGTGCCGGTGCCCAAGTACAAGCGCCTGTATCCCGACGGCCCTGAGTGCCGCCTGAAGGGTGCCTACCTTATCACCTGCACCGGCTGCAAGAAGAATGATGACGGTACCATTGCCGAGATCTACGCTACCTACGACCCCGACAGCCGGGGCGGCAACCCCGCCGATGGCCGGAAGGTGAAAGGGGCTACCATTCACTGGGTGGACGCGGCTACCGCTGTGGATGCGGAGTGCCGTCTGTATGACAACCTTTTCCTGGATGCCGCTCCTGATGCCGCTGACAAGGATTTCCTGGAGTGCCTGAATCCGGAGTCCCTGGAGGTCGTCACCGGCTGTAAGGTGGAGGCAGGGCTGAAGGATGCTGTGGCTCCTGCCAGCTTCCAGTTTATGCGCCTGGGCTATTTCTGCCTGGACAATAAGGACTCCCGGCCCGGCCACCTGGTGTTCAACCGCAGCGTCAGCCTGAAGGACAGCTTCAAGAAGTAAGCTGGATATTTCCAGTGCTTTTTCAGAGAGAACGGGGACCACACTACATGTGGTCCCCGTTCTCTTATAAGTAGCCTTGTATTAGCGAAAAACAATGGGACCCCGCAGTCAGCTGCGGGGTCCCATTGTTTTTCTATTCCGCCGGGAATCTCAGCGATCCCAGTAGAGGGGGTACTTGATGGTGATTTCGGCCACCTTAGCACGAGCTTCCTTGACACCGGCTTCCCGCTGAGAGACCAGAATGTCGATGCACTCGGCAATGGTCTCCATGTCCGCAGGCTGCAGGCCGCGGGCGGATACGGCGGCGGTGCCCAGGCGGATGCCGTTGGGGCGGTTGGCGCCGGCAGTGTCATAGGGGATGGAGTTCTTATTGCAGGTAATGTTAGCGCTGTCCATGAGCTCCTCGCACTCCTGGCCGGTGATGCCCTTGTTGCGCAGGTCTACCAGCATCAGGTGGTTGTCGGTACCACCGGAGACCAGATCGAAGCCACGGGCCTGGAGAGCGCTGGCCAGAGCGCGGCTGTTGGCCAGGACCAGCTTCTGATACTCGGTGAAGGAGGGATCCAGAGCTTCCTTGAAGGCCACTGCCTTGGCAGCAATGATGTGCATCAGGGGGCCGCCCTGGGTGCCGGGGAACACCCACTTGTTGAGCTTGTGGGCCTCGGCAAACTCGGCGGTGGAGAGAATCAGGCCGCCCCGGGGTCCCCGGAGGGTCTTATGGGTGGTGGAGGTGGCTACATCCACCCAGGGGAAGGGGCTGGGGTGGAGGCCCGCTACCACCAGACCGGCGATGTGGGCGATATCGCTCATGAGGAAGGCGCCGCACTTGTCGGCGATTTCCCGGAAACGCTTGAAGTCGATGACGCGGGGATAAGCGCTGGCGCCGCAGATGATGAGCTTGGGCCTATGCTCCATGGCCAGGCGCTCCACCTCGTCATAGTCGATATAGCCCTGCTCATTGACACCGTAGCCGACAATGTTGAAATACTGACCGGAGAAGTTCACGGGGCTTCCGTGGGTCAGATGGCCGCCGTGGGCAAGCTTCATGCCCATCACCGTGTCGCCGGGCTTGCACAGAGCCATCTCTACCGCCATGTTGGCCTGAACGCCGGAGTGGGGCTGCACATTGGCGTAGGTGCAGCCAAAGAGCTTCTTGGCCCGGTCAATAGCGATGTTTTCCACCACGTCCACGTACTCACAGCCGCCGTAGTAGCGGTTGCCGGGGTAGCCCTCGGCATATTTGTTGGTCAGGGGGTTGCCGGCTGCCAGCTGAACAGCGCGGCTTGTAAAGTTCTCCGAGGCAATGAGCTCAATGTGGCTCTCCTGACGGTCCACCTCAGCCTGAATGGCGCTGGCTACCTCGGGGTCTACCTGATTGATGACGTCAACTCCATAAGTCATGGCAATTTTCTCCTGTCCTCGGCAAAAAAGCCGATTTTTTAAAACAGTATCATATTTCTAAAAAAACTTCCATATATGTTTTGTATAAATTATAAATTTTATTATGTACGCTTTATACAAAAATAGTTTTTTTGTATAAACTGAATAATTTATACAAATTAGGCGAAAAGATCCTTCCATATGGAAAACACTGGAAAAACACTTTGCCGCCATCAGGATGGAAAGGGAAGCTCTGGCATAGCAGAGGATAAAAATTGCTGGGCCAGGACATACTTTGCCTGAGGCAGCCGCGCGGGAAATGGTCCCGGGCAGCGCCAGGAAAAGGCAAGGAGTGGTGGCATGCAGGGAAAGGTGGAGGTCAGCGGGGTCAACACCGCGCGGCTGAAGGTGCTTACCAACGAGCAGACCATGGAGCTGCTGCGGAAGGCCAAGGCAGGGGACAGCAAAGCCCGGGAGGAACTTATCAGCGGTAATCTCCGGCTGGTGCTGTCAGTGATCCAGAAGTTCAGTGGTCGGGGAGAGAACCCGGATGATCTCTTTCAGGTGGGCTGCGTGGGCCTCATCAAGGCTATCGATGGCTTTGATCTCAGTCAGCCGGTCCGCTTTTCCACCTATGGTGTGCCGATGATCGTGGGAGAGATCCGGCGCTACCTGCGGGACAACAGCGCCGTACGGGTAAGCCGGAGCCTCCGGGATACCGCTTACCGGGTCATGCAGGCCCGGGAAAAGCTGATGGCAGGCAGCCAGAAGGAGCCCACGGTGGAGCAGCTGGCAAAGGAGCTGGGGATTCCCCGGGAGGAGGTAGTCTTTGCCATGGATGCAGTGACGGAGCCGGTGAGCCTTTTTGAACCCCTTTACTCCGACAGCGGGGACACTGTATGCGTCATGGACCAGGTCCGGGACAAGAAGAACACCGACGAGCAGTGGCTGGAGCAGATCGCCCTCAAAGACGCCCTGGACCGGTTGGGGGAGCGGGAGCGCCATATTCTTGCTCTCCGGTTTTATGAGGGCAAGACCCAGATGGAGGTCTCGGCAGAGGTGGGGATCTCCCAGGCCCAGGTAAGTCGCCTGGAAAAGAGTGCCCTCAGGACGATTCGCAATAATATCTGAGGTTTCGGCGGCATAGGACAATCTGCCCGGCGCATACCATCCCACAGGAGGGGGGATGGAAATGCAGTGCAGAATGGTGGAACTGCGTTATAAAGAGGTCATTAACATCTGCGACGGATGCCGGCTGGGATTCGTGGGGGATGTGGAGGTGCTGATCCCGGAAGGCAGGGTGACGGCGCTGATCGTGCCCGGACCCTGCCGCTTTTTTGGCCTGTTCGGCCGGGGGGAGGAGTACTATATTCCCTGGGATTGCATCAAGCAGATTGGTGACGACATCATCCTTGTGAACAAGCCGGTGGAGCGGCGGCCCCCTTACCAGGACCGCCGCCGCCGGAGACTGTTTTAGCGGAAAAAAGCAGGCCCATTAAGGGGAGAATCGAAAATTTTCTGAATTTTTCCGCAAAAAGTCCTTGCGTTTTTCGGAAGGATATGGTACTATATTTCAGCATTACGCACGAACCTTGATGTCTGGTCGGTGCCGCCAGCGGCGGTTGGCCCGGCAGAGGAGAGGTTCGGAGGTAACGAACTAAATTATTATCGGAGGAAACAACAACTATGGCAAGTGTCGTATCCATGAAGCAGCTGCTGGAAGCCGGCGTCCACTTCGGTCACCAGACCCGCCGGTGGAACCCCAAGATGGCCCCCTATATCTACACCGAGCGCAACGGGATCTACATCATCGACCTGCAGAAGACCGTCAAGAAGCTGGAGGAGGCCTACAACTTCGTGCGCCAGCTCAGCGAGAACGGCGAGTCCCTGCTGTTCGTGGGCACCAAGAAGCAGGCTCAGGAAGCCATCAAGGACGAGGCCCTGCGCTGCAACATGTTCTATGTCAACGCCCGCTGGCTGGGCGGTATGATGACCAACTTCAAGACCATGCGTACCCGTGTGGACCGTCTCACCCAGCTCAAGCGCATGCAGGAGGACGGCACCTTTGATATGCTGCCCAAGAAGGAAGTCATCAAGCACATGGGCGAGATCGAGAAGCTGGAGAAGTACCTGGGCGGCGTGAAGGAAATGAAGAAGCTGCCTGGCGCCCTGTTCATCGTGGATACCCGTAAGGAGCGCAACGCCATCGCCGAGGCCCACAAGCTGGGTATCCCCGTGGTGGCCATCGCCGATACCAACTGCGATCCCGATGAGATCGACTACCCCATCCCCGGCAACGATGACGCTATCCGCGCCATCAAGCTCATCGCTTCCATCATGGCCAACGCCATGATCGAGGGCCGTCAGGGCGAGCAGGTCGAGGCCGCCGCCGCTGAGGAAACCGCCGCCGAGTAATACAAGAAACCCTATGGGGCGGGAGAGTCCCGCCCCATTTTCCTGTTACAATATTATCATACTGGAGGATAACAATTATGGCTTTTACCGCTGCTGATGTTAAGAACCTGCGCGAAATGACCGGCGTAGGCATGATGGACTGCAAGAAGGCCCTGGTCGCTTCCGACGGCGACATGGACAAGGCCATTGAGTACCTGCGTGAGAAGGGCCTGGCCGCTTCCGCCAAGAAGGCCGGCCGCATCGCTGCCGAGGGTATGGCTTATGCCGCCGTCATCGACGGTGTGGGTGTTGTGGTTGAGGTCAACGCCGAGACTGACTTCGTGGGCAAGAACGAGAAGTTCGTGGACTTCGTCAAGGGTGTGGCTGCCACTGTGGCTGCCAACAAGCCCGCTGACCTGGATGCTCTCATGGAGTGCAAGTACAACGGCACCGATCTGACTGTTACCCAGCAGCAGCAGGAGATGGTTCTGGTCATCGGCGAGAACATCAAGGTCCGCCGTTTCGCCTTCTTCACCGAGGGCACTTCCGTGGCCTACGTTCACGCTGGCGGTAAGATCGGTGTGCTGGTGAACCTGGAGGTTTCCGGCGGCATCGACGCCACCGAGATCGGCAAGGACGTGGCTATGCAGATCGCCGCTCTCAATCCCCGTTTCTGGGACAAGACCCAGGTTACCCAGGACGTGCTGGATGAGGAGAAGAAGATCATGCTGGCCCAGATGGCCAATGATCCCAAGATGGCCA
>CALXGE010000007.1 GCA_944387775.1 uncultured Oscillospiraceae bacterium | reverse complement strand
GATCTGCACCGGGTTGCCCCGGTTGGAGGCGTAGTAGGTATAGAGCAGCTCCTTATCCGTACTGAGGAGGGCCACCTTGGTGGTGGTGCTGCCGCAGTCGATACCCAGCCAGGCATCACCTTGGTAATCCTGGATGTCCCGCCGGACCACATCGGCGGCGCTGTGGCGCTGCCGGAACTCCTGATAATCTGCCTCCGTCTGAAACAGCGGCGGCAGGAGGTTGGCCTCGGATCGGGTGGAGACGCTGTTCTCGATCTGTCGGCGCAGCTGAGCCATGGTACAGGTCTCCCCCGCCCGCATGCCGTAGAGGGCCGCGCCCATGGCCACGGCAAAGCGGCCATACTCCGGGAACACTGCCTGGTCGTCGGAGAGCTTTAACGTCTCCTGGAACCGGCGGCGCAGGCCCTTGCAGTAGTAAAGGGGCCCACCCAGGAACAGCACCTTCCCGGTGATCTTCCGTCCCTGGGCCAGGCCTGCAATGGTCTGGTTCACCACCGCCTGATAAATACTGGCAGCCACATCCTCGTGGCGGGCTCCCTGGTTGAGAAGGGGCTGGATATCTGTCTTAGCAAACACACCGCACCGAGAGGCGATAGGATAGAGCCGCTGGCTGCCCAGGCTCAGCTCATCCAACTCATCTGCCGTCACATTCAGCAGCGTGGCCATCTGGTCGATAAACGCACCGGTACCACCGGCGCAGGAGCCGTTCATCCGCTCATCGATGCCGCCGTCAAAAAAGATGATCTTAGCGTCCTCTCCTCCCAGCTCGATAACCACGGAGGTATCCGGCTCCAACTGCTTGACCACCTCACCGGTGGCAAACACCTCCTGAACAAAGGGCACTTTTGCCCCCTGGGCAAGGCCCAGGCCTGCCGAGCCGGAGATCGCCGCCGTCAGAGGCCGATCCCCTGCCAGTGGGGCCGCCTCCGCCAGTAGCTCCAGGGTCTTCTGCCGCACCTGGGAGAAGTGGCGCTGATATTTTTCGTACAGGACCTTTCCATTGTCCACTAAAACCACCTTGGCTGTTGTGGAACCGATGTCGATTCCCAGAGCCAAGGTGTTTTCCGCATGCTGGTTCATATCTGTCCTGCGGCCCTGCAAATGCGGGCCGCCTGATCTCCTTTCCTTCTGGAAGCCGGCTCCCCGGCTAAACTACATAACATGCCCATTTTCCACGCATTATAACACATTTTTTCGCAAATGTAGATAGGTAAATCATTAACAAATTGTTAAGGTTTTCACTTAGTGGCAGAAAATGACGCCGCTGCCAGCCAATAGCCAGCAGCGGCGCAAAAATCTAAGTTCTCCGGGAGTTTTTCTCTGCCTTTAGGGAAAAACGGGACACTGCCATCAGGTCAAAGGACGATAGGGCTCCACCCGAGGATTATAGTAGCGGCCCCGATCCTCATCGGCCCGTTTCCAGTGGATGGCCTTGGTGGGACAGCGGTGGATACATCCCAGACACCGCACGCACTGGGGTTTGACCCATGCCGGCTTCCCATCCGTAAGGGCGATGGCTCCACAGGGACATATCTCCTGACACAGCCCGCAGCTGATACAGGCATCGGTGACCAGAAAGGGCTTAGTGGAGCGGCCATGGGCATAGGCACTGTAAGCCACAGTAGTCACCACTCCCGGCGCCGCCCCCTGGCAGCGGTTGTAGTCCCCTGTTCCCCGAGCACGGATGACCCGGCGGGCCTCATCAATATACTCCTCCGCAGCGTCCAGCTTTTTCTCGATCTCTTCCTGACTATCGATCTTGAAGAGAGGAATAAAGTTGTCCACCATGGGAATGCCAAACTGGGCGGAGAGGGTAATCCCCTTGGCCTTGAGAAGCTTTCCCATCTGGCCGGCGGCGTCGCCTGTGGTCTTGCCGCAGGTAAGCACCAGATAGACATACTGATCCCGATACCCGGTGAGCTTCAGCTTCTCCAGGAAAAACGTCATCACGCTGGGCAGGCCGTAGTAGTAGGTAGGCGTTACAAAGCCAATTCTCTTCTCCTGGCTGATGTCAAACTGGTAGCAGCGGCTACGAATCGCATCCCGCAGAAAGATCACATGGTCATCTGTAGCCCCAGCAATACGCTCCGCCACATATTTGCTGTTGCCTGTAGCAGAAAAGTAAAAGATCATTTGGCGTCCCCTCTCATGGTAATAATGATATGATACTCTTTTTCCTGGATTTTTTCCACAGAAAAAAGAATTTTTCTGTTCTGGAAAAAGATTCTTGCCCCACCCTTGCTATTTCTCTGAATCGGTGCTATAATCACCCAGCCCTTCGTGGAAAATTCCCAGAAAAGTGTGGTGTGTAGTCCTATGGCTCTTGAAAATGACCTGGGCAGAGACAATATCCGGCAGCTGGTGTGGCGCATCGCTATCCCCAGCATGCTTGCCCAGTTTGTCAGTGTATTATACAGCATCGTGGATCGAATGTACATCGGCAATATTCCCGAAGTAGGTGATATTGCGCTGGCCGGTGTAGGCGTATGTGGTCCGGTAGTGACCATGGTGGGCTCTGTGGCCTTCCTGATCGGTGTAGGCGGTGCGCCGCTGATGAGCATCAGTCTGGGGGAGGGCAACGAGGAACGGGCCCGCCGAATTCTGGCCAACTGTTTTGTCATGCTGCTGGTCGCCGCAGCGGTCCTCACTGCAATAGTAATCCCGCTGCGCCGCCCTATGCTCTACCTCTTCGGTGCCAGCGATGCCACGTATCCCTATGCCAATGCCTATTTCACCGTATACCTCAGCGGTACGGTATTCGCCCTCCTCTCCACCGGCCTCAGCCAGTTCATTCTGGCCCAAGGCTTTGCCAAGGTAAGCATGCGTCTGGTGCTGCTGGGCGCAGCGCTGAATATTGCTCTGGATCCTGTATTTATCTTCCTTCTGGACATGGGCGTAGCTGGAGGCGCCCTGGCCACTGTCTTGTCTCAGATGGCCAGTGCTGCCTACGGTCTCTTCTTTCTATTTGGGAAAAAGACCCGGCTGCGGATCACCTTCGGCGGCTATAACCTGCCTATCATGGGCCATGTGCTGGCCATAGGCTTTACTCCCTTTATCATTATTGCCATCGACAATGTAATGATTATCGCCATGAATGCCATTCTCCAACGCTACGGCGGAGCAGAGCAAGGGGACATGCTGGTGACCTGCGCCACCATTGCCCAGAGCTTTATGCTGGTGGTAACCATGCCCCTGGGCGGCATCTCCGGCGGCACACAGACGATTCTTGCCTTCAACTACGGAGCTCGGAATAAACAGCGGGTCCTGGATGCTCAGAAGGAGATTGTGAAACTGTGCGTGGGCTATACGGTCCTCCTCTTTATCCTGGCCCGGGTGGCAGGCCATCTGTTTGTCCGGCTGTTTACGCAGGATCCAGCCGTCAGCCAGCTGTCTCTGTGGGCTATCGGTATCTGCACATTGGCCATTATCCCACTGGGCGTTCAGTACGAGATCGTTGACGGTTTTACCGGTATGGGCCAGGTACGGATTGCCTTCTCTCTTTCCGCTTTCCGTAAGTTGGTATACTTTATTGCTCTCTTTTTGATCCCCCTGTTTTTTGAGGCCAAGATGGCCTTCTGGGCAGAACCGGTATCCGATATCATTGCCCCCGTGGTCAGTATCATTGTTTATCGCCTGACCATCAACAAGGTCCTGGACCGGCATCCTGCTCTGGATTGACCGGTATGTACATAGTAAATGGCCCCGGAGCACATGCTCCGGGGCCATCTTTTGTGTTAAGGGAAATCACTATACATTCCAAAGGTTTTCAGGATACTCGCCACGAGCGGTTTTGTCCGCCAGTGCCTGGACCACAGACGGTTTATCCTCGCGGTAGGTCACACCGTACCACTTATCGTGGCTGGGCAGCACCTTCACCTGGGTGTGCCCCTCATGAATCATCTGGCTTACTACCAGGGGCAGGTATACCTCCCCTTTTTCCGGGTTGCTGGTCAAAATCTGATCCAAAAACGTGGGGAAACGAGCCTGTGCCTCGTCAATAAAGCTGCGCTGGAACCCCCAGAAGTTCATGGATACCAAAGTATTACCCGGCAGCGGCGTCCAGGTCTGGCCACCATCCACTGTAAAGCGAGCATCCTTGCCATCTTTTTCGATCTGGGTACGCTCCACTACATCCTCCAAAATGCCATCAGCATTCATTTTACAGACACCCCTGGCCACACTCCCATGCTCTGTCACCGTATTGCCCAGGAGATAGCCTGCCATGGCATAGCGGTACCCCTCCGGCACATCCCCATGGCTGGAGAGATACTGGAAAATGGAGCAGAATGCATCGGGGCCATAGTAGTCGTCGGCGTTGATCACCGCGAAGGGCCCGTCAATAAGGTCCCGGGCCGCCAGTACTGCATGAGTAGTACCCCAGGGCTTGGTCCGACCAGTGGGAACCCGATAGCCCGCCGGCAGGTCGTCCAGGGATTGATACGCATACTCCACCTGGATCCCTCGGCTAATCCGGTTGCCCACCAACTCCTTAAAATCCTCCTCAATCTCATGTTTGATGACGAAAATTACCTTCTCAAATCCTGCCCGCCGGGCATCGTAAATCGAATAGTCGATGATGCTCTGGCCATGGCCGCCCACAGGGTCCATCTGCTTGAGACCGCCATACCGGCTGCCCATGCCGGCGGCCAGTACCACCAGTACAGGTTTACTCATATCGCTTTCCTCCATCGCTGTTGTCCGGGTCTCCTCCCGGTGGCACCAGCATACCATACTCCCCTGGAAAAGGCAACGCCGCCCCTGTCGTCAGCCTGGCATTTTTTCTGTTCCGAAGGCTAATCCAAGTAAAAAAGAGCAGCGCCCTGTGCAGGGCGCTGCTCGCATAATACACATCTATTTACCGCTTCTTGGCCCGCTCCAGCAGGGCCTGCAAGCTGTCCCGCAGGTGGTTGAAGCTGATGGGCAGCTGGGATACCGTCACATCCATTTTCCGCAGTTCGTTTGTCAGATGGCCTGTGATGGTCTCAAAGGAGCTGAAGAGCGCGCCGAACTGGTTTACAGTGCCCTCTACCTGCTCCTCCGTCTCTCGCAGGAGGACCTCTGCCTGGGCCTTGGCTTCCGCCTCGATAGCCTCTGCCTGAGTCTTCGCCTTGGCGATAATATCGTCCGCCTGGGTCTGGGCTCTGCTGGTGATCTCCGCAGCCTGACTGCGGGCGGCTTCCATCACGCCCCGGGCCTCCTCACCAGCCTTGGCCTCCGTCTCCTCAGAGCGGCGCTTGGCATCCAACTCCAGCTGGGTCAGACGCTCCTTCTCCTGCCTCAGATGCTCCGCCTTGGCCTCTAGCTCCCGGACACGACGGGAAAGCTTTTCATTCTCTCCGGTGAGCTCTTGGATCACGTTCTTCTGCCGGGTCACATCAGCCTGGAGATCCGCCGCAGCCTTGCTCTGGGAGTCCCAGTTCGCCTTGGCCTCAGTGTACTGATTGGTCATATCCTTGAGCTGCTGATGCAGTTCTTCCTTTTCCTGGGTACAGGTCTCCAGGGCCTCCCGTGCCTCCGTCTCGCTGTCCTGAAGGGTCTTGATTTGCTCTTCCAGGCGCTGGGCGGCCTCCGCCGCCTCCTTGCCGGTTCGCTCGATATACTCAGTTACATCCTGGCGGTTGAATCCACCCAGAGCACTGCGAAAAATATGATTATCCATGGTTTGTACCACCTTATTTCTGGTCTGTACACCACTGTACCACAAAAAGCGCGCTATGACAACTTATTTTTCTCTTTCTGCAATTTGCAGGCCTGTTTTTTAGAAATTATGGCAGCCGCCGGATTTTACAGGAACAGACACAGGAGAATGGGCAGAAACATCGCGGGGATATAATTCATGAGCTTCAGATGGGCGATCCCGAGGAGGTCCAGGGACAGCCCCAGAAGCAGCAGGGAACCCACCGTATTCATCTCTGCGATCACGCTGTCCCCCAGATAGGGTCCCGCGATGGAGGCCAGCAGCGTAATGGTACCCTGGTAAAGAATCACCGGCACGGCAGAAAACAGAACCCCCAGCCCCAGCGTAGAGGAGAAGATGCAGGCGCTGATGGTATCCATCACAGACTTGGCATACAGCGTAGCATGGTCCCCGCGGAGGCCTCCGTCCAGAGAGCCCTTGATAGCCATGGTTCCTACGCAGAAAAGCAGAGTGGCTGCCATAAAGCCCTGGGCAAAACCGGTGTCTCCCTGCCGGGCAAAGCGATGTTCCAACTTTTGACCAAGGGCGCGAATCTTTCCATCCAGATCCAGCCACTCCCCCAGGATGGCGCCAAAAACCACAGAGAGGATGGTTACCAGGGATTTGCTGCCGTCCAGGAGGCCGGTGGCAGCGATATAGATGGTGCAAAGTCCGATGCCCTTCATCACCATGTCGCTGAAACGCTCCGGTACACCCCGGCGCATAAGGCGGTGGACCAAAAGCCCCACGCCGCCGCCCACAAGAATCCCTGCGGCGTTGACCAACGTACCTGTCAGCATCATCGTACCTTCTCCTCCTCCGGCAGAAGTCCCGCTACCAGATCCATGACAATGGCCCCGCCCATCATAAGTCCCGCTACAGAGGGGACCCAGGGCACACTGGCGGGAACGCTGCGCCGTCCAGGCGGCGGCGTCTCCAGCGCCGCGCAGGGAGCCGCCTCCTCGGGGCTGTACACCACCTTCAGATGACGGATTCCCCGGCGGCCCAGCTCCCGGCGCATGACCCGGGCCAGGGGGCATCCCTTGGTCTTGCTGAGATCCGTCACCTCGATCAAAGAGGGATCCAGCTTATTTCCGGTACCCAGAGCGGAAAGAATGGGAATTCCCCGTTCCATAGCCTGACAGATGAGGTCCACCTTGCAGGACACCAGGTCAATGGCATCGGCAATATAGTCATATGGTCCGAAAAACCGCTCCCGGTCCTCCGCCGCATAGCGGCCTATCACTGGGTGGACCAGGCAGTCCGGATTGATATCCTGCACCCGCCGGGCCAGCACCTCTGCCTTGCTCTGGCCCAGGGTGGAGTACAGAGCTCCCAGCTGGCGGTTGAGGTTGCTCTCACCGTACACGTCCTGGTCCACCAGGGTCAGTTCTCCCACACCGGCGCGAGCCAGGGCTTCCACAGCGTAGCTGCCTACACCGCCCAGGCCGATGACACAAACATGGGACGCGGCCAGTCGCTGCATGGCCGCAGCCCCCAGCAGCATCTCATTGCGCAGAAATCGTTCGCTCATACTCACACCCAACGGCGGCGGTCGCCGCTCATCCTTTCGTCGAAATATCGGAAAGCTGGTCATAATGCAGAAGGGCCGGTCTTGCCTGGAGGCAAGACCGGCCCGTTTATGGCTGGATATGCTGCCGAAGGATCAGCCGATGCTGGCCATCGCGCCCTCGTTCACCTCGGCAGTAACGCTATCGGTCATCTCCGTCTGCCACTCGCTGTAAGCATTGCTGATCAGCGCGCTCTCGCAGGCAGAGTACCAATAGGGCGTGGTGCCGTAGCCCACAAAGTACATGATGTGCTGGCCGTAGGGGCTCTCCACGATGCCGGTATCCCCAGCCTTACGGCCGGGCTCATAGCACCAGTCCTCAAACTCGGTGACCATGGAACCCTTGGTCACGTTCTCATAGAGACCACCGTTGTCCTTGCTGCCGGCATCCTGGGAGTACTCCTCCGCCAGGGTGGCAAAGCCCTCCTCAGTGCCGTCCCAGCTGTCCAGAATCTCCTGGGCCTTGCCGGCGATCATCTCATCCGTGGCCTCGCTGCCCTCAGGCAGATCGAAGTTGTCTGCGGTGACCAGGATATGGCGGACATTGTAATCCAGGGCATCGTCCTGCATGCGATCATGGAACACTGCCACAAAGTAACGGCTGTAGGTGGTATCCTCCAGGACCTCCGCGTCTCCGGCGGTGCGGGCCGCATCAAAGAACCAGTCGCCGTAGACATAGGTGGAACTGTAAGCCATCTCGTCGTTGCTGGTGTAAGTGGCACCGTACTCTTCGGCCAGAGCCTCCAGATCGCCGCCGGCCTGATACTCGGCCAGAATGGTATCGGCGGTCTCTTTGGCGGCCTCCATAGCGGCAGTCTTCTCTTCCTCAGTGGCCTCGACGGTGTTGCCTTCCTCGTCGGTCTTGGTCTCAGGGCTGCCGGAGATGGAGACGTACTCCACATCCACCTTGTCGTAGGTGTTCTTGTTCTCCTCATAGTAGGCCTGAATCTCGTCGTCGGTGAAGCTCAGGCTATCACTGTAGGCAGTGGCATACTTGCTCACCAGCAGCTGATCCTTCAGGTTGGCCTCATAGACCTCCGGTGTCATCACAGAACCGTAAATCATCTTCAGGTAGGTCTTGTAATTGTAGCCATACGCAGAGGCCTGGTCCTTCAGAGCCTGCACGGTGGCATCAAAGGTCTCCAGCTCCGCGTCCTCCAGGGTCATCCCCTCCTCCTGGGCCTTGGCCAGGACAGCGTGGACGAACTTCATGCTGTTAACCGCCTGATCCTTGAAGTACTCATCCCAGGTCTGATCCTCGCTGTAGTACTGGGTCTTCAGGGATTTGGAAGTATCCAAACCAAAGAGTGAAACGTAGCTACCGTAGGTATTGAGGAAATTGCGATAAGCATCCTGGTAGTAATAGCTGGCATCGGCAACGGTATATTTCTCCCCGTCGATGGTCACAGCAGTCTGGCTACGCTGGATGATACCGGAGTTATATACCAGCAGGGAAACCGCCACCACAACAAAAACGATGGCCAGGGAAGAATAGAGGATCTTCGCCTTCTTCTCCGCTGCCTTCTGCTCTGCCGCCCGGGCAGCCTTGGCATCAACGCCGCCGCCGGCAAAATATTCCTGCCGTTTTTTCTTTTCTCTGGATGCGCTCATTCGTGTTCATTCCTTCCAAAATGTTCTGCGTCCACCCACACACGGGGAATCGCGTTACTTGTTGTATTTGTCAAGCGCCCTTACAGCTGCTCAACAAACAGCATTATACTCGATTGTGTCATATTTCGCAAGCAAAACTTATTTGTACGCTGTAAATAATTTGTGAATCGCTTGATAGCCCGGTACACTGCATAAAAACAGATCGCCCGTCCTCACCGGGTATCCCGGCAGAGGCGGGCAATCTGTCCGATATTCCCATCAGCCTCACGACAGCGGCAGATGCAGAACATCCTCTATACTAATTAAAAATCGACTCTCTGATTTTCCGGTTTCTTACCCTTCGTAGGTCTCAGCCACCTTGGCCAGCGCATTCACTATTTTCAGATGCTGCGGGCAGGCATTTTCGCACTGGCGGCACTTGATACAGGAGGACGCCTTTCCGCCGGTCTCCGCTAGGCGCTGGTATTCCTCTTTCCGTGCCGGCAACCCATTGCGCAGAGCCAGCTGATCACCGTTGTACAGGGCAAAATAGTCGGGAATGGGGATATTCCGGGGGCAGCCGTCCACACAGTAACGGCAGGCAGTGCACGCCACGGCGGGCAGGGCGCTGAGGATCTCCGCTACCCGGGCCAGCAGTGCCGTCTCCTCCTCCGTCAGAGGCAGGACATCGCTCATAAATCCGGTGTTCTCCTCCAGCTGTGCCATATCGGACATACCACTGAGGACCATCTCCACCTCCGGAAGGCTGGCGGCAAAGCGGATGGCCCAGGAGGCGGGGGACCAGTCGGGATGGACGGCCCGCAGGAGTTTTTCCGCCTCCTCCGGCAGCTTGGCCAGACGGCCGCCCTTCACCGGTTCCATAACCACTACCTTTTTCCCATGGCGGACCACCGTCTCATAGCACTTCCGGGACTGGATCCGCTCATCCTCCCAGTCCAGGTAGTTCAGCTGCAGCTGGACAAACTCCACCTCGGGGTGCTCCGTGAGGATCTGATCCAGAAGTACTGCGTTGTCATGATAGGAGAAGCCCAGATGACGCAGCTTTCCCTCCTCCTTCTTTTTCGCCAGGAAGGCAAAGGTATCCAACCGCTTGGCCGCCTTGTAGTTCGCCGCGTTCACACAGTGGACAAGGTAGCGGTCAAAATAGTCCACACCACACTTCTCCAGCTGCTCATCAAAAATGCGGGCCTGGTCCTCCACAGTCCCCTTCTCCCGCAGGCTGGTGATAGGCATTTTATCCGCCAGAATATAGCTCTCCCGAGGATAGCGGCTGGTGAGGATATCCTTTACCACCCGCTCGCTCTCCTTGCCATGGTAGAAGTAGGCGGTATCCACATAGGTAAATCCCTTTGCCAGGAACGCATCCACCATGGCCTGGGCCTGGGGGCGATCCACCTGGGTCTGCTCCTTGGGGTCCGTCAGCGGCAGGCGCATCATACCAAAGCCTAATTTTTTCATTGTTCTTCCTCCTGCTCTCGGCAATACTTATGCTTTGATTATATCACCCTCTTGCGCTGCGGACAAGAAATATTCTCTCTTTTTCCGCAGAGTGGCCCCCCTTCTGTCCTTGCTTGAAAGACAAAAGGCCTCCTCCCCACACTGTGCGGGGAGGAGGCCAGTCTCTCAGAGCCATTACTTTTTCTTCCGGCTGTAAGGAGTCCCCTCCAGAGGCAGCGTATACCGCCGCTTACCATCGTAGCGGTAGTAGGCGTCGGCAATGGCGGGGGCAGTGGGAATGGATGTAATCTCCCCGATGCCGATGGCGCCGCAGGCCACATCCAGGCCCGGCTTTTCCACCACGATGGCCTTGATCTCCGGCACCTGGTTGGCCTTGAAAAGGCCCAGAGTGCCAAACTTGGCAGTAGGCTTACAGTCCACCAGAGGATAATCCTCTGTGAGGGCAAAGCCCATGGACATCACCACGCCTCCCTCGATCTGTCCTTCGCAGGAGATGGGGTTCACCGCCTTGCCCACGTCGTGGGCGGCTACCATCTTCTCGATCTTCCCGTCCTCTCCCAGAATACAGATCTGAGTGGCGTAGCCGTAGGCCACATGGCTGACGGGGTTGGGCACATTAGCTCCCAAGGGGTCTGTCTTGGCCAGATATTCGCCCTTGTACTCCGTTCCGTTGAGATCCTCCAGGGTCTTTCCCTCCAAGGCCTTTTTCAGCTCCACGCAGGCTCGACGGCAGGCCTCGCCGGTGATGAGGGTCTGGCGGGAACCGGAGGTGGTACCGGAATCCGGTGCCTCAAAAGTGTTGGAACGCTCATATACAATGGCATCCCGGGGCAGCTCCAGCTGGTCGCAGCACATCTGCACCAGCACCGTGCCCAGTCCCTGGCCGATGCAGGAGGCGCCGGCCTGGATATGGACCTTGCCCCCCTCCACCACCAGGCGGCAGCGGCCCCAGTCGGGAAGGCCTACGCCTACGCCGGAATTCTTCATGGCACAGCCGATACCCACATACTTGGCGGCATCATAGTAGGGCTTCACCGCCTCCAGGGTCTCCACAAGGCCTGTCTCCGGTCCCACGATCTGACCATTGGGCAGCACCTGGCCGGGGCGAATGGCGTTGCGGTAGCGGATTTCCCAGGGAGTGATGCCCACCAGGTCCGCCATCTCATTGAGCAGGGTCTCAATGGCAAAACAGGTCTGGGTCACACCGAAGCCCCGGAAGGCCCCGGCGGGGGGATTATTGGTGTAATAGGCATAGCCGTCGATCTGGAAATTCTCGTAGTGGTAGGGGCCCGAGGCGTGGGTGCAGGCCCGTTCCAACACGGGACCGCCCAGGGACGCATAGGCTCCGGTATCGGCGATAACGTTGGCGGCCACGCCCTGAATGATACCGTTCTCATCGCAGCCGATGGCAAACTCCATCTCCATGGGGTGGCGCTTGGGGTGGATGAGAATGCTCTCCGCCCGGCTGAGCTTGCATTTCACCGGACGTTTGGTGAGATAGGCCACCAGGGCCGCCAGGTGCTGGACCGTCACATCCTCCTTACCGCCAAAGCCTCCGCCTACCAGCATATTCTTTACTTTTACCTTCTCGAAAGGAAGGCCCAGCATGGGGGCTGTTTCGTGCTGGGTGTCATAAGCGCCCTGATCTGTGGAGAGGATCATGACCCCGTCCCCGTCCGGGTAGGCCACGGCGCACTCCGGCTCCAGGAAAGCATGCTCCGTATAGGGGGTGTAGAACCGCCGGGTGAGGACGTGCTTGCTGCGGGCGATGGCCAGGGCTGCGTTGCCCCGCTGGATGTGCTTGTGGGCAAAGAGGTTCCCGCTGCGGTGGACCAGCGGCGCATCGTAGGCCATGGCCTCCTGGGGAGAGCGCACCGGGGTGAGGACCTCGTATTCCACCTGGACCATCCGCTTGGCCTTCTCCAGAATTTCCTGAGTCTCGGCGGCCACGATGCAGATGGCATCCCCCAGATAGTGGGTAGTACCCCCCACCGGAATCATGGTGTCCCAGTCCTTGACAAGGTGCCCCACCTTGTTCTGCCCGGGAATATCCTCGGCGGTGAACACGCCCACCACCCCCGGCAGGGAGAGGGCTTCCTCCTTGTGGATGGCCTTGACGACGGCCCGGGGGTGGGCACTGCGGACAGCGGAGGCATAGATCATGCCGTCCATATACACATCGTCAGGGTACTGGCCGTAGCCCTGGACCTTTTCTGCCACATCCACACGGTGGACATGGGCCCCCAGCTTCCACTCCCGCTTCTCAGCATCGTCGGGCAGATGTCCCTCCCGAAGAATCCGCGCGGTGATCTTCACGCCCTCCACGATCTTCACATAGCCGGTGCAGCGGCAGATGTTGTTGCGCAGGGCGAAACGAATCTCCTCCTCTGTAGGATCGGGATTCTCGTCCAGCAGTCCCTTGGCCGCCATAACCATGCCGGGAATGCAAAAGCCGCATTGGACCGCTCCCGCTTCGCCAAAGCCGTAGGTATAAGCCGCTTTCTCAAAGTCGCTGAGGCCCTCCGCTGTGAGGACTGTCTTCCCTTCCAGCTTGTCGGTGGTCATGATGCAGGCCCTGGTGGCCTTTCCGTCCACCAGGACGGTACAGGTGCCGCAGGCGCCCTCGCTGCAGCCATCCTTTACGGAGGTGAGGCGCAGCTCATCCCGCAGAAAACGCAGCAGCTTTTGATTCTTCTCCGTCGTAACGGTTCTGCCGTTTACCACAAATGTCGCCATAGCACGTCTCCTTCTATCCCCATAATGGGCCCCAGGCCGCCGTTTATTCCTCTGTTATTATAACTGAAAATTTGTTTGACTTCAACACAATTTTTTAGCACATTCACTCTCTTCTATAAAAAAGTCCCCGGAGCGCCGGAATAACCGGGCACCCCGGGGGAACGCATTAAGGAATTTGAGGCTCTGTGGGTATTTCAGGCTCGTCAGGCTCTACAGATCCGTCGGGCTCATCCGGCGTCTCCGTCTCCTGGTCAGGATCCTCGTCGGGATCAGTAGGACGTTGCTCGGTATCGGAGCCAGGATCCTCCTCGTCATCGTTGCCGTCGCCCCAAGGCCACCAGTCGGGCCACTCCCAGCCTTCATCGCCGGGCACCAGCACATCAGGATCCTCATAGTCCTCTGTGTGGATATTGCAGGTGCCCTTGGTTTGGACATAGGAGAGGTGGGCATCGCTGTCGGTGGCCAGAATAGGCCAGCCGGTGGTGACGGTACCGTCCTCATTGGTTACAGCGGAGCCATAGGGCACCTCCAGGAACTGCCGTCCCTGGAGAAGTACCCGGGTCACACGGCACTCCTCGGGGCAGAACTCCCCGGCAAGCATATTGCTCTCACTGCAGAACTGGGCCTCCACATGGCAGGTGCAGGTCTCTGTAGGCACGGCCTCCTCCTGCATCTCCACGGTGATCACCCGGCTGCCCCGGTAATCCTGGGAGCAGAGGGCCGAGGGCTTCAGACCGCAGTCCGCACAGACAGAAACAGAGACGATCCCCGCGGGCTTATCCGGGAAGGACTTATCCTCCAGTCCCTCATGGACCTGCTCCATCACTAGTTTCCAGATCTTGGCCGCCGGGTTTCCGCTGGCGGTGATCTTCTCGTTGCCGTCGGCATAGCCGATCCACACCGCCGCAGAATAGTAGGGGGTGTAGCCCACAAAATACCGGTCAAAGTTGTTGGAAGTGGTACCGGTCTTACCGGCAATGGTCATGCCGGAGAAATTGGCGGACGTGCCAGTACCGCTGGTGACTACGCTGCGCAGCATCTTGTTCATCAGGTAGGCAGTGCTCTCTTTCATAGCCACGGAGGACTGGACGGGATTGTCCACGATAACTTCCTTACCATCGTTGGAGAGGATCTGGGTGATGGTGCGGGGCTTGTTATAGATACCGGAATTGGCAAAGGCGCCGTAAGCCGCTGCCATCTCCTCGGTAGTCACACCGTAGGTGAGGCCGCCCATGGCCAGAGGGCCTACACCGATGTCCCGCTCATCCAGGTCAAAACCCAGATTGTTCTCCATGAACTCAAAGGAAGTGGCATAGCCCAGCATCTCCAGGACGCGGCAGGCCACCGTATTAACGGACTGCTGAACGGCGTAGGATACCGTCACCGGCCCAATATACTTGTTGTTGGAGTTCTTGGGGTAGCCGCCGGTACCGGCATCATTGAGCCGGATGGGATAGTCATCAATCACGCTGCCCGGCCCGATGACATTGTTGTCAATGGCAGGCGCGTATACAGAGAGCGGCTTGATGGCACTGCCGCAGGGCCGGCGGGAGGTCGCAAGGCTCAGGGAGAGACTCTCGGTCTTCTCCCCCACACCGCCAGCCATGGCCACCACATCGCCGGTATAGGGATCTGTGATGGTGATGGCGCTGCTCAGCGGCGTACCGTTGGCGGAGGGGTAATCAAAATTGGAGGTGTCCTCGTACACGCTGTCCACGATGTTCTGGATGTCCATGTCCAGCGTGGTGTAGATCTGGTAGCCCGCGGAGTACAGCAGTTCCGACGCCATCTTCTCCGTGCAGCCCTTGGCCTCCATAATGAGTGCAATGGCATCGTTGTACACCGCGTCCATGAACCAGGAGAAGGCCTCGCTGTCGTTGGACGTGGTCTCCCCCTCCTCGTCGCTGTGGAGGGCCTTGTACTCCTCGCTGTCGGTGAAGATCAGCTTCTCCGCCTTGGCGGCGTCGCACTCCTCCTGGGAGATATAGCCGTACTCCACCATCTTGTCCAGGATCAGCTCCTGGCGCTCCTTGTTCTTGTCCCGGGGCGTCTTGATGGAACCGTCCGCCTGGACAAACTCCGCGTCCCGCAGCGGGTCGTACAGCGACGGGGCGTTCGTGATACCCACAATGCAGGCGCTCTCCGCCAGATCCAGTTCCCAGACATTTTTCCCGAAATAGGTCTGGGCCGCGGTCTGGATACCATCGCAGCCATGGCCGAAGTATGCACGGTTCAGATACTCTGTGAGGATCTCCTCCTTGCTGTGGGTCTTTTCATACTCCAGGGCCCGGAAAATCTCACGGAACTTCCGCTTGACGGTCACATCTCTGTCGTCCGTTATGGCCCGCAACACCTGCTGGGTGATGGTGGAACCGCCCCGGGTGTTGCCTCCGGTGACAGTCTGGACGATGGCTGCGGCCGTTCCCTGCCAGTCCACGCCGTGGTGCTCCCAGAAGCGGTGGTCCTCAATGGACACCAGGGCGTTGATAAGATGCTCCGGGATCTGGTCAAAGGTCACCAGCTCCCGGTTGCTGCCGGAGGTGTACAGAGTCTCCAGCACCTTCCACTCCCCGGTGGCATTATCCTGATAATACACTGTAGAGGCAAGGCCCATGGTCAGCTCCTGGGTCTCCGTCTCCAGGGAGGGCAACAGCGTAGTGTTCACATAGGTCATGAAGATCTTGAAGAAGATCGCTATGGTCAGCACGCCGATGACACAAAGGGTAAAAAGCACCAGCACGATCCGGCCGATGATTCCCCCCACGCTGATCCTTTTTTTCTTCTTCCGGGGAGCGCCGGAGCTGCCGCCTGTCGGCGTCTGGCCGCCCCTGCTGCTGTTGTAATTATTATCCATGCAGGATAACCTCCTTTTCATCCTTTTCTTACTGTTGACCACGCCGTCTCTTGATTTAGACGGCAAACACGGCAAAAGCCGCAAAAAAGGATTTTTCCCTTTCTTTTCACACTGTTTGGTACACGGACATAGCCTATACTATATCCCAATTTATAGTATAGCACAGCTTGTCAACCTGATTCGTATAAAAAAAATCTCAAAATCCAGCATTTTCCTGACTGAGAAGGCCGATTTCTCCGTAAAATACAAAAAAGTGCAAAGGAAATCGTCGAAATATCACAGATGAGAGGCCTTGCAATTTGAGAAAAAAGCAGGTACACTATACTCACAGCAAGCGACGGGGAAACCCCCAGTCCACCACCACAAGGAGGTACCCGCCATGAGCGAGGAATACGGCCCTGATTTTATCACTATCACCGACGAAGACGGCAACGATATCGAGCTGGAGATGCTGGACGCCCTGGAGCACAACGGTCAGACCTATATGGCCTTCTGCCCCGCCGTGGAGGAGGGCGCCGACGAGGACAGCGAAGACTACGGCTTAGTGATTCTCAAGACCATTGAGGAGAACGGCGAGGAACTGCTTTCTACACTTGACAGTGACGAGGAGCTCAACACCGTATACGACCTCTTCATGGAGCGTCTCTTTGAGGACGAGGAATAAGCGCTCTTTCCTCTATAGACGCGATTCTATCCAAAAAGTTCCTGACAATGGAATCCATGCCCTGCGGGGTGCGTGATGGACCTTTTTTTAACCCACATTCTGTTATACGGGATGCTGGTTCAGCGTCTGGTTTGCAGGCCTCCCGGCTGCCACCTGCGGTTGGAAGTTGGAAGCAGTAAAGGACGCTGCAGGCGACCCACCTGCCTAATATGTGCAGGTTATAACAGGGTTCACACGGCCACTGCGGGGCTTCCCTATGCGAGAATGCGGCGCCGTCCTGTCGGACGGCGCCGTTCTATTGATCTTTCACTGTATCCTGAAAAACCATCTCTCCTGCATCATCTCCCGGGAGCTCTTCGCCCCGCGGTAAATCCGCGAAGTACTTCCGAAACAGCGCCTGGCCACTCTCCTGGACCTCCCGGGCAAAGGCGTTGTAGGCAGAAAGCATCCGCTCTCCCTCTTCCGTCAGTACCGCACCGCCTCCATGGCGGCCGCCGGTAGTGGAAGAGATGAGCTTGTATCCCAGCTGCTTCTCCGCATTGCGCAGAATGGTCCAGGCCTTGGAATAGGCCATATCCATATCCATGGCAGCTGACCGCAGGGAGTGGAGACGCTCCACCCGTTCCAGGAGCATGGCGACCCCCGGACCAAAGCACTTCTCATCGGTATACAGCCGGACGGTAATCACCGGATGCAGCTTTTTCCTCTCCATGGTCCCTGTCCTCCCCGCACGTTTTTTTCAGTATACCATGGGACCGCCGACACGGCAAGGGTCTCAGCCCTCCATATACTCCACATAGTCGCTCTCGCAGGCGAACAGCACCCACCGGCCGCCCACATAGCCCATATATCCACTGTTGTTGTAGTAGCCTTTCATGGTTTTGTCCTCCCTGTTTTCTTTGATGGTACCAGTGTACCCCAAATGCAGGGTGAAAAACCGGACAGTAACCGACAATCGCATCAAAAAAGCGCCCGGCCGCTGGCCGGGCGCTGCTGTTATACTACTTTGCGTCAGATCGCTGAACGGACTTCTCAGGCTTCCTTCCCCAGACGGCGGAGCATGGTTTTTTTCACCGCCCGCAGGATGTTCTCATAGCCGGTGCAACGGCAGAGGTGGCCAGAGAGGAGCTTCCGCAGCTCATCGTCGGTATACTCCTTGCCGCTCTCCAGGATCTCCACAGCGGTCATGATGAAGCCGGGGGTGCAGAAACCACACTGAATGGCTGCCTCGTCGATGAAGGCCTGCTGAATGTCGCTGAGCTCCCCGTCGGGACCCATAAGGCCCTCCAAAGTACGGATATTTTTCCCGTCGGCCCAGGCCGCCAGGTACAGGCAGGAGTTGTAGCACTCCCCGTCAATGATGACGTTGCAGGCACCGCACTCCCCTACCTCGCAGCCCTTCTTCACGCTGGTGAGGCGGAAGTCGTTGCGGAGCATGTCGGTGAGGCTGGCGCGGACATCCACCGCCTGCTCCACCTCTCTGCCGTTGATGGTACAATGGATCACTTTATACTGCTTGCTCATGCCATTACACCTCCCGCCAGTTTAATGGATTCAATGAGGGCCCGGCGGGCCATTTCCACCGCAATATGTTCCCGGAAATCCTTGCTGGCTCGCCAGCTGTCCCGGGGATGGATGTCAGCCAGCACTGCGGCAGCAAAGGCGTCTGCCGTCTCCCGGGTAAGAGGCTTTCCCGCAGCTGCCACCTCGGCAGTGGGCACCCGCATGGGGATGGGTCCCGCCACACCGTAGGCAATCCTGGCCCGGGCAATGGACTTCTTATCCTCGCTGAGGACCACGTTCACCGAGCAGCCGGTGGTGGCAATGTCCATGGCATTGCGCATGGCGTACTTGATGTAGTGGCCAAAACAGTTCTCATAGCTGGCCTTGGGGATCAGGATGGCGGTTTGGATCTCGTCGGGGTGGATATCTACCTTCCCCGCCCCCAGGTAAAACTCCTGAATGGGCAGGCGTCGAACGCCGTCCTTGCCGGTGAGCTCAATGATGGCATCCCAGGCAAACAGGGTAGAAGCGCTGTCGGCGCTGGTGACGCCGTTGCAGGTATTGCCGCCGATGGTGCCGGCGTTGCGGATCTGAGGGCCGCCCACCTGATCCACTGCCTCTCCCAGGACGTTGATGTATTTCTGAATGATGGGGTCCTTGGTGATATGGCTGAAGCTGGTAAGGGAGCCAATGCGGATGTTCTCCGCCTCATCCAGGGTGATTCCCCGCATGGCGTCGATGCCGTAGATGGAGATGAGCTCCTTGCCGGCCCGCTTGCCCTCCCGCATCTGCACCAGCACGTCGGTACCGCCGGCGATGATCTGGGCTTCAGGGTGCTCCAAACGCAGGCGGATGGCATCCTGAACACTCTCCGCCTCGTACAGTGCTTTCAAATCATACATGGTGGCGTCTCTCCTTTCTCACAGCAGTCCTTCCTCTTTGAACCGTGCAAAGAGGACATGGGGCGTCATGGGCGCATTGTTGCAGGCCACGCCGGTGGCGTTCAAAATAGCATTGCGGATGGCCGGTGCAGGACTGCAGGCCGGAGGTTCGCCCAGGGCCTTGGTGCCGTAGGGACTGGTGGGCTCCGGGTTCTCCACGAAGAGGGCCTGGAGATGGGGATGGTCCATGAAGGTGGAGAGCTTGTAGTCCAGGAGGTTGTTGTTCAGCGGTTTGCCGGTCTTCTCATCGAACTTCAGCTCCTCGCTGAGGCCGTAGCCAATGCCCATGGACATGCCGCCGTGGACCTGGGCCTCCGCCAAGGCGGGATTGATGAGGTTGCCGCAGTCGTGGACATTGACGATGTTCAGCAGCTTCACCTTGCACATGGGGATATCCACCTCTACCTCGGCAAAGGTGCAGCCGAAGGAGTAGGCGTTATTCTTGATCTGGTAGGTACTCTCGGCGGTAATGTGCTCACTGTGCTCCAGGCTGTAGAGGGCCTCGGTAGCCAGCTCACCCAGCGTCATCAGCTCCCGCCCATCGGTAATGCGAACAATCTTCCCGTCGATGATATCCAAATCAGAGCGCATCTGCCGGGTCAGCTCCTGGGCATAGGTGAGGATCCGCTCCTTGAGCATCTGCCCCGTCTGGCGGATGGAGAAGCCGCCGATATAGGTCTGCCGGGAGGCGTAGGCGCCGGTGCCGAAGGGGGTGATGTCGGTATCCTGGGTGGACACCACATGGACATCCTCAAAGGGGATACCCACCGCGTCGGCGGCCATCTGGGCATAGGCGGTGTCGCAGCCCTGGCCGATCTCCGTCTCACCGGTCTGTACCTGGATGGAGCCGTCCTGGTTGAGGACCATCCGGCAGGAGGAGGACTCCAGAGAGATGGGCCACACGGCGGTGTTGTACCAGAAGAGGGCCATACCTACGCCACGGCGCACTGGACCGGTCTGGCCCGCGTACTCCTCCCGCTTCCGGTCGTAGTCCAGGGCCTTGCGTCCCTTGTCCATCACCTGACGGAAGGTGTCATAGTAGTTTTCATTCTTGCTGAAGCCATCCACATAGCCCTTGGGCATGACGATCTGATAGCGATACTCCAGAGGCTCCCGGCCCAGGGCCCGGGCCACGTCGTCGATGTGGCTCTCCCCTGCCCACATGGCCTGGGGGATGCCGTAGCCCCGCATGGCGCCGGCGGCGGGCTTGTTGGTGAATACGCTCCAGGCATCCCCCTCCACATTGGGGCAGGGATAAATCTGGGGGAACGCTCCCATGCCCTTGGCCACCACGCCGTGGCCGTGGGAGGCGTAAGCGCCCTGGTTGGAGAAGCACTCGATCTTCCGGGCAGCAAAGGTACCGTCGGGCCGGACCCAGGAGATGATGTGGGTACGGATGGCATGGCGGACCCGGTTGCTGACGAAAGTCTCCTCCCGGGAGCAGTCAATCTTCACCAGCCGACCTCCCACCTGGGTGGTAAGCCAAGCGCACAGGGGCTCATAGAGGGCGTCCTGCTTGTTGCCAAAGCCGCCGCCGATGTAGGGCTTGATGATCCGCACCTTGCCCCAGGGGATCCCCAGGGCCTGACCGCAGACCCGACGGACGATGTGGGGGATCTGGGTGGAACTGGTGACGGTGATACGCCCCGCCTCCATATAGGCGGTACAGATGTGGTTTTCAATGTGGCAGTGCTGAACAGTGGGAGTATCGTACCAGCCCTCCACCTTGATGAGCCCCGGCTCCTTGATGGCTTCCTCATAGTTTCCGTTGCGGATCTGAGTATGGGCCAGGATGTTATTGGGATACTCCTCGTGAAGCTGGGGGGCGCCGGGCTCCATCGCCTTCTGCACATCCAGCACGAAGGGGTACTCCTCGTAGCTCACCTTTACCAGCCGGGCCGCCTGAGCCGCAGCCACCTCATTCTCCGCCACCACTGCGGCCACCTCGTCGCCGTAGTAGCGCACATGACGATTCATCAGCAGCCGGTCCGCTACATCCTGGTGGTGGGGATCCGTGCTCCAGGGGTGGCCCGCTGTTGGGAAGGGGATATTCGGCACGTCAAAGCAGGTAAGAATCTTTACCACGCCGGGGACCTTTATGGCCTCCGCAGTATCGATGGCGGTGACCATACCATGGGCGATGGTGGAATGGACCAGGCGCACTACCAACGCGCTGCGATCGCACAGATCGTCGGTATACTTTGCCCGGCCAGTGGCTTTTTCAAAGGCGTCTACCCGCTTTACACTCTGGCCTACGCTCTTGCTCATCGTGCATCAGCCTCCTTGTTCGTCGTCTGGGGTATCCGAAGATCGCCCCGTCTATTGTGCATTTTACTAAATTATTGTTATTATACCACAAGAATTTTTAGCTGTACAGCACTTTCGTTATCCTAGTTCCAGGATACCGCTCTTCTCGCAGTTGACGATTGTCTCTAAAAAAAGGTATACTGGCAAAAACAAACCTGCCCAACGGAGATGAAAGTATGGAAGAGAATACCCTGCGGATCGGCTGCGTGGTGATGGCGGCGGGGAATGCCAGCCGCTTTGGAGAAAACAAACTGGCCCGGGAGATAGGTGGAAAGTCTCTGATCCACCGGGCGCTGGAGGCGGTGCCTACAGAGGTGTTTCACCGAATCGCAGTGGTGACCCAGTACCCGGAAGTAGCAGCTCTTGCAGAAAAATTTGGTTTCCAGGCGGTAGAAAACCACCATCCGGAGCTGGGCATCAGCCGGACTATCCAGCTGGGACTCTCCGCTATGGATGACTGTGACGGCGTGCTCTTCCAGGTATCGGACCAGCCGCTCCTTCGCCGGGAGACCGTAGCGGCGGCAGTGGCTCTATGGCGGGAGAATCCGACCGCCATTGTGGCTCTTGCCCACAACGGCGTGCGCGGAAACCCCTGCCTCTTCCCCGCCCGGTTCTTCCCGGAGCTGATGGCCCTGGAAGGAGATCGCGGCGGCAGTGGCGTGATCCGTCGGCACCCGGAGGCATTACTACTGTTGGAGACGGCGGAGCGGGAGCTGCAGGATATCGATACCCCACAGGCTCTGAAGGATCTGGAACAGCAGCCATAATTCACACGTCATTCTATTTTCCTTAAAATACGCGGAGCAACCATTCTTAAAAACACATATTCAAAGCAGTGACCGCCCCGGGAAATTCCCGGAGCGGTCTTTTCTTTGCCTGTCATTTATGTTCCAGGCACCAGGCCAGAAGGTCCTGACAGCCTTCCCACACATCGTCAAAAGTAGCATCAAAATCCCCTGTATACCAGGGATCTGCGATATCCCTGCTATGCGGAGTATATTCCAGCAGCTTATGGATTTTTCCCGCTGGATCACCACCCGTAATCCGCCGCATAGCCCGGAGATTAGCTTCCTCCATACCGATCAGAAGGTCAAAGCGGTCATAATCCGCCGCTGTCATCTGCCGGGCCCGGTGCCCTCCGCAGGGAATTCCCGCCTGCTGGAGCCGGTGGCGGGTACCATGATGGACAGGATTCCCGGTTTCCTCATCGGATGTCCCCGCGGAATCGATCTGGAAATGTTTCTCCAGCCCCTGCTCCTTCACCAGATATTTCATTACATACTCAGCCATAGTGGAACGGCAGATATTTCCTAAACACACAAACAGTATTTTGACCATTAAACCAAAACTCCTCGAAATTCCATTTTTCCCGCTGGCTCTTTATTGGTTTTTCGCTTTCCAGCCATAGATAAATCAGTCTTCCGGCGGTGCCAAAACGTACCAGCAAGGATATGATAGCATAGTCGAGACAGTTTTTCCACAGGCAGCTGCGCAAACAGCAGAAATATGTCCTATACACTGTCCGGCATTGCCGTTTTTCTCAGATTTATTAATCGCAGCAATGATTACTCCGATATTTCTTCTGATGATTTTACATTCTGCTGCTGCCTCCCTAAATATCAAAAGTGATATCTTTTCTCACATTTGCCGCATGGACTCTATCAAAAAACGATATCAGAAGCTGTTGATCATCTGCTTGCTCTTTGTGTTCTGCACACACAATAAACAGTAGGCCCCGGATGATGAAGCTTCATCATCCGGGGCACTTTTTTCCTGCTTTATTAAACGATATTTCTTACCTTCAGGTACACAGCCATTTCCCGTTTCACACCCTGATACGTATCAATTTTTCTTCTCCCACTCCAGCAGGTAGGCCTTGGCCGGGAGGCCGCCGCCGTAGCCTGTGAGGCTGCCGCTGGCACCGATGACCCGATGGCAGGGGATCACGATGGAAATGGGGTTATTGTGATTGGCAGTGCCCACCGCCCGACATGCCTTGGGGTTCCCGATCCGGACGGCGATCTCCCCATAGGTGGCCGTCTCGCCGTAGGGGATTTCCTGAAGGGCCGCCCACACCTTCATCTGAAAGTCTGTCCCTGAGAGATGGACCGGCACGGTGAATACTTTTCGGTCTCCGGCAAAGTACTCCCTGAGCTCTGCTTCCGTCTGATCCAGGACAGGGTCCTCCCCCAATAGCCCCGTCCGATGGTCACCAAAGAGAATCGCCGTCAGCTTTCCGCCCTCTGCCCGCAGAGTCAGCGGTCCCACGGGACTATCCATCAGCCGCTCATACATGGCCATATCTCCTCAAAATGTCTTGATTTTCCAGGGGTTCACGTACCGCTCGCCTGGGAGGAGGGAGACAAGATCCCCCTGCTGGGTAAATTCTTCCACCACGTCCTGCCGGGCAGGCAGGCTCACCCAGGGCTCCAGGCATACGAAGGGAGCTTCCTTCTCCGGAGTGTGCCAGATTCCCAGGTAGTTCATCCGGGGGATCTCCAGGGTAACCCCATGCTGTCCTTCTTTTGCGGACAGCGTCACTGTTTTATCCATGTGGTGCAGGATCACCGCGTCATGGTCGAAGAGGTCGTGGCGCAGGGGTAGGGTATCCCCCTTCACCAGGGGGAAGGACGTCTCCCGGCCGCTGATCATATAGGCCTCAGACAACTCTACCCGCCCGGGGGAGCAGGGGCGGCCAAAGGTCAGGGCATAGTCGGTGAAGTCCCGGCCCGCCTCCAGAGGTACCCGAAAGCCGGGATGGCCTCCCAGTCCAAACCAAATCGGTTCACGGTCCCGGTTGATGACTTCATAGGTAATCTCCACTGTCCGCTCCGTCAGAGCATAGCTGACACTGAATGAGAAGGCCCAGGGGTAATTCTCACGGGTCTCCGGGCTGTCAGTGAGGGTAAAAGTGATGCGATCCTCTCCCCTGCTCCCCACCGTAAAGACACTGCGGTTGGCAAAGCCGTGGCGGGTCATAGGGTAACGGATGCCTTTAATGGTACAGCTATCGTCGGTGGACCGCCCCACATAGGGGAAGAGGTTCGGGGCCCGGTTCCGCCAGAAGGCAGGGTCGCCGCTCCAGAGGTACTCCGTGCCGTCGCTGCCGGTGAGGGCCATCATCTGGGCCCCCAGGTCGTCAACCGTCAGGGTAAGGAACTGATCTTGAATGGTATACAGCATAAGCTTTCCCTCCTTGCTGAAAAGCCTCCATCATCCTTTCAGAAGACAGTCTTTTCTGTTCTTCATCATACTAAAATTTCCACGAAAAAGCAAGAAAAGGTCAGAACGGCAAGACTGCTTTCCTGGTCACTGAAATCTTGTCGTAGCCACTACCGGCCCAGCACAAAAAACACCCCGAGGCATATGCCTCGGGGTGTTCGGGACGGATGGTGAAAACTTACTTCAGCTCGACCTTGCCGCCGGCCTCTTCGACCTTGGCCTTCATAGCCTCGGCCTCGTCCTTGGACAGAGCCTCCTTCAGGGTCTTGGGAGTGCCCTCGACAGCAGCCTTGGCCTCGGCCAGGCCCAGGCCGGTGATCTCGCGGACAATCTTGATGACCTTGATCTTGGCAGCGGCATCAAAGCCGGTCAGGACCACGTCAAACTCGGTCTTCTCCTCAGCAGCGGGAGCAGCAGCGCCAGCAGCGGGAGCAGCCATAGCAGCGGCGGAAACACCGAACTCCTCCTCCAGAGCGTGAACCAGCTCGCTCAGCTCCAGGACGGTCAGCGCCTTGATTTCTTCGATCATAGCAGTAACTTTCTCACTAGCCATTGTTAGGTACCTCCTAATAATTTTTCAGTAAAAATAGTTGTGGATAAGTGCCGATTACTCGGCGGCGGGAGCTTCCTCGGCGGGAGCGCCCTGCTTCTCGGCGATCTGCTTGAGGACGCATGCCAGACCGGAAATGGGTGCCAGCATGGTACCCAGGACCTGGGCGCGCAGAACGGGGATCGGGGGGATCTCAGCCAGAGCCATGACCTCGTTGAGGGGCATGACCTTACCGTCCATGAAGCCGCCCTTGATGGAGAAGCGGTCACCCAGCTTCTTGGCGAAGTCGTTGACGATGCGGGCGGGAGCCACGGGGTCATCGTTGCAGATGGCCAGGGACGTGGTGCCGCTGAGCAGGTCATCCAACTCGTTCATGCCGCAGTTGTTGACAGCGAAGCGCAACAGGGTGTTCTTCACAACGGCGTACTCGACGTTGTTCTTACGCAGCTCGGCACGCAGCGCGGTGTCCTCGGACACGGTGATGCCCTTGTAGTCCACCAGCACGCCGGCAGCAGCGCCCTGCAGCTTTTCCGTCAGAGAAGCAACGATGGCCTGCTTCTCGCTCAGAACTTTTGCGTTAGGCATTCTTGTTTTCACCTCCATTAGATTCGCGGGGAACTTGGTGCGTTCAAGAAAAGGAAACAGTCCTTGTGCCCGCAAAGACACAAGGACTGAAAGCAAATCATATCGATCGGCTATCCTCGGCAGGACTTACGGGCGAACCCACCTGCTGTCTTTGGAACGCATCAAGTATTATATTCAAGTATCGGCAGCTTGTCAATACTCAAATATACATTTTTTGGGGAAATATTCCCTTTTTCGGCAGCTGCCGGGGATCAAACGAGCTTAGCGGTGCTCAGCTTGATGCCGGGGCCCATGGTGGAAGCGGTGACGCAGCTGCGGATATACTGACCCTTGGCAGCAGCGGGCTTGGCCTTGACAATGGCGCCGATGAGGGCGTTGAAGTTGTCGTTGAGCTTCTCAGGGCCGAAGGAAACCTTGCCGATGGGGCAGTGGATGATGTTGGTCTTGTCCAGACGGTACTCCACCTTACCGGCCTTGACTTCCTGAACAGCCTTGGCCACATCGGGGGTGACGGTACCAGCCTTGGGGGAGGGCATCAGGCCCTTGGGGCCCAGCAGCTTACCAAGACGGCCCACAACGCCCATCATGTCAGGGCTGGCCACAACCACGTCAAAGTCGAACCAGTTTTCCTTCTGGATCTTCTCGACCATATCCATATCGCCTACATAGTCAGCACCGGCAGCGCGGGCAGCGTCAGCCTTGTCGCCCTTGGCAAAGACCAGCACGCGGGCGGTCTTACCGGTACCATGGGGCAGAACGATGGCGCCGCGGACCTGCTGGTCGGCGTGACGGGAATCGACGCCCAGCTTCACGTGGAGCTCAACAGTCTCATCAAACTTGGCGGAAGCGGTCTTGCAGATGAGGGCAAAGGCCTCCTGGGAATCGTACAGAGCGCTCTTGTCGATCTGCTTGGCGCTGGTCTGATATTTCTTACCTCTAAACATCTCTTATGCCCTCCTTATTCGCCAACGATAACGCCCATGCTGCGCGCGGTGCCGGCGATCATGCTCATAGCGGCTTCCAGACTGGCAGCGTTCAGGTCAGGCATCTTGGTCTCGGCGATCTTCTGCACATCAGCCTTGCTGATGGTAGCGACCTTGGTCTTGTTGGGCACGCCGGAACCGGACTCGATGTTGCAGGCCTTCTTGATGAGGACCGCAGCGGGAGGGGTCTTGGTGATAAAGGTGAAGGAGCGATCGGAATAGACAGTGATGACCACAGGGATGATCATGCCCATGTCATTCTTGGTGCGCTCGTTGAATTCCTTGGTGAAAGCGGCGATGTTGACGCCGTGCTGACCCAGAGCAGGGCCGACAGGGGGCGCGGGGGTTGCTTTGCCTGCAGGAATCTGCAGCTTAACGTATCCTACGACTTTCTGTGCCATGTTCAGGCACCTCCTTGATAAAATGTGGTGGTGGCGGGGCTTGTCTGTGCTGAAAACAGCCCCTCCCACGCCGCCGCAATGCGGCGGAAAACATGCTTTTTAATTTTGGTGGGCGCAGTTAGTCCACAACTTCCACCTGGTCCAGCTCCAGCTCCACCGGTGTTTCCCGGCCGAACATGGATACCACCACGGAGACCTTGTTCTTCTCCGGGTCGATCTCCTCCACCGTTCCGGTAAAGGACTCCAGGGGACCGTCGCTGATCCGCACACGATCTCCCACCTTGTAAAGCACCACAATCTCGTGCTTCTCCATGCCCAGAGCAAGGACCTCCTCCTCGGTGAGGGGGATGGGCTTGTTGCTGGCCTCGCCTACGAAGCCGGTGACGCCGCGGACATTGCGGACTAGATGCCAGGTGTCGTCGGTCATGACCATCTTGATCAGGACATAGCCGGGGAACACCTTGCGCTCCACTTCCTTGGCCACGCCCGCGTCATTGATCTCCGTCACCTTCTCCAGGGGGATCTGGATGTCCAGAATCATATCCTCCAGGTGGCGGTTGGCAACAAACTTTTCAATCGTGGTCTTTACGGCATTTTCATAGCCGGAATAGGTATGGGCCACATACCATCTTGCATTATCGGCCATTTTTCCCTACCTCTTACGCGCCGAAGACGCCGAGCAGGGTCTTGATGAACAGAGCGGCTACGCCGTCGAACACCCAGATACATACGCCGATGGCAAGAGAGCAAAGAATCACCGTAGCGGTGTTCTTGGCAACCTTGTCGGGAGTAGGCCATACGACCTTCTTCAGTTCGCTTTTCATCTCACGGAACCAACGGCCCCGATCCTTCTTGACCTTCTTTTCTTCTGCCATGATGAATTCTCCCTTTCCTTACTTGGTCTCAGAGTGGACCGTGTGCTTTCTGCAGAAGGGGCAGTACTTGTTCATCTCCAGACGATCAGGATCGTTCTTCTTATTCTTGACCGTGTTGTAGTTTCTCTGCTTGCACTCATTGCATCTGAGGGTGATTTTAACGCGCATCTCCTAACGGCACCTCCTTATTCATGTATGCAGGCTCTGCGGCCTGTACCGATTGCCTCCCTGCTCCGAAAACGGCGGCTTCTCCGGCGCCAAAAGCGAAAAATGCGCACAAAAAGAAAGCCCCATTTCCACAGGTAATCATTACTATACCACGGAGCCCCCGGAAGGTCAATACATTTTTTTCGAATATGCCACTTTTTTTTACCAAATAAATATAGTATAATAAAAAATTGCGGCGGTACGCCGCCCACTACTATATCGCGGGCCACGCCCGCTGTCAAGGAGCTTCGGCATGCGTATCATGGCCATCGACTACGGCGACGCCCATACCGGCGTGGCCATATCCGATCTCACCGGCCTTCTGGCCGGCTACACCACTACTATCCACACCCGCCGGCAGGAGGAGGTCCTCAGCCGCCTTGGGGAACTGATCCAGGAGTACGGCGTGGAGGAGCTGGTACTGGGCTATCCCAAAAACATGGATGGCACCCTGGGTCCCCGGGCAGAAAAGGCAAAAGCCCTGGAGCAAGTACTGCAGGAGCGCTTCGCCCTGCCCGTGACCCTCTGGGACGAGCGTCGGACCACCATCGACGCCCACAACATCCTCCAGAGCGCCGGAAAGAACGCCAAAAAGAGGAAGACCGTGGTGGACAGTGTGGCAGCGGCACTGATCCTGGAGGGATACCTCACCTTCCGCCGTTCCCGCCCCTGACCCCCACCCGCAAAAGCACAACAATGATAGGAGCAGACAGAGCATGAAATCATTTACCAAAGCAAACCGCATTCTGCTGGCTCTTCTGGCCGTCACCGTTCTGGTAAGTCTGACGGTCATTGCCCGCCGCTGGCAGATCGAGTCGGAAAACAAAACCTACGACGTGATTCTGGATTACAACGAGCTGGAGCTTCTGGCCCAGCAAAGTGAGGAGGACATCACCTGGTGGCTGGAACAGTTCCGGGACATGGGCATCACCCGGGTGGGCCTCACCGAGGAGAGCCTCACCTCCCTGATGGAGAACTCCCCTCTGTCCGTAACCTCCACCATGATGGACACGGTGATCCAGGATGCGGACTGGCGGGACAACTACCCCTCCGAATTTGTCAGCGCCATCACCGACTACGGCTATGACCGCTTCGACGTACTGGTACAGATCTCCGGAGAGGAGGCCACCGCATTTGTTACCGATGCGGTGGAGCAGCGTTTCCACCCCGAGGATGTGGTGATGCTGAACCTGGGTGAGGAGGCCTTTATCCTCCTCAACGGCGAGGTCAACGATACCCTCTACCTCTCTGACTTCAGCTACGTGGATACCTTTGAAAAGGGCTTTACCGAGCGCAGCGAGATCGTCTCCTCCAAGCTCATGTATATCTCTCTGGGCCTCATGCCCAGCAAGGTGGACATCATTCAGTCTCTGGGCATGGAGATCGTCCCCCGCACCATCTGCTACGACGGCCACAATGATACCCGCTATGCCCAGGCCGTGGTAGCGGGCTATGAGCGCTATGGCATCGACCCCACCTATATTATTGCCGGTGGTGAGGCGGTCATCGGCTTTGACGACGAAGACGATTTCGCTCTCTCCTACATCAAGGATAACAATATTACGCTTGGTCTGATTGAAACCAACGTCCAGCGGGAAAATATTCTTCAGTCCGGTGTGGACACCATTGCCGCTGCTACGGACTACAACGCTGTGCGGGTCTTTTCCGTGTGGGACTATATCCAGTACCGCTACGGCTATTACGGCTACGAGGGTGCTGAGGAAGTGGAGAACACCCTTTTCCGGGCCATCGTGGAGCGGAATATCCGGGTGATCTACTTCAAGCCCGTCAAACAGACAGACAACAGCTTCGCCTATATTACCGATGTCGAGGTTTACCGGGATCTCTTTACCAGCCTTAATGACCGCCTGGCCGCCCACGGCATTTCCATGGGACAGGCCTCTGTGATGGATAACTATCAGATCTCCTCTGTAGTTATGCTGATTCTGGGGCTGGGCGCCGGTATCGGCGGCGCCCTGCTGCCCGCCACCTTCCTGCCCATGAAGAAGAAGTGGACATACCTGTTGGCAGGCGCCGCGGCAGTATGCGTATGTGGTGCCTGGCTGGTGCTGCCCAACTTCTTCCGGCTGTTGGCCAGCTTCGGCAGTGCTGTCGTATTTGCCTGCATCGCCGCCGTGTTCTTCCTCCGCTCCGCTAAGCGCAGCGGACAGCAAATGACGGAGAATGCCCCCCTGCGGAAGATTCTGCCCCGCTGCATCCTCGTCCTTCTGGGCTCTGCCCTCATCGCCCTGGCCGGCGCCATGATGACCGCCGCTCCCCTCTCCTCCACGGACTACATGCTGGAGTTTGGTATTTTCCGGGGCGTCAAAGCCGCTCAGCTGCTGCCTCTGACCTTCTTCTGCCTGCTCTTTATCTCTTACTACGGGTTCTTCCAGAAGGATCGTGCCTCCAACACCCTGGAGCTGTGGGACATTGTTACCGCCATGAAGTGGAACATCCCCGTGTGGTGCCTGGTACTGCTGGCAGTGGTGGGACTGTGCGGCTACTACTACCTGGCCCGCACCGGCCATGAGAGTGACGTGTCCGTCTCCACTCTGGAGATCATGATGCGCAACGACCTTGAAAATATTCTGTTGGCCCGGCCCCGAACCAAGGAGTTCCTGGTGGCCTTCCCGAGCATCATGCTGGCGGTCTACTGCGCGGTGCGCCGCCTCCCCTTCTTCACCGCCCTCTTCGGCCTTGCCGGTACCATCGGTCTTACCAGCATCTGCAACACCTTCATGCACATCCACACCCCCCTGTATCTGGGCTTCATCCGCACCGGTTACTCCCTCCTCTTCGGCATCATTATCGGCTGCGTGATGATCCTCTGCTTCGACCTTCTTTACAAATGGTATATGAAGCATCTGAAAAAATATTTGGAGACGGAACAGAATTGACATGTACAACATACTGATATCGGGCTACTACGGCTTCAACAATATCGGCGATGAATCCATCCTGCGTACCGTCATTGACAATCTCCGGGAAAAGCTCCCGGATATCGACATCACGGTTCTCTCCCACGATCCGGCTCAAACCAGTGCCAAGTATGGCGTCAAGGCCGCCCGCCGGATGTCCCTTTGGGACATTTTCCGCTCCGTTCTCCACTGCGATCTGCTGCTCTCCGGCGGCGGTAGCCTTCTTCAGGATGCCACCTCCGCCCGCAGCATCCTCTATTATCTCTTTATCCTTCGCCTTGCCCAGCTCATGGGAAAGAAGACCTTTATCTACAGCCAGGGTATTGGGCCTATCTCCGATCCCCGGAACCGCCGCCTCACCGCCTCCGCCCTTCGGCGGACCAACGGCATCGTGGTCCGGGACGCCAAGAGCCGGGATCTGCTGCTGGAGATCGGCGTACCCGAGTACCTGATCCATGTCACCGCCGACCCGGTGATCCGCGTAAAGAAGGCAGACCCCGCCCTGGGTCATGCCATTCTGGAGCAGGAGGGCTGCCCCCGGAAAGAGGGTGTCCTCACCGTGGGCTGGGCTGTGAAGGCCCGCCGCCGGGACCCCATCTTCCTCCGGGAGATCGAGAAGTCCATCCGCTGGCTCCGGGAGGAGTACGGCGCAGATTCGGTGCTGATCCCGTTCTTCCACAGTGAGGACCTGGGAGTCTGCGAGGCCATTGCCAACCAGCTGGACGGTCAGGCAGGCTGCCTGCGGCAGAAATACCTCTCCGAGGAGACGCTGTCCATCATTGGCTGCATGGACGTCCTGGTGGGCGTCCGCCTCCACTCGCTGATCTACGCCGCCGTTATGGGTGTGCCTATGATCGGTATCTCCTATGATCCCAAGGTGGACTCCTTCCTCTCCTCCATCCAGCAGCCCACTCTCTGCAGCGTGGAGGAGTTCAGTCTGGAAAAGTTCCAGGCCGCCTTCCGTGAAACCATGGCCCGCCGGGAAGAAATTCAGCAGACGGTAGCCTTATGCGTAGACAGCCTCATTGCCAAGCTGGACCGCAATGAGGAATTGATCCGCGATATCATGGAGCAATCAAAGTGAAACGAAATCAGACCCTGAACCTTATCAGTGCGGTGGCTTTGGTGACCCTGCTGGCCAAAATGCTGGGCATTGTCCGTGAGGCGCTTCAGGCCAGAGTTTTCGGCACCCAGATCGCCGCCGATCTTTACACCATCGCCAACAACCACACCATTTATCTCTTCACCACAGCGGCGTACGCACTCTGCGTTGCCGCTGTCCCCATTTTAACCCCCCGCCTCCGCCGGGATCGGAAAGAGGGATACGCCACCGCTGATAACCTTATCACTGTCACTGTCCTTCTGAGCCTGTTGGTTGCCGCTCTGGGCATTGCCGTTACCTTTACTCCCTGGGCCGCCTCCCTGTGGGACGGTGAGCAGGGGGAGAGCCTGCGTCTGGCATCCTATCTGCGGATCATGATGCTGACCCTGCCGGTGATTGTGCTGACCTATCTGCTGGTGGCTCTTTTTCAATCCCAGGAGCACTTCATTCTCCAGGGCAGCATGAGTATCCCTTATAATCTGGCGTTGATCCTTTTTCTGGCCCTTTTTGCCGGGCAGCTGGGTGTAGGCGGCTATGTGGCGGCAATATCCGCGGCGTGGCTTTTGCAGCTGGGCATGACAGTTCCCTACGGGATAAAGGAACGCTACCGTTTCCGTCCCCGGCTGGATCTCAAAGCCGGCTACGTGCGCACCTTCTTTAAAACCGCCGCCGTGACGGTCCTTACCGCCTCCATCTTTCTCTTTTGCTATCTACAGGACTCCGGCATGGCCGCCAGCCTTACAGACAGTCCGGTCAGCGTGTTCTACTACGCCGACAAGCTCTTCACCCCACTGACCACCACACTGATCTACAGTATCAGCACCGTTCTCTTCCCCAAATTCAGTCAGGAATACGCCACCGTGGATCCCGTCGTCTACCGGCGATATGTGTGGGGAATTCTCCGCTACACCCTTCTGGTAATCCTTCCAGTATCCGTGGTCCTGGCAATATTCGGAACACCCATCGTAAAAGTTCTTTTTGAAGGCGGCAGCTTTGACGCCGCCTCCACCGCTGCCACCGGCACGGTTTTCTCCATCTATGCTCTGTCCATGGCGGGCTTCTGCGCCCTGGATCTTCTCAGCAAGGCCTATTACACTATGGAGAAGACCCTGGCCCCACTGGCGGTCAACGGCGGAATCCTGCTCCTCAACTGGGGGCTCAACTGGCTGCTCTCCCCCTCCCTGGGTGCAGCAGGGCTGGCCTTGGCCACTGCCCTCTCTCTGACCGCCGGAGGCATCATGCTGGCTATTTTGCTGCTGCGAAAGGTCAGCGATATCCGGTTGTCTCCTCTCCTCAAGTGTCTGGCGGGCACACTGGTCACAGGTGCGCTGCTGCAGATGGTTACTGATCGCGTGGTAAGCGGCGATAAGGGGAAAATCCTCCTGGTGACAAAATGCCTGGTTTTGGATGGTCTTGCCGCTGGTGTGTACTTGGTTTTCATGTATCTGACCCGGCAGGAGGACTTTTTCGACCTGCTGAGGCGGTACTTTCCTAACCGTTTCCCCAAAGATCCCAAGGAAAAATAATATTGCTCATAGCATAAGCTAACGCCCCGGCTGCTTTAGGCAGCCGGGGCGTTAGCTTACTATTATATTCTTTGCAGGAACCCTTCCCTCATGCACCCAGATAGGCCTTCTGCACCTGGTCGCTGGCCATCAGCTCCGCGCCGGTGCCGCTGAGGGTGATTTTGCCGGTCTCCATAACGTAAGCCCGGTCCGCCACGGCCAGAGCCGCCTGAGCGTTCTGTTCCACCAGAAGGATAGTGGTGCCTGCGGCGTGGAGCTCACGAATGATATCGAAGATCTGCTCCACCAGGATGGGAGCAAGGCCCATGGAGGGCTCATCCAGCATCAGGAGCTTGGGCCTGCTCATCAGCGCCCGGCCCATGGCCAGCATCTGCTGCTCGCCGCCGGAGAGGGTCCCGGCGATCTGCCGCCGCCGCTCCTTCAGGCGCGGAAAGCGCTCATATACGTCGGCGATACCCGGCTCCACTGTGGACTTGGGCTGGGTGTAGGCTCCCATTTCCAGGTTCTCCTCCACGGTCATCTGGAGGAAAATCCGCCGTCCCTCGGGGACCTGGGCCAGGCCACGCTCCACCACCTTGTGGGGCGCCACGCCCTTGAGGTCCTTGTCCTGAAAGATGATACTGCCATTCTTGGGATGGAGAAGGCCGGAGACGGTGTTCAGAACCGTGGATTTTCCCGCGCCGTTGGCGCCGATGAGGGTGACGATCTCCCCCTCTTCCACCGTAAAGGACACACCCTTCACCGCATGAATACTGCCGTAATACACATGGATATCATCCACTTTCAACAGAGCCATATGCCTTACGCCTCCTTCCGCTTACCCAGATAGGCCTCGATGACCGCCGGATTGGCCTGGATGTCCTCCGGCGTGCCCTTGGCAATGATCTTACCGAAGTTCAGCACGCAGATACCCTCACAGATACCCATGACCAGATTCATATCGTGCTCAATGAGCATGATGGCGATCTGGAAGGTATCCCGGATCTTCACAATGTTGTCCATAAGCTCCGCCGTCTCTGAGGGGTTCATGCCGGCGGCAGGCTCATCCAGCAACAGAAGGCTGGGCCCTGTAGCCAGGGCCCGGACGATCTCCAGGCGGCGCTGGGCGCCGTAGGGCAGAGAGCCGGCCTTGTAATCCGCCATGTCCTGCATATCGAAGATGCCCAGCAGCTCCATAGCCCGCTCCCGAGCGATCCGTTCTCCCCGCCAGTAGCTGGGCAGGCGGAGAATGGCTCCGGCCAGACGGTAGTCCATCTCGTGGTGGAGGCCGATGAGGACGTTGTCCATTACCGTCAGCTCCTTGAAGAGACGGATATTCTGGAAGGTACGGGCAATCCCCATGTGGCTGACCTGGATGGTACTCTTACCTGCGGTATCGTGGCCATCCACCAGAATGGTGCCCCGGGTAGGCTGGTATACCTTGGTGAGAAGATTGAACACCGTAGTCTTGCCTGCGCCGTTGGGGCCGATGAGACCTGCGATCTCCGTACGGCCGATGGCCATATTGAAGTCCTCGACCGCCGTAAGGCCGCCGAAATCGATGCCCAGATGACGGCACTCCAGAATAGGACTCTTATCGACATCGCGCTCAGGAATAATGTTGGTGGAGGGCACCGGCACCAGCTTTGTCACTGTTCTTGGATCTCTTTTCATTTTGCCGCTCCTCCTTTACGCTCCTTTTTTACCGACGCCGGTCGGAACAGGAAACCAAGGGTCTTTTCCAATACCCGGGACATAGAGAAGTCGTAGCTGCCCAGCAATCCCTTGGGCCGGAAGATCATCATCAGTACCAGGGCCAGGGAATAGAACACCATCCGCAGGTCGCCTACGGACCGCAGCAGCTCCGAGATCACCGTCAGCACCGTGGCGGACAGGACAGACCCCAGCATGGAGCCCATGCCGCCCAGCACCACCATCACCAGGATCTCGATGGACTTCATAAATTTGAAGGTGGAGGGGAACAGGGAACCCAGGTATCCGGCGTAGAGGCAGCCGGCGATTCCTGCGAAGAAGGCGGACATGGCAAAGGCCATGACCTTGTAATAGGTGGTGTTGATGCCCACGCTCTCTGCGGCAATCTCGTTCTCCCGGATGGAGAGAATGGCACGGCCGTGGCGGGACTTCATAACCACATGGATCACCAGGCAGGTGAGGGCCACACAGACAAACACCACCGTAAAGCTGGAGATCTTGGGGATCTGCTTGAGGCCTGCCGCGCCGTAGGTGAACTTGAAGCCCAGCACGGAGTCGATGTTGGTGAGCACCACACGGATGATCTCGCCAAAGCCCAGGGTGATGATGGCCAGGTAGTCTCCCTTCAGCCGCAGGGCAGGAATACCGATGATCAGGCCGAAGAATCCCGCCACGACGCCGGAGAGCAGCAGGGCGATCACGATATAGGGCAGAGCCCCCAGTGTATCCCCGGCGCGCAGCATCTCCGCCAGAGGCGTGATCTTCATGTAGATGCCGCCGGCGTAGGCTCCCACCGCCATAAAACCGGCATGGCCCAGAGGCAGCTGTCCCAGGTAGCCGGTAGCCACGTTCAGGGACACCGCCAGAATAATGTTGATGCCGACGGTCACCAGGATTCCGGACCAATAGTTGGTAATGACACCCTCCGCCACAAGAAAGGCGAGAACGCCCCACAGCGCCACTGTCAGAAGAAGGTTGATGAGGTAGCGCATGGGCATAGGGATTCGGATCGTATTCTGTTTCATGCTCTCCACCCCCTTATACCTTTTCTGTGATCTTCTTGCCCAGGATGCCGGTGGGCTTGAGGAGCAGCACCACGATCAGAATGGCAAACACAACGCCGTCCTTCCAGGTGGAAAGACCTGCCGCCGTCACCAATGTCTCCACAATGCCGATGGCAAAGCCGCCGATCATAGCGCCGGGAATGGAACCAATGCCGCCCAGCACCGCCGCCACAAAGGCCTTCAGGCCCAGCATGGAGCCCATCATGGGGCTGGCCTGGAAGTAGGAGGCCACGTGGAGAACGGAGCCGATACCCGCCAGAGCAGAACCCACGGCAAAGGTGAATGAGATGGTGCGGTTAAGGCTGATGCCCATGAGCTGGGCAGCCCCCATATCCTCGCTGACCGCCCGCATGGCCTTCCCCAGCTTGGTCCGCTGGACCAGGATGGTCAGCACCACCATGGACACGATGGACACCAGAATGGTGATAAGGGCGGCATAGGTAATAGACACGTCGCCGATGGTGAGCGTACCGGGAATCAGGGGATCCTGGACCATGCTCTTGGTATCCGTGCCGAATAGGAGCTGGGCGCCGTTCTCCAGCAGGAAGGAGATACCGATGGCGGTAATGAGGAGGCTCAGCCGCGGGGCAGAGCGCAGAGGTGTATAGGCCACCTTCTCAATGACCACACCCAGCAGAGTACACATGGCCACCGCCAGCACCACCGATACCAGGGGGTGGAGATGGAAAGAGGTCATGGCGTAATAGGTCACATAGGCGCCCACCATGATAATATCGCCGTGGGCGAAGTTGAGCAGCAGGATAATGCCGTAGACCATGCTGTAGCCGAGGGCAACCAGGGCGTAGATGGACCCCAGCTGCAGAGCGTTAACCGCCTGGCTGAACACATAGGACATATGGCTTCACGTCCTTTCTCTTTTTCTCAGGTTTCTCTCACAATTCGGGTGCGAACACCCGGTGGCCGCATCCGCGTGGAGCGCTTTTCCACGCCAGGCAGGTGCGTCCATTGGGCGTCCGCAGAAAGTAGGGTGAGCGCGGAGGGAGCAAATCTCCCTCCGCGCCCCGTATGCGTTAAATGGGGATTAATTTGTAGTTGTCAGATATCAGTTAAAGGAATAGAACTCGGTAAAGACCTCTTCACCGCCCTGAAGCTGGATCATGGCAACGGACTTCTCCGGGTTGTTGTACTCATCAAAGGTGTAGGTACCGGTGATGCCCTCCACGCCGCTCATGGATGCAATGGTGTCGATGACGGCCTGCTTGTACTCGTCGCTGCCGGCGGTGA
The DNA here is from genome assembly GCA_944387775.1 of uncultured Oscillospiraceae bacterium. GTDB lineage: Bacteria > Bacillota > Clostridia > Oscillospirales > Oscillospiraceae > Pelethomonas. The sequence continues at coordinate 9,917 of CALXGE010000007.1, read as the reverse complement.
GTCCCTGATCCTCGGCGGCCTTCAGGGCCTCGCACATGAGCATGGCGGCGTCATAGGCCAGAGGCGCAAACATGTTGGGCACGGCCTCGCCGTAGGTCTCCTCGTAGTCTGCCTCGAACTGAGCCACAGACTCAGTACCGGGAGCGTAGCCGGAGCCATAGACAGTGCCCTCCAGGTCCTCGGCGGAGGCATAGTCCTTGATGCCGCCGAAACCGTCGGCACCCAGGATGGTGGCGGTGAGGCCCGCCTGACGGCCCTGAGTGATGGCAAGGCCGGCCTCAGAGTAGTAGAAGGGCATGAACACCACGTCGGGATTGGCAGCAGCGATCTTGGTCATCTGGGCGTTGAAGTCCTTGTCGCCAGTGGCAAAAGCCTCAGTGGCCACGATCTCGATACCCAGCTCGCCGCAGGCCTCCACAAAGCCGTTCATGCAGCCCTCGGAGTAGTCGCTGCCGCTCTCATAGAGGATGGCGGCGGTGGTGGCGCCCAGCTTCTCAGAGGCGTAGTGGGCCATGGTCTGCCCCTGGAAGGGATCGATGAAGCAGGAGCGGAACACGTTGGTACGGATACCGGCGCTCTCGTCCTCGGGATCGATCTGGGTGACACCCTGGGCGGTAGCGGAGGCGCTGATCTGAGGCATATTCACCTCATAGGTGGCGTCGGCCAGAGTAATGGTGGGGCTGGTAAGGACAGAGCCAATGACAGCGGTGATCCCCTGGTCCATAGCCAGGTTGAAGGCATTGACTGCCTCCACACCGTCGCCCTTGTCGTCGTACTCCAGAACCTCGACCTGCTTGCCGTTGATGCCGCCGTTGGCGTTGAGCTCATCGATGTACAGCATGGCGCCGTTGCGTACGGGGATGCCGTACTGGGCGTAGTCGCCGGTGGTATTGGCAATGAGGGCGATCTTGATGGTGTCGCCGCCTTCGCTGCCGGTGCTGTCAGCGTCGCCGCTGTTGGAATTGTTGGCGCTGTTGCCGCCGCAGGCCACGAGAGCCAGCGTCATGGCGACAGCCAGAAGCAGTGCAAGAAACTTCTTCATGTTGGTTAACTCCTTTTCTCTTATTGTCCCGCCGGAGCATCCACCCTCCGGCGAAACGACACAAAAAAGCGGCGCTACGCACTATGTATTGCTGCACTCCGCTTTCTGCATCCTTTCCCAATTGGAACCGACCGCTTTCCGTTCAGCCCTCAAACGCAACCGGTCCCTCTCCACAGCAGAAAACAAAAAGCGGACACCACGCTGGTGTCCGAAAAGCCGAAAGGCTCGTCTTCACAGGCTGTGATTTATCCTCCGCACAGGGGAGTGCCGCCTGCTCCACACATCCGCCACGTACCGGCGGGTATAGCCTTTCTGTGGTCCGCCAATGGTAGGTATATGATAAAACCTAATCTAAAAAAAGTCAACCGTCATTATGTACACAATTTCTTCACACTTCAACATTTGATTCTATAAGCATTTCACACAAATTCTGCCGGGTTTTTCCGGTTATCTCTTCTATATAGGCCATCACTACCCCTTTCCCCTCCCGTTTCATTTATATGAATAAATCTAATATTTACAAAACACTTACTAATAGAACGTTTCCCTTTAAATTTAGTTGACATATGTAGACCATCGTGTTATAGTTGTTTTACAAGTATAAACCAATTGCTGTGGACCAGCAGCTTTTCTCTGGTCCGGAAAGGAGCGTCTTATGTCCTACACCGCAGTTTCTCTCTCCCCCGGGGAGTGGCAGATCATGGACCGCCTCTGGGAGAAATCTCCCCGGACCCTCATGGAGCTGGTCCGCCTCCTCTCCCCGGATACCGGCTGGAGCAAGTCCACCATCGCCACCATGATCACCCGTCTGGAGGCTAAAGGCGCTCTCACCTGGGAGGGCGGCGGGAAAGCCCGGCTCTACCGCCCCGCCGTTTCCCGGGATCAGGCCGCTCTCCAGGAGACGGAGTCCCTTCTCCAGCGAGTCTATCGGGGCAGCGTAGGCATGATGGTCAACACCCTGGCCGACGGCCGGGGCCTCACCCAGGAAGATATTGACGAGCTCAGCGCTATTCTGGAAAAGGCGAGGAGGGAACAGACATGATGGAGATCCTCCTCTCCTCCTCCCTCCTGGTTCTGGTGCTGGCCTTGTTTCGTCGACTGCTCCGGGGAAGGATCGACCCTCGGCTCCAGTACGCCCTGTGGCTACTGGTGGCTCTGCGGCTGCTGATCCCCGGCACCTTGTTTACTCTCCCGGTGTCCCTCTCCGACGCAACAGTGCAGTTGGGGCAAAGCATCGCCGAAACTATCTTGACAGATACCCCTTCCGTCCCATCTTCGGAACAGGAGGACAACACGTCTGACGCGCTCCCCCAGGAGAGCAGCCCTTCCTCCGCTGTCCCGGAGAGCAGTGTTTCTGTTTCCGCACCATCTGAAAGCCCATCCCCCACTTACTCGGAGGACACTGCGGCCTCGCCGCAGCCGGAGAAATCTGACGGTTCCGCCGCTGATGAGCCCGTTGATGTACCCATTGCCCAGCGCTTTCTCTCCCTCCTGGACCCCCTCTACGATGCCTACACAAAGACCGCTGAGTATCCTTTAGGTACCTCACAGGAGCAGGTGAACCACGATATTCTGGACCAGGGATACTTTATCAACGGCTATCAGGTGGATCTGGAGGGTGGCCACCAGATCGTCACCTACAGTCGATATGCCAGCATCTGGGACATGCCCTTCTGGCGCTGGCCCTGGTACGCCGGAATGGCTGTCATGGGCTGTCTGCTGGTGGGAACCAACCTCCATTTTGCCCTGACCCTGCGGAAAAAGCGGCGGCGGCTCTCCCCGGATGTCCTGCCAGGGGACTGCTCCACGCCGGTGTACCTGGTGGAAGATTTGGCCTCTCCCTGTCTGTGCGGGCTGCTGCGCCCGGTTATCTATGTCAATGAACGGTCACTGGCTCCCGGTCGGCTGCCCCATATCCTGGCCCACGAACAGGCCCACCTCCGTCACGGAGACCATCTGTGGGCCCTGCTGCGGATGGTGTGCCTGTGCGTATACTGGTTCGACCCCTTTGTGTGGTGGGCGGCGGTTCTCAGCCGTCGGGATGGGGAGCTGGCCTGCGACCACAGTGCTATCCGCCGCCTCGGTGAGGACCAGAGACTGGAATATGGCCAAACCCTGGTGGACATGATCGTTCCGGGCCGTGCTCTGTCCGGCCTCCTCCGCACCGCCACCACCATGACGGACAAAAAGAGAACCATGAAGGAGCGCATCCTCCTCATCGCCAAAAGGCCTCAGATGGCCATTGCCACCCTGGTACTGGTGCTGCTGGGCACAGCCCTGGCGGCGGTGCTGGCCTTCAGCGGCGGGCAGAAAACCACCAATGCTTCCGACAGCAGCTCCATCTCCCGACTCTCCTTCAGCCAGCCGGGGGGCGATTCCTTTCTCAACCGCCGGGAGGGCGTATACACCTTCCTCATTGCCGGCCTGGAAGATACCGAGATACGCACAGACACTCTCCTCCTGGCCACCTACGACGTGAAAGCCGGGGAAGTGAACTTTCTCTCCATCCCCCGGGACACGGCGGTGGATGTGCCCTGGAGCCTAAAAAAGATCAATACTGTCTACGGTTACCGTTCCTCCAGCGGCGGCGGCATCGAAAACCTCAAGCAGCAGGTCCGTGACCTCACCGGTGTCTTCCCCGACTACTACTTTGTGGTGGATACCGACACCGTAGGCCAGCTGGTGGACGCCCTGGGCGGTGTGTGGTTTGACGTACCCCAGGATATGGACTACAACGACCCCTATCAAAATCTCCAGATCCACCAGGAGGCAGGCTACCGCCTGCTCACCGGTGAGGACGCCATGGAGATCGTCCGCTTCCGCCGGTACAGCGATGGAGACTTGGTCCGGATTCAGGTCCAGCAGAACTTGATGAAGGCCGTAATCCAACAATGTCTGGAGCTGGAGGATTGGTCCGATGTTCTGGAGCTGGCAGGTGTTTTCTCTGAAAATGTGACCACAGATATGCCCGCATCCAGCCTGCTGTGGTTTGCACAGCAGGCCATGGAGATCGACAGCGATCAGATCCGGTTTTTTACTTTACCTACAGACGAATCTTCTGCCAACCTCACCCTCCGTACAGGCAACGGTTTCTCCACCATCAGGCAATATTACCTCCTGGCCGATCCGGAGGAGACAGCGGAACTCATCAACCAGTATTTCAATCCCTATACCTACGACATCTCCTCCGCCGAACTGTGCCGGATGGTGGTCACGGAGGACGGTGAGCTGATTCGGGACTCCGGCTCTTATATTCACGTGTCCCACAGCGCAGGGCTATTTCCCTTTGACCTGCAGACGGCAGAGGAGAGCGCCGCCTCCATAACCTGGACGGAGGAAGCTATGGGCCTTACCCTTTACCGGGAGGGAGATGCCAGCTGGTTCCTCCAGATCATACCCCAGCCGGAAGACTGGCTGGAGAACCACCCGTCGGACAGCCAGATCCTGCTGACCGGCTTTGACACCAACGGTACCCCCCATCGCTATGTGCTGGAATGGCAGGGGGATTTCATCGCTGAGGCCCAGCGGCAGGCCGTAGCGGACAGCTTTACCCTGACCCTGGACGCCGCCCGTATCTCCCAGCTGGTACACGAAAACTATCGGAAGGACTATGCTTTGGCAGTTTCCTTCCTCCCGTATCTCTCCTGGAGCGACTATCTGGATACCTACGGTGGTGAGGAGGCATCCGACCTTCTGAATATTCTTTACAACTACGCAGGCACCTTCCTCACCTGGAATCAATACCACGACATCTTCTCCTTTGCCCAGCAGCCCCTGGACGGCACCTATGCCGAGGCCTATCAAGACATTCTTCTGGCCATGTATCGGCAGAACGGAGAGCAGTTTGCCAGCGTTTTGGGCAGCGTCTACATCACCGACGGCCAGCGGGACGCCATCGTGACGCTGATGCGGCAGCCCCTTGCCGATGAGCTGGGCCGCAGCGAAGCGCTCTCCGACGGGGAAGTCCAGGAGATCCTGGGCCTCGGCAGCGGGAGCAGCTCTACAGAAGCATCCGTCGCCGGAGACAGCACCGAGGATTGGGAATCCATAAACAGCATCATGCGGGCCTATGCCCCCTCCGTCATGGAGGCGGGCAGTCCGGAGAACCTGGCCATCGACCTCACCGGGGACTGGACTTTGGCGGGCATCCAATCCGCCATCTTTACCGCTCTGGAGGATTACACAGAGGGGACCCTTGTAGAGGGTGATCTGGTCAGCGTGGCCATCTCCTACGCCTTCCAGTTCCCTGCCGACCTCCGAGACGGCACCGTTCTGACGGTTCCCTACACCGCCAGCTACCAGGGAGACTCCCATACCCTGCCCTCCGGAGAGAAGTATGCCCCCTCCGTAACCACCAGCCAACTTACTGCCACCGTTCGTCTGGTGGGCGAGGGGACTACTGCCCCAGTGGATAATGCCTTTCCTGATGGCCAGGCCGCGTATCAGAAACTGGAGCGCTGCACGCAGGGCATTTCCCTGGAGGCGGTGTCTGGCGGCAGCTTTGATCTGCTCCCCGCTATTCAGGATGCCATCGAAAGCAATCTGGAGGCGGCTGGACTGGCAGAGAGCTACCAGATCACCGCCCTGTCCCTGGGTTCCTATACTATCCCGACCAGCCTCACCCCCGGCACAGTCCAAACTGTCAGCGGCACGGTTTCCTTTGCCTCCACATCGGAGAATGGCATTGCCATCCCCGCTATCTCCTTCACCGTTACCTGCACCACCGTGGAGGGATAACCTGAAATACCGACAGACAAAAAACACCGCCGGTCCCCAATGGACCGGCGGTATTTTTCATATCAGAACTGTCAAATGCTTACTGGAGCAGCTTAAAACGGCCCAGCAGGGGAACTGCCTTCTCCGTGCCGCTGGCGGCGCTGATGATGCCGATGAACCAGCAGACCACCAGGAAGATCCATCCCACAAAAGCCACGATCCAGCCCAAAATGGGAATGATGGCCACAACACCCAGCACCACACCTGCCAACCAGATCACCAGAGACTGATTCAGGTGGAACTTGCAGTTCTCACGGTCACCGGCAATAAAGGCAATCAGAAGGCCGATCCAGGAGAGATATGCCACCACATCCGTCAGTTTTTTGCTCATCATAGTTATTTTCCTCCCTCAGTGAGATACACTGTACCGCCGCGGGGCGGTCATACAGCCGCATTATACCATCCAGGGGAGGAAAAGGCAATACACTGCCGTATTTTGTAACTTTCTGTCACTTGGCGTACTTCTCAAAGAAGCGGAAGGTCATGGGCCAGAGGCACCCAGCCACCAGCACCACCACGAAGTAGCGTAGGGCGTGGGCGGCGTCGTGGCCGCCGCAGAAGGTCAGCAGCGGGGTTTTCAGCAGCGTCTTCACCGCCAGGGTCAGACCGATCCCCCCCGCCAGCTTGATGAGCTGGCCCCACCAGGGGGCCCGGGTGGGGAACTGGAGCACCTTGCTGTCAAAGAAGTATACCACCAGCACCCCGGAGACCGCCCCCAGCAGGGTGTAGGCGTTCTTGTGGGCCTCCGCCCAGTTCTCGTAGGCCTCCATCAGCACCTGCGCGCTGCCGATGGTCGGCACGGTCAGCTCCATATACACCACGAAGGCCCCGCTGAGGGCCAGCATGGCGGCGATGATGAGATACATCCGGTTGGGAAACCACAGGGTACTCTCCATCAGGGGGTAGAGCACAAATACCAGCACCACTCCGATGACCAGGGACACCCCTACATCTGCCGGAGTATGGACTCCCAGGTACATCCGCGACACCGCTACCAGAAGAATCAAAATCACGCATACGATCCGCAGCCACAGTCTCTGGGTAAACCGTGCAATACCGCCCAAATATCCGGCGGCACACTGGGTGTGGCCGCTGGGGAAGCTGTAGCCCGTGGCGGCGGCCCTGGCGGACTCCACGATGGTGAAATCCGGGTCCTTCACCCAGGGCCGGGGCACCGCGCAGACCACCTTCAGCCACTGGCTCACCAGGGTGCCCACAAAGCCCACCGTCATCAGATAGTAACCCCTGCGCTTGTCCACGCACCAGAACACCAGCAGCGCCGCCAGCAAAAACAGCGCTTCCTCTCCCAATCGGGTAACGAGAGACATCACGGTATCCAGCACCGGTGTACGAATGGATTCGAACCAATAGAGCAGCTGCATAAAGGACTCCTCCTGTTGTGGGATGATGCAGAGCTATTATACCGTATCCCCAGAGCGGATACAACCCCCTCCCGACACGTCTCCTCAGCAGGAGACCACTACGATTTCTCTCCTCAGGATCCCACTTCTTATTTCGATGCTCTCTTCAAAGCCCTCACATTTCCGAAAAAATTTTTATTGTTAAAGTATTGACAATTATGCAATGTCGTGCTACACTATGTTCAAAGGAAATCGTTAAAGTTTTAACGAAACCCCGGGCCGGATTTCCGGTACTACATAAAAATGATTTCACAGGAGGAAAATATAATGGCTAGATTCACTTTACCTCGTGATTTGTATCATGGCAAGGGCGCTCTGGATGCTCTGAAAACCCTGGATGGCAAGCGGGCCTTCGTCGTAGTCGGCGGCGGCAGCATGAAGCGCTTCGGCTTCCTGGACAAGGTCTGCGACAACCTGAAGGCCGCCGGCATGGAGGTCCAGGTGTTTGAGGGTGTGGAGCCCGATCCCAGCGTAGAAACTGTCATGAAGGGCGCTGAGGCCATGCGGCAGTTCCAGCCCGACTGGATCGTCGCCATCGGCGGCGGCTCCCCCATCGATGCCGCCAAGGCCATGTGGGCCTTCTATGAGTACCCCGACACCACCTTCGAGGCCCTCTGCATCCCCTTCAACTTCCCGAAGCTGCGCACCAAGGCCCACTTCTGCGCCATTCCCTCCACCTCCGGTACCGCCACTGAGGTCACCGCTTTCTCCGTCATCACCGACTACCACAAGGGCGTCAAGTACCCCCTGGCCGACTTCAACATCACCCCGGATGTGGCTATCGTAGATCCCGACCTGGCGGAGACCATGCCCAAGAAGCTCACCGCTCACACCGGTATGGACGCCATGACCCACGCCATTGAGGCCTATGTGTCCACCCTCCACTGCGATTACACCGACCCCCTGGCTCTCCACGCCATCAAGATGATCTCCGCCGACCTGGTGAAGAGCTACAACGGCGACATGGAGGCCCGGGATCGCATGCACAACGCCCAGTGCCTGGCTGGTATGGCCTTCTCCAACGCCCTGCTGGGAATTGTCCACTCCATGGCTCACAAGACCGGCGCCGCCTTCTCCGGCGGTCACATCGTCCACGGCTGCGCCAACGCCATGTACCTGCCCAAGGTCATCGCCTACAACGCCAAGGAGCCCGAGGCGGAGAAGCGCTACGGTGAGATCGCTGCCTTCCTGGGCCTGGAGCCCACCAGCAAGGCCCTCATTGCCCACATCAAGGCCATGAATGAACAGCTGGACATCCCCGCCTGCATCAAGGACTACGAGGGCGGCATCATCGACGAGAAGGAGTTCCTGGAGAAGCTGCCCCAGGTGGCCGAGCTGGCCGTAGGCGACGCCTGCACCGGTTCCAACCCCCGTACCATCACCCCTGACGTCATGGAGAAGCTCCTCAAGTGCTGCTTCTACGACACCGAGGTGGACTTCTAATCCCTCTTTTGCACATAAAACACCGCCGCGGCATAGCCGCGGCGGTGTTTTCGCCTCTTTCGGTTTGACGCTCCTCCCCAGGCTATGGTATCATATGGTTATCAACAGATGCCATCAGCCCCGTCCCGCCGTCAGGAAGGAGCCCCCTATGAAGAAACTGTCCGACCTCATTGGCCTGCGGACCATCAAAACCGCCGCCGCCATTATCATTGCCCTAGCCATCGTCAACCAGTACGGCACCAGCAGTGCTAAGCTAATCTTTGCCATGCTGGGGGCCATGTCGGCAGTGCAGCCCACCTTCCGTGCTTCTCTGGAGGCCTGCCTGACCCAGATCGTGGGGGTCAGCTTCGGCGCGGTCATGGGCCTTCTTCTGCGGGAGCTGCCCATCAGCTATCTCACCGCCGTAGGCATCGGTGTTATTATCATCATTACTGTATATAACTCCCTCCACGTCACCCTCTCCCCCTCCCTGCCCTCCTTCATTCTGGTCATGGTCTGCACCACGGCGGACCTCTCTCCCATGACCTACGCCCTGGGTCGGATCTGGGACACCGCCATCGGCCTGGGGGTGGGCATGGTCATTGACGTACTGGTGTTCCCTTACGACAACAGCCAGAAGATCCGCGGCGCTCTGGAGAGCCTCGACAAGGACGTGCTGCGCTTCCTGGAGCAGATTTTCGACGGGGATAATGTTCTTCCGGATGGGGACGCGCTGTCCAAAAAGCTCAGCGCCATGGAAAAACAGCTGACCATCTTTTCCAAGCAGAAGCTCTTTTTCCATCTGCGCCGCCAGAAGCAGGAGCTGGTGCGGTTCCGCTCCTGTGACCGGAAGGCCCGGGATCTGGTCTGTCATATGGAGGCTTTGTGCCTATTGGAGCACCCCGGGCGGCTGACGGAGGAAAACCGCCGGCGACTGGAGGCCGCCGGCGCGGAGATCCGGGACAGGCGTCCCCTGGACTCCGTCATGGAGGTGGATGTGGTAACCAACTACCACGTGGGACAGATCCTGACGCTGCGCCAAGCCCTGCTCCAGGAGCTGGGGACGCAATCATAGTCTTTCCTACAAATGGCCGGCAGGGGCCGGGATGTCGTCCGCATCCCGGCCCCTGCCGGTTTTTGCGCCTTAGCAGAAACCACTGACGGCCCAAAAATCACCACTGAGGCGAAAGCCCTTGCTTTCCCGCCCTGCTCTGCTACAATGACCCCAGAAGGAGGCGGACACATGAAGATCACAC